>NZ_JBHZOZ010000029.1:0-9529 GCF_042787865.1 Priestia sp. YIM B13486 | reverse complement strand
TTAAAAAATAAAATTTAACGTTGACGTTTGTCGCTTTGTTCAGTTTTCAAAGTTCAACCGCCGCTCTTAAGCGACTTCAATATTATATCGAATTATCAACCTAATGTCAATAACTTTTTAAAATTGTTTTTTGCTTCGTTGTTAATAGATGTTTCAACGACGCTTAAACATAATATAATATTTTTCACGGAACGTCAATATGTTTTTTGGGAAAATCATATTATATTTAGGTGTATCTACTATAGAAGAAATTAAGCTTTTAAAACGTTGTAAAATAGTACACTACGGGGGCAGTTTGCTATTGAACCTCTCTTCTACGTTCAATAGCAAACTGCCCCCGTAGTGTTCCAAAGAAATAAGCTGTAAAAGTATTTTTTATTCGTTTTCTCTTGTAAGCGAAAATGGTTTCTTTAAATGATTGCACAGAAATGGAAACTAACTCTTCTAACGGTTTATCGATACCACTCATTCTATAAGCTAAACGAACTTTCCCCCATAGTTCGTAGATATCGTCTGCATAAGGAAAAAAAGGTCTTACAGTATCTCTAAAAGTTTTGGGAACAAGAGATGGTACGTATTCAGAAGAGAGTTTGGAATTTTCATTATTACGTATGTATTTATTAAAATCTTTTAAAGATAGATTATAGGTAGAACAGTTTTTTGCCTCTGTGCTCTTACTCTCACATGAACTTTCCGCATTTTCTGCTTCGACATCTGCTTCAACATGAGACTCTAAATTGAGCTGTAAATACTTAACCCAATGGTGAAAATAAGGGTGATTCACAAATAGGTGTACTGGATTCCCCTTTCCATTGTTACGAGGGCAGCGACGATAAACAGTAACAATTTGTCCTCGCTTTCGCAGTTCTTTTAAATGACGATCGATTGTGCCTTTTGACTTTTCGTAGGTTTTACCTAAATATGTACTACCAGGAAAGCAAAATCCTTTTTCTGAAGCAAACCAACAAAGACGGTCTAAAGCTTTTCTTGTTCCTTCATGGAGACGATAAAATTTCTCTCCATAAAGATTGATAATTTCTTTAAGTAGTTTTCGTTTCATTGATTGATGTTGGGAACGATTTTCTATGAAACTATGATAATTCTTCATATAGTCAAATTCCTCTGTTGTAAGCATACGTGTCGCAGCCATTAGTCTATTCTCTCCTTTTCAGGAACAAAAAAAGACATCGCATCCCGTGAAAAAGGAAAACGATGTCGGATTTTTTGACAGACTACGCCCTTGAAATAAATCTAATTATCCGATAAAATAAAGGCGTAATTAAATTTATGTATTAGGACTTCGACAGGTGTTTTCCCTAGAGGTATTAGGGTTAACGGTGTAAGGGTGTTGGCGCACCACTTGCACACGTTGGAGTCTTTTTATATTCCGCACTGTTTTGTTGACTCTATTATACCGTCTATTAATCTTATAATTCAATAAGAATTCATGATCTCCTTATAAAACCTCAATATTTCATTGATGATTAGAAGTAACTTCTTTTGGATATACTGCTAATATTACGAAAATCCCACTACATATTTGTATAGTCACTCAGATTACTAATCTTAGAAATTATAAAATAAAACAACTACTTTTTATTATGTTTTAGTGTTTTACATAATTGTTTTTATATATTTGTTTTATTGTTTTGTTGTTTTAGGCCTTCTAGAAGTACTGATGTAATAACATTTATAAGCCTAAACTATCACTAATTTTGCGCGAACTATCACTAATTTTGCGCGAACTATCACTAATTTTGCGTGAAACTATCACTAATTTTGCGTGAAACTATCACTAATTTTGCGCGAACTATCACTAATTTTGCGTTGGATATGTAAATATAAATTAACTATCACCAATTTTGCGTGAAAAGTGGTGATGCTCATAAAGTATCACTAATTTTGCGTTAGAAATATAGATATTCTTCAACTATCACTAATTTTGCGTATTAATTTGAAAAATGAGGGGGTAAAGCAAAACCGATTGATGTTTCAGGGGTAAACATCAATCATAAAGTATCACTAATTTTGCGTGATAGTTAAATTGTAAGGACAAGTTGCCCTGTAATATGTAATTTACACAGTATCACTTTTATGATACTTTAGTGATAGTTTAGAAAAATATGGGGGATTTTATGAAAAAAACGAATGTCGTTCAACCATATGATCTGGAGAGTATAAATATAAAAAATTGGGTGACTAAATCAAACATCCTCATTGAGAGTACATATAAATTATCTTTACAGGAACAAAGAATCCTTTTAATCATGGCTTCTAAAGTACAGCCTAACGACGAAACCTTAAAGACCTATAGGTTTAGAGCTAAAGATTTCATCGAAATCGTAGGCAATAAGAAAGGCACAGGTTTTTACTCCTACTTAAAAGAAATTGTAAATGGTCTACAAACAAAGATTCTTACTATAAGAGAAAAAGGCAAACAAAGAAATTACAACTGGGTAATCACGTCTATCTATGAAGAGAATGAAGGCTACATAACATTGCAGTTTCACCCCAGCTTAAAGTACCTGTTTTTAGAGCTTAAAGAAAAATTTACATCGTATCAATTAGAGAATGTAGTTAGACTCAATTCAGTTTATTCAATTCGTATTTATGAGCTGCTTAAGCAATATGAGCGTCTGCGAAAAAGAGAATTAACTCTTGAAGAATTGCGTCATTTTTTAGCTATTGAACCTACTAAGTATAAACAGTATGGCCACTTTAAAAGTAAAGTATTAGCAGTCGCTCAAAAAGAAGTTAACAATAAAACGGACATCCATTTTGAATTCGTTGAATTAAAGACGGGTAGAAAAGTAACATCTATAGAATTCATTATTACTAGTTCTCCTGTAATGCAGGCTACTAACGAAAAAAAGCTAGAATTAAACCAGGAATCATTAGAGTTAGGCGATAATAAAAACAGTGTCCAGAATGAGTTAGAGAACTTAGGAGTTAAGCCAGAAAAAATAGAATGGCTGCTATCTGAATTTACAAAAGAACACCTAGAAAGAAATATAAAATACACACAAGATCGTGCAATTACAGGAGAGGTCACTTATCCTCATTCTTATGTAGTAAAAGCAATCCAAAAAGATTATGCCAAAATCTCGCAGGAATCAAAACGCATTAACTCTAAAAAGGCGCCTAAAAAAGAATTAGTTCCAGATTTTATAGCAGAAGCTAGGGATAAACAAGAAACCTTTAAAGACTTTACGTTAAAAGAAAAACAAGAATTGTTCTTTAAAGAAAATGGAACTCAAGTAGAATTTGAAGAAAAGCTTCTTCAGTTTCAGGAATTGAAAAAAATGTTGGTCTTAAGTTCAAATCAACCTAGTCAACAAGAAGTTAAAAAAGCCCAAGAAGCAGGTTTACAAGAAGTCATCCGAAATATGGGTGATGATTTGAAAAAGCGTGAAGAATTAGGTTTGGAGCCCAGACTAGTTAGTGATTTTAAAGATAAAGAATTAAAAAAGATTTACAAAGAATTTTTACAAAGTGAGATTTCAAATAAAGCTTAAATTGAATTGCCAGATATAAAAAACCACGCCGTTAAAAGCGTGGTTTTTTATAAGGATCTTCAAACGGAGGTGAATTTAATATACAGAAATTCTTGATAAAAATCTCTCTTAGTAAGCGTACGTCTTTATTTCTGTTATAATAATAGTATATTAAATTTACCTAAATGGATGTGATTTCACTTGAATAACCCTATTATTCTTCATGACTTCCTTGCTTATTTAGAGGAATCTGGAAAAAAAACTTCTACAATTTCGATGTATCAACATGATTTAGAGAAGTTTTTTGAATGGCTAACTCGTTATCATTCAAAGCTGGATCAAAAAACCTTACCAAAGGACCTAAAATATTATGAAGGATACTTTATGTACCTAAAAGAAAAAAAACTGTCAGAAGCTACTTTAAGACGCGTAACATCACATTTAAACGGCTTATTGAAATACTATAGCCTCACAGATCAACTGGGTATATTAAAAGGGACAACAAAAAAACAGCGAGAGTTAACTGACACAGACTTTATAACAGAAGTCGATGCTTCAATCCTTTTACATTCTGTTGTAAGTTATGAACATCTAAGTGATATGCAATTACAGATACATAAATACATTGGACCTCGTAACCATTCAATATTAATCCTTATGCTTCGTTACGGCCTCACGATTAATGAAGTGGTATCTTTAAATATACAGGACATTAATTTTGGACAAAATACATTAACCATTAGCACCAACAAAACCAATCGTACCTTAGAGCTTTCTAAGCACGATAAGAAAATTATATATGACTACCTGTCAACAATACCTTTATTATTTAGACCCAAAGACTATACAGACGATCCACTGTTTATTTCTTTCCATCCTCAAAAAATGACTTATTGGTATGATTACAGCTTAAACAAACCTAAAAGGATTAGTGTAATTGGAACAAAGCGTATGATTGAAAGAGAAGTTAAACGTTCAGGCATAAAAGCTCATGTGAGGTCTACTCACTTTCGAAACAGCTGTATATTAGACCAGATTCGAAAAGGATGTTCAAACGAAAATATTATTTCTTACTTTGGCCTGTCTAGTCGTCATGCTCTATATCGCTTCAAACGATATCTGAAATCAAAAAGGTATTAAGTTTAACTTAATATCTTTTAAAAAACATGTCATATCAATATTATGTATCCATTAGTTCAACTTGTGTTATGTACCAGACTAACTAATTCCTGAACACGCCTTCTAGTTTAACCAAAGTTAAACTAGAAGGTTTCAGACACTATCGTTAAAGTTTTTAAAGTGGTTAATTTATGATGCAATTAGATTAAAGAAGTACTATAGATATACTACCTATGAAGGAAACCGATCAAGCATATAGGAACCAAATTCTTATATTTCTATCCTAGAATTTAAAAAAGAATAGGTATTCTTGATTAAATTCTAGATAAAGTACATTCTAGATTCATTATAACCCCTTTATTATCAAGGGATATAAAGGTTCTAGATTCTGTTGGGAGTTTCAAAAGTGTAGAGAAAAAAATATTTGCGTGACTCTCTGCCATATGAAACTAAATATCTCGAATTTAGTCTAGATAAAGGGCATTCTAGATTTGAGAATTTGCATCTACCGCGCCCTCTATTCTTTGAAATCTCGTATTAACGTCATCAGATAAAAGTTGTTTTGTGTTGTCACCAGTTTATTCAGGAGATCCTGTTTTTCCTGATTTCCAATTGATCCTGTTAAACTGGGCAGTTTTTGTGGCCTCTTGCGCCAAGTGAAACTTGTCTTTCTTGTTAGGCTCAAATGTATTAAATATGAGGGGCATTTATATAGCATGTAAAATTTATAGTTCTACTCTTGCAAAGTTCATAATTTTATCTAGAATTAACAAGAGAAGTTACTAGGCTTGTCTTAAGCAAAACAAAAATCAGCATATAATAAAGGAATTACTAAAATATAGATAGAATTTTACTAGGAATATAAAACTGGAGTAATATCTAGTTAAAGTAGATTCTAGAATCGTTATTAACCTTGATATATTAACCTTTACAAGCATCTAGATTTTTATGTAGAAAGGAGAACTCTAGAAAAATGTCTAAAGAAAAAAATGATGACGTCGTTTATACTTTGAAGGATACTGTAAAGCTAACTGGATTAAGTATTGACCTGGTGCGTTTATATGAGAAAGAATTTAATCTCCAAATTCAACGAACTGAGGGAGGACATAGAAGATATAGCAAACAAAATATTGATTTATTAATTGAAATAAAAAAAAGAATTCAGGAGCAAAACTGGAGCTATAAAATGATAAATCAGTGGCTTCAGGGAGAAATCATACCAGAAGCAGTTGATGTACAAACAAAACTCGAAAAAAAAGTAGATTCCCTTGAAGAAAAAATTCAAGATTTGCTTAATAGATCTGAAAAAGATGAGCAATTTCAGATCGCACTTATTCAGCGCCTTGATGAGCAAAGAAAGCTTATAGAACAACTTACAGAAAAATTAAGCAACCAAGATAAATATATTGAAAACAATCTAGAAAAACGGGATGAAAGATTGACTAGTGCAATACGCGAAATTAATGATACTAAAAAACTTATAGCATCTGCCCAGGAAAATATGGAATCAAAACCAAAAGGTTTCTGGAGTATGTTTTTTAGAAAATAAAAGTAAAAAATTGAAGAACTTCCCGGTTCAGTTTCTGTAATACTTTAATTAAAAGATTCGTTTCAACATTCTTTAGAAAGTAAGATATAAATATCCCCCTTAGTAGCTAAGGGGGATATTTGTTTTGCAATTAGGAGCAGAACTTGAATTAATTAGAAATTATAAGTTTAAATCATAAAAATGCTTTAGATAAAAGAATGGCCTAAAAATTATATATTACTTTTAATTCTATAAAATGGATTCTTGTCTATCATTATTAGCCCAAGCATCTTTTTAGTACTTGCATACTCTACTATTAGAGGTATTTCTTACTTAAGAATATTTTTTATAGGAGGGGTTCGTGAAAATGAGTAATTTAAAAAAAATTATATCTTCTGCATTTAATAATCCAAATCCGGATAAAGTTGCCGATGCTTTAATTTCACGCGTACTAGATAAATATGGAGTTTCAGAATCTGCACTAAAAAAATTATCACCCGATCAAAAAGAAAAAATTAAAAAAATCACATCAGAACTACAATCTCGAATCAATAAAACTCTAAAATAGACCATTTTTTATTTAATTTTTTTTGGTACAAGCATTTTATAGTTTTTCATTAATAAAAAAATGTAAAGGAATGGTGATCAAGTGAATAACTATTATAGTTACTATAACCCAGAAGATGGTAAGTACTATATGAGTAAGCAGAATCATAAGAAAAAATGTAAAAGTAATAAGTGGAGTGCTTTAGACTCTTCTTCTCATCCAATTTTCGATGATGTCAATCAATTAGCAGCTCAAAAAGCTGAAACTGTTCAATATTCTGAAGAATCTATTTTAATTTATGACTCGGCTGATGTGGAAATTAATACAACGAGTACAAAAGTAGGATTGTCAATTCAAGCGGCTCTCCAAGCGGCTATTGTGCTTATTTTAACCATTACTTTGGGTAGTAGCGCAGAAGCTGATAAAGTGGCGCAAGAACTTTTTCAAAAATCCTCTATTAAACAAATTAATAGACAACGTACAATTGTTAAAAATTCAAGAAATGTTAAAGTGACTACTACAGATACTGACATTGCAGCTAATGTTGAAATTCTTATTCAACTCCTCGTGGCGCTATTAATTAAATTAGATATCCTTTAATCATAAGAAAAAATAAAAGCCTTTGGAATAGAAAGTTATTCTAAAGGCTTTTATTTTTTCTTATGGTTTTGTTTTCCGTGTGTTGAGTAACTAATGATTTTTCCTTGAGGTAGTTTTCTTGAGTTGTGAAATATTATTTTCTTAATAACCTCTAGTTTATAGGAATATCTAATTATATTTTCTCTCAGGATATAAAAAAGGCCATTGACTAAGACAGGTTAATTGTAAAGTACGTATAGTATAATGCGGGAGGTAATGTAAAGACTTTTAAAGAACGGTACGTGACCTTGATCACAGCTTTTTCGTATTCCTCCTTCAATAAAACAATATAAGGAGATTAAATAATGTCTTATTTATCAACTGGTGTATTAAATAAACATCCTAATACTACTACAGCTCTTAGCGAATTAGTAAATCTTAACCCCTCTACTAACGTAAAGATACGGATTAAAGTGATAAACTGGAGCGATCGTACAACGATTACTGACACAAAATTTATTCTTCACCCAAATACTTCAATTAATTTCCTCGTTTTTTTAGTTAATCCAGATATGGAAATTAACGCTGAAAAATATGAAATACGCTATCAAACTTCCTATGATCTTAATGTTTTTATAAATAGTTATGGGGTTGATAATTTGCGTGCAAATCAAGAAGGAAATACTATTTTCTTCAAAAATCTAAATGCCATTACAAATACAGCTTTTAATTTAGGGAATTGTAGCCCAACTACTGGTTCAATAACAAGTTTGTAGGTTGTATTGAGATATTTCACTTGCCTTATTTGGATGCCTACAGGCATCTTTTTTTCGTTCTTCAACTCTTCAATGGCTATAGGGTAAGCAGAATTTTTATTGACGGTTATGACACGAGGCTTTGAAACATGAAGAGACCGCAAAGCTTTCTTGAAGAAACGCTTTGCAGCCTTGTTATCCCTTGTTTTGCTTAGATAAAAATCAATGGTGTTTCCTTTGGAATCAACCGCACGATATAGATACATCCATTTCCCTTTTGCTTTGATATATGTTTCATCTACTCTCCAAGAGTCATTTGTTTGATTGAGGATTCGTTTGTCCAATACAGGAACATACTCATGAACCCAACGCATAATGGTTGTATGAGCAACGGATAAGCCCCCTTCCTCCATAATTTCCACAAAATCACGAAAGCTCAAGTTGTACCGTAGGTACCATTTTACTGTTTGCAAAATAATATCATAGTGATAATGTTTCTACTTGAATAAATGCTGCTTTTCCATACTGATCATAGCACTTTTTTAGAGTAATAGTATCAGTATGTCCAAATTTGGGAGATTACTTGCAGTTATGTTGAAGTTTTTTCACCAGAACCAGATTAAGTCATCATACATTTTTTTGATATAGATAGACAAGAAGAATTATTTTTCTACATTATTATATTGCCTTATGAAGCTATATATTAGCTTCTAATAAGAATTCAGAGTATACATAAACATTTTAAACAGAACTCTTATCTTAAAAAACTCACCCTCATAAACGTTCCAGTAATAAAAAAAATTAATAACAGATGAAGATAAGCGCCGTCTCATTTCTAAGAAAGAAGCATAGGATAAAGAGATATTACTTTAATAGAATGGAGGAATAATGTTTAACATGTCGATTCAAAATTTAATCATAAATGGCAGCTTTGAAACCGGAACACTGACTCCTTGGTCTTCTGCCAATACAACAGTTACCAGTCAATTTTCACATTCCGGTTCGTTTTCTGCCAGATTCCAAAGTAGTCCTTTTACTTCTTATATTGGTCAATTCGTTCCACTAAATCCTGGAGAAAGTATGGAAGTTCTTGCTTCATTCGCCAAAGTCGGAACGGCTCCATCGACACCTGTTTTTATCCAAGTGACGTTTTACGATAGTCTCTCTAATTTTCTGGGTCCGGGCCTCGCAACTACTATTCCCGTAGGTCACATTCCAACTGCCGATAATGATACCTGGCTTGAAATTTATCAAACGACCACTCCAGCTCCACCCAATACCACACAGGCCTTTATTTTAATCCATACGACTCCTCAAGCAGGAACAGCCAATGTGTTAGTCGATGACGTGGCTCTCTTAGTTGCTCCAGCAGGTCCAACAGGTCCAACAGGAGCAACGGGTCCAGCGGGTCCAACGGGGCCAGCAGGAGGCACAGGTCCAGCGGGTCCAACGGGGCCAGCAGGAGACACAGGTCCAGCAGGTCCAACGGGGCCAGCAGGAGACACAG
>NZ_JBHZOZ010000028.1:0-9971 GCF_042787865.1 Priestia sp. YIM B13486 | reverse complement strand
CAAGGATGTATAAAAAGCTGCATACTCCGGAAAAAGAACCCTCGGCGGAACCGTTCTGCGACAAGGGTTCTTTTTTGTGGTGTGTTCCGGAAAGAGACATTATGTTAACTAACTTTGTATATCGTATACAGCTTAAAAACAGAAAAAACCACTGGACCTAATCAGTGGCTTTTTCTATCCTCGTAAGGAATGGAGAGCTATTTTATGATGCCTCACGACGTCTTGAGTAGTTTGCTCAAGATATCAATAATTTATGTATCAAAAAGAAAAAACCAGCTAATTTGTCAGAGGTTGGTTTCCTTTAGAAATTCTACATATAATTAGTTTGCTGAAAAAACTATTAATTATCGGTCTGTATAAGAGTATATAGTCTAAAAAGAGAAAAAGCTCCTGTGCCTATTCAGGAGCTTTTTCAAAGGTCATGCTAGGTGAGATGATGATATTCATCATCTTGGGTAGTTTGCTCATATTATGAGAAGATATACAATGTTAAAACCCCTTAGAATTATAATCTTAAGGGATTTTAACATTGTAATAGAATTTAAAAACCTTCTTGACTTGCAAATGGAATATTTAATCTGTTTTCTACCACACGTAGTCTTTGATTTAACCTATTCAGACGGAATGTATGGCGTTCAACAATTTGATTTAGTCGGGCAATTTCTCTTGCTTGTTGCTGATTTTGTCTTTCAAGATTTCTAATTCTTCTTTCAAACCCTCCTAGATTTTGGGGCTGTTGCCTCTCAAATTCTTCTTGTTCTTGCTGTTGTGTATATAGTTCGCAATCATAAGGGATATAGTATTCAGTCTGTTGCGGAATATATCCAGGATAATAACTATATGGGTTCATCTGGTCATCTCTCCTCTAAATTTTCTAAATTGGGGTAAATACCCTATAACTTATGTAGTTATAGGAGAAGTGATAAGGGCAAAAGTCTAGGGATAACCTTCGAAAATTATTTAAGGGTCTTTTGATGCCAATAATGGTGATTATGTTAACTAAGGTTGTATAGAGTATTCATTATTTCTTTGGGTTAGGTTAATTGCCTATTATTATCCATGTGACATACCTTTAATTAGGCAACTGCATAGGATGAAAAGGTAAAATAAAACCATAAGAGGAGAATGAATATGCATCATAGATCACCTTATCACCATCAATGGCATTATCCGATGTATTATAATGTGAATCCAAATTGCTATAATTGGAATAATAATTATTCGAACAAGGGAGATTTTAATTACAAAAACGGCAAATTGAAAGATTACGGACCAAAGCCATTTGTCGTTAATATCAATGAAGCAACGAAGCAAAATAATATGTATCGTACTGCTTTATGGACTGGAACCAATTTGCAAGTTACTTTAATGAGTCTTAATGTTGGCGAAGATATCGGTTTGGAAATGCATTCTGACGTTGATCAATTCTTACGTATTGAACAGGGTCAAGGAATTGTTCAAATGGGCAAGAGTAAAAATAATTTAAACTTTAAAAGAAATGTCTATGATGATTCTGCAATATTGATACCTGCTGGAACATGGCATAATCTAACCAATACCGGTAATACTCCCCTAAAACTTTACTCGATATATGCTCCTCCTAATCATCCATTTGGCACTGTTCATGTTACTAAAGAAAATGCATTGGCTGCGGAAGAAGCCCACGATCATAGCAATGGAAATACATTGATTTCTGGCAAGACTCCGGATGAATGGGTACGGTATACAGAATTTCTGGTAAATGAAGGACTAGAGGATGTTAAAAGAGGAATAAATGCTACACACATTCTTCAAGAATTTATTCTAATGGGAGTTCTTGTGGGAAAAGGGTATTCTCCTGAAAAAGCATATGAAATAGTAGAAGAATGGGAACGTACAGGGAAATCTAAACTTCTTCAGCAAAGCAAAAATATGTAGAGAGGATCTTCTTTTAGAAGATCCTTTTTCATTACCGATAATTTTGATTATGTTAACAGACGGTATATCAAAAAAATAAGAAAGAAGGTTATTCTCTAGAGTAGCCTTCTTTCTTATGAGATTGGAGTGTAAGATGAAACAAACATGTTTTTTACATTAGATTATTTATCTTAAACCTAATGATGTAAATTTAGCATCTAGATCTTTTTGAACTACATGATCGTTTACAATTTCAAAAGTAATATACTTAAATCCTTGTACATTGGCTACTACGGCAAAAGCGAATACATCGTCTGTATTACTCCCAAACCCACAATTTGAGTAATTGATAGATTCTAATGGACGAAATGCTTGTATCATTACTGGATTAGAAGTACCAGGAGGTAGTTCAGAAAAAGGAGGAATATATCGCACCACATATACCCCTGGTTTTTGTGTGTTTTTAGTAACTGTAAAATCACCCTCTATTTTTTGAGGGTTTTCTCCATTTGCTGGAATAAAACCAGATACAATTGCAGGCTGTGGAAATTGAGGTATTGATATATTAGATGGGTCAGATTGACAGTAATTACGTTGTGAATAGGATTGACAATAATTACATTGGCAACAGTTGTTGTTGTGATTACATTGACAATGATTAGATTGGTTTTCTCTTGAACACATTTTATCACCTCTTTTCATGGGTATATTTCTTTTTAACTGGAATAACTAAGTTACATCACCTTCAACTAGTCCGAATGCTGCAAATTGAACATCTAAATCCTTTTGAACTATTTGATCATCTATAATTTGAAAGGTAAGGTATCTAAAACCGTCTGTATTATAATTTAGTACAGACGCGAATACATTAGGAGAAAGTCCAAATGAGTCTGTATTGTTGCAATTATTGGATGTTAATGGAAGGAATGCTTGTATCATTATCGGATTAGATAGACCTGGGATAAGCGCATCAAAACGAGGGTTATATCGTACAGTGTATACTCCTGGAGCCTCGGTACTTTTAGTAACTACAAAATCACCCTCTAATTTTCTAGGGTTTTGTCCGTTTGCAGGAATGAAACCGGATATAGTTTTACCTACTAGTTGAGTAGTAAGTGCATTTGATTGACAATTATCACATTGACAATTATTAGAGTAGAAGTTGTTATGCCTGTTTTGTCTTTTAGCCATTTTTATCACCTCCTTAGCTTGTCTCATAGTCATGGTATGTTTTAGTAGAGAAAATGATTGTGCATATAATAAAAAGAGGCTATTATCTTCCATTTGTGTAGTAATTAAAACCTTATTTGATATGCATTTTTCTGCTATACATATCGCTACTTTTCAGTTGATATTCACAAACACCTTAAGGGATTTGTTTGAGATAAAAATTTTTATGTGCGTTATAAGATAAATTATTTTTTTGTGTTTCTTAGAAAAGTTATAGCAGGAAATATCATTCCTGCATTTGAATACTAGTACTATACTTTTAAAACGGAAGTGGGGGCTAGTATGATGCTGGTAAAAAAGATGTTAAATGGAATTATGATGAAAGAAATCACAATTAAAGAATTAGCTGATCAGTATGATGTAAGTACTCGTACTATCCAATTAAGAATTAAGAAACTAGGATATGAATGGGACAGTAAGCAAAGTATTTATCGTTATGTTGGGGAAGAACCAGAACCTTTAGAAGTTGATTTTAATACCCTTATTTCTAAAAATAGTAAAGCGCCAGCAGAACAAAAGCAAGCTAACAGTGAAGTAGCAGCTAGTGTTAGCTATCTGAATGAAAGTGAAAGTACTAGCAGTAGCCTTTCAAAAGCTAGTACGACTACTAGCAAAGTAGATGCAATTGATATCTTACTTCAGAATCCAAAAGACCGTTCTAAAAGAATATATAGAGGATTTTATTTTGATGACGACGTTTTAAGTATTATTGATCGAGTTCCTAGGAGTTATAAATCTGAATTGGTGAACGAAGCTTTGAGAAAAGTATTTAAAGAAAAAGGGTTGTTAGACTAAAAAACTCACCTACATTTTAGGTGAGTTTTCTTGCTTATTCTACAAATAGGGTTTGCAAAAATGTAGGATTTGGTAGAAAATTAGACATAAGAAAAAGCCCTCAAGTTTTCGACGACTCCGAGGACTTTCTCTAAAAAATATTAAGAAGGGATTAACCTTCAACTACATAACTTTATAAATGTATTCTAACACAATTAGGTTAGTTCCTTCCACTACTAAATGGAGGAATTTAAAAATGCAAAAAGCATTGCAAGAAGCCGAAAAAAAAGCTAGATTACGAGAAATTGAAAACGGTAAAGTTCTAAGTGAAGAAGAATTAAACTATGCAAACGAACTTCAAGCCAAAGCTAATTCAAAGGGAATGAAGTTGGTTCCGGAAAGAAAAATTAAGAATAAAGTGAGGTTTGTACAGTTGATTCAAGAAAATATTTTATATTTAAGGGATATAAAATACTTAACTACTGCAGAGAAAAACTTTTTAATGGATTTAGTTCCTAATGTTGAATTTTCTTCTAACTGTATAGTTAATGATTCTAGACAAGTTAATTCACTTCCCGTTACTCAAAGTGATCTTGCAGAAATATTAGGAAAAAAGAAACAAAATGTAAATCCGATTATAAAAGGGTTGATTGATAAAGGTATTTTAGCAAGATCAGAAAGCGGAATAGAAGATAATAATGTCAGGGCATATGCTTTATTTATTAATCCTCACATTATGTTTTCTGGAGATAAAGACAATATAAATGGAACACTAAAAGCTATGTTTAGAAAAACACCTAAAGAATTAAAGAATCTACCTATTAGATTATTTTAAGAACCTGTAACAAGGTTCTTTTTTTTGTATTTCCGTAGTAATGAAAAATCATTACCAAAGTAATGATTTTTCATTACTACGGAAATAGACTAAAACCCTTTAGTATCAAGTGTTAAAGCCATGTTTAAAAAGTCTTCTCTTCTCACTCTATATTAAATAGCAATTCGCTGATAGAATTGCAAGGGTCTTTTTATACTTTTTTCGTTAGAAAAAAACATATTAAAATGTCTTGAACTTAATACATATGAAAAACCATTATGGCTATTTTTCATACAAGGTTCGAGTAGTATTTTTTAAGGAAATCACTTAAAAAATCTCCACTCTTTTCTCCTTGTATTTCAAATTTCGGCAGGAATGGTTATATCGCCAAGCCGAACATACCCAAAACGAAGTTAAAGATGCTCGGCTTACGACGGCCATTATACCTGCCGAACCGCCAGAGCAACTGTCCAAAATTCTACTCTTTTTCATAACATATCTACACTATTTTTAAAGCCAGCCTCACACCCCAAAACGAAGGCGGCCACGTGATTCTAAAATATAAGTCTAAATCATCTTTTAAAAGGAACTTTTCTTTTATATATCGAATGACATATCATAGGACATAGCAGGAGGTTGTGCGATATGTCAGGTGACACAAAGAATCAGCAAAAGGTTTATACAGCAAGGGAAGTCGCTACCCTTTTAGCGATACAGAATACTACTGTTCGTAAGTATTCTCAGCTGCTCGAAAAAGCAGGGTACCATATCCATAAAAATGAGTTGGGCCACAGAGGTTTCTTTGATAAGGATGTAATTGTTTTACGTAAGATTAGAGAGTTGATAAAGCACCCTGATATGTCACTGGATCAGGCTATAAATGCAGTAATATCAACGGTTGGCGAAGACGATGTGTCAGGCCGTGACACAGAGGAATTAGTGACATATCAGGGGACACAACAGTATGAGCAATTACTAAAACAATTTGAAGATTTTAAAGAAGAACAAATGAAATTTAACCAAGAATTATTGAAGCAAATTCAACAAAGAGATGAATACATTTCAAAAAGATTAGATAGCAGGGATCGTGAACTTTTAGATGCTGTTAGAGGAATGCAAGAAACTCAAAAGCTTATTGCTGCCAGTGAAGAAAAGAAAAAGAAGTGGTGGGAGTTTTGGAAATAAAAAAAGACTGCTGGTTATTCAGCAGTCTTTTTTTATTTGGATGGTTAGTTTCCGTTAACATCTTAATCTCTACTTTAATTATAACCCTATTTGAAAATTATTTATAGACTGTTTTTCCACTTATGTCCGGCCTTATACTGTTATATGCAAGTCAAAAAGTATAAGGGGTGTGGCTATATGAATGACAAGAAAAATGTCTTGGATCCTGGTCCGTTTTTTCATGGTACTAAAGCAGAACTAAAAATTGGAGACTTGCTTGAACCATTGTATTTGTCTAATTATCAGGATAAAAAATCTAACCATATCTATTTTACTGGAACATTAAACGCTGCTAAATGGGGTGCTGAATTAGCAAGATCTAATTCAAAAGAAAGAATTTACATTGTAGAACCATTAGGCGATTTTGAAAATGATCCAAATTTAACTGATAAAAAGTTCCCTGGAAATCCAACACGTTCTTATAGATCTAAATCTCCCTTGAAAATAGTAGCTGAATTAGGTTCATGGGAAAGACATTCCGATGAAGAAATAAATCATATGCTTACATCTTTAAAAAAGTTAAGTGAAGAAGGAAAGAATGTAATATACGATTGATTCTCATATGAGAGATAATGTCTTGATTCCTGGAGTAAACATATAGCATACCTACGATGAAGGCCGCCTTATAAATGTATATATAATAGGCAGCCTTTGTTGTGACTATGACTTGAAGGAGGAAACCTTTATTAATAAGAATAGGAGTTTTCTACTGATTGCTGTCGTTGTCAATATTGCTATATGGATCTTCGTCCAGGAACAAATGACAAATACAAAAGCTGACCATGCTATTCTATCCATCAACCAACCAAAGATATGTGAATGAATATCGAGGGTCTGTCAACGGTAAATCGCAAGACCGGCAGGTCGAGAATTTAAGGAGTTGATAGACTCACTAGACCCAAACCCTCTTGGCACTCAAACAACCCCGTTTGTTTGACGCCAACCGGCGAGGGAGCCCCCTCAAAAAGTGAGGGGGTTGGGGGAGTTTTTTAGATGGGGTTAAGGGGGAGAATTCCCCTTACAGGTGGTGGACGGCGTCCACGGTCTTTATGAAAAAGGGCATCCGTTGAGGATGTCTTTTTTCATTTTGGCGGAGCCAAACACAGGGAGGAATCCGACCGCCACCTCGTAGAGCGCGCTCCCAATTTGATCGAAGATGAAAAATTGGTGTAGTGCGTTACACCAAATTTAAAGTTGTGGTATGCTAGACCCAAGTACAGTGGTCGAAATGGGGGATTGAGGGATGGCCAAATATGGGATTATCCGCATGCAAAAGTTCCACAAAGACGCAATATTGGGGATCCAGAAACACAACCAACGAGAAGGCGAGAACAGTAAAAATAAAGACATCGATTCAAACAGAACGATGCTCAACTATGATTTTGTGAATGAGGACAAAATTAAGTATTATGAAGAAATTAAGAAGATGACGGCCACCCGTGTGAAACGAAAAATCAGGAATGATGCCGTCCTGGTGGCAGAATTCTTTGTGTCGGCCAGTCCAGAGTATATGCATGCGATGTCGTTAGACGAGCAGCGTAAATATTTTGAAGCCTCACTAGATCATATTGCCGGTAAGTATGGTCAACAGAACATTTTATATGCCGTGGTACATAACGACGAAGCGACGCCACATATGCATGTGGGGTTTGTGCCCATTACGGACGATCGACGCTTGGCGGCGAAAGAGTTTTTTCACGGCAAAACCAAGATTCGTAGAATCCAGGATGACTTCCATAACTACATGAACAAACGTGGCTATGATATTGAGCGTGGCGAGCCAAGTGAGCTGCAGCATAAGAGTGTGCATGAGTTTAAGAAACAAGAACGCGAAAAAGAGCTAAAGCATTTGCAACAACTAGTGGCTCACAAGGAAAAAGAGCTTCAACAGATGGACAATTTAGTGGAGTTGAAAGCAGCACCACCCGTTGAGATACGTAGCGAGAGACGGATTGAAGAGTTATGTAGCCAAGCTATTGAAGTAGAGGCGGCCAAGAGTGTCATGGGTTCCAAAGTGAAAGTGGAAGAAGTAGATTTTCATGAGCTTATGAGTCTCACAAAAGAGCTGCAGCAAACATTGGCGGCCGAGCATGAGCGCACGCATGCATTGAGTCATGAAGTTGATCACTACAAGAAAGAGAATAAAGTATTAAAGCATGATTTAAGTGAGACAAAGCAAGAATTAGAGATATACGTGGCGCATCAAGATGGCGAAGTCGAGAAGGCGAAAAAACAAATGCGTCAGAAGCTTGTCCGTGATTTTTCAGTTGAACAAAAGGAAAATGTAAAAGATGAGGTTAAGAGAGAACTAGATACGCAATATAAAGCTCATATAAGCTCTCTCAGCGATGATTTAATGATTGAGAAGCAGAAACATGAGAAAACGAAAAAAGAGCTTGTACAGGCAAATAAACTGAATGACAG
This sequence comes from Priestia sp. YIM B13486, assembly GCF_042787865.1. Lineage (NCBI taxonomy): Bacteria > Bacillati > Bacillota > Bacilli > Caryophanales > Bacillaceae > Priestia > Priestia sp. YIM B13486. Next base: position 1,609 of record NZ_JBHZOZ010000028.1, on the reverse strand, counting down.
TTTAACAGAAATGAACATTGATTATATAGCGAATTATGTCCCAAAAGAAGAGCTTGATAAAGCGCATCAAGAGGTTAATGAATTACGAAAAGAAAATAAGACATTAAAAGCCTGGAAGGAAAAAGCATTGAATTGGATTGATAAGCATGTTGAAAGGATAAAACAGGTTTCCTTCTTTCAACATGTCGGTGGGATTCAAAAACGTAACAAAAGGCAAGATCAAGAAATTGAAAGATAATAATACAAATAATCTAGCTAAGAACAGTAAGTATAAGAGCAATTTGAGTTATCAGTATCTCTTTTAAAGTAGAATCAGTACAGGTCGAGTGTTGGTTTAGTAAAGATAATAACTCTCTGTTGAATAAAAAAAGTTCGTCTCTAGTCAACATAAGATTTCTCCTCCTTTTTTGAGAGTGTTTATGAGCATAAAAAAAGCTACCTTATCTCTATGGGCGTTTGCTTTACATAGAAAGAAGGTAGCTTTTTCACAGGGTTCACACGTATAACAAATAACGGAAAGATAACTGCAAATTAATAGTATCATCTTTTTTCCATAAAGACTATATTTTTCCTAAGTGGGGGGTTGGAAAAGTACTAGATAAGTAATAGAAGGATCATAATGAGGATTTAGAAGGAGCAATAAAGATATAAAAAAAGCTATTTCAGTCTTATTGGCATCGGAGTGATATAGCTCTTTTTATATTACATTCAAGAGTGTTCTGGTTCGTCATGGATATCTTTATATGTGAAGTGTATCACAAACTTCTTTAGTTGTGAAGGTGAAAATCAAAATTTGTATGACAAGTTTTGATTTTAAGATAAAATTCCGTTGTATAAGGACATTTGTATACTGTAAAATATTTGTATGAACATAAAAAGATAAAATGAATACAAGGTTGATCGCTTTTAGAATGATCAACCTTTATTTGTTTTGCTATTAAAAGCAAATGGGTGAGGGGAATAGTGGAGTCTCATAAAGTGATTTTAAAAGAAGCTTTAACAGTTGAGATTGAAAAAGAGAGAAAATCTTTGGTAGAAACGGCATTTAAAGAGGGTTTTACGAGTAGCAATACGGTAGAGATTAGTCAATTTATTGATGAAATGTTAAATGAATTAGAAAAGATTAAATAGAGCTATTGAAAATAATAAAAAAGCAACCTCGGCATTGGCCAATGAACGAGGTTGCTTTTTTTGTAAGGGTTTGTTCATACGTATCCGAAGTATGAAACATAAGTAGATTACCACGTTCTGTAATTAAAGGCTATTTTTAATATGTTGCTGTATATGTATAAAAAGAAGCTCCTATCTAACGGGCACATTAGATAGGAGCTTCTTTTTTGATTCTTTAACAGATTAATCCGTTAATAGATCATCATCTCAATTTTGAATATTATCAGAATATCCTGTAAAAGTGTACTAAAAAAAAGAGGTAATTTTACCTGGAAATACTATATTTTTTTAATTAGCATATGAATAAAAGGTGCACTTTTTATTCATTCTTTCACTAATCGCTTACTGAAAAAACGTTGGTCTATCAAGGATGTATAAAAAGCTGCATACTCCGGAAAAAGAACCCTCGGCGGAACCGTTCTGCGACAAGGGTTCTTTT
>NZ_JBHZOZ010000027.1:0-11942 GCF_042787865.1 Priestia sp. YIM B13486 | reverse complement strand
TGGGACTTTGTCCCTGTGAGAGTAGGACGTTGCCAGGCACCTGAAAAAGGACTAGCTATTTTAGCTAGTCCTTTTTTGTTTACAATTTATTTGTTTTATGAAAAAGTATAGTAAGAACAATAAAATTCACGATTTGCAGGTTTTGAAATAAATTTTAGTGGCAACGATAAAAGTAAAGAATAAACTTTAATAGTACATAGTTGAAAATTTTTTCGTTTCCTTTTATATTTAAATTAAGGTCAAATATAGTCAAAGTCAGAAGGAGGGGGCAGCGTGCCAAATATCTCTGACATTATCGAACAGTATTTAAAACAAGTACTTGAATTAAGTGAAAGAGAAATTGTTGAAATAAGGCGCAGTGAGATTGCTGATAAATTTCAATGCGTTCCGTCGCAAATTAATTACGTTATCAATACCCGTTTTACAGTTGAGAGAGGTTATCTTGTAGAAAGTAAGCGAGGCGGCGGCGGCTTTATTCGTATTGCAAAAGTAAAAATGCATGATGCAGCGGATTTGTTTCAGCAAGTAATTGAGATGATTCAAAATGAAATTTCACAAGTAAGTGCTGAAAACGTCATTATTAGGTTAGTTGAAGAAAAAGTCATCACAGAACGAGAAGCAAAAATTATGTTGAGTGTTATCAATCGTTCAGTTATTAATATTGAACTTCCTTATCGTGATGAGCTAAGGGCTAATCTTTTAAAAGCAATGCTTAATTCATTACGCTACCGATAAGCTCATGATCTATTTTATTTAGAACAGGGAGTGATGACAGGATGATTTGTCAGCAATGTGAAACGAGACCTGCAACTCTTCACTTCACAAAAATCATTAATGGTGAAAAGACGGAGATGCATGTATGTGAACAATGCGCTTCAGAAAATGGAGATGCATTTTCTTTTTCAAATCAGCAAGGTTTTTCAATCAATAACTTACTAGCTGGCCTACTTAACCTAGATCCAGCAGTAACTGAAAATTATAAGCAACAAAGTCAGGAAGTTCTTTCTTGTCCTACTTGTGGCATGACATATCAAAAATTTGCTAAAATCGGCAGGTTTGGATGTGCAGATTGCTACAAAACATTTGAGCGACCTCTTATTCCTTTCCTGAAGAGGCTGCATGGAGGTAATTATCTGCATCATGGAAAAATACCAGCAAGAATTGCAAGTAATCTTCATTTAAAAAAGGAATTACAGGCATTAAGATTGAACTTAAAAGAGTATATCGAAAAAGAGGAGTTTGAGAAAGCAGCTGAACTCCGAGATCACATTCGGTTACTAGAAAAGAAGATGAACGAATCGAGAGAGGAGGAAGCGTAATTCATGTCCCAGGATTTGTTCTTTTCCCAGCCTGTTAGCTCTTGGATGCGTCAAGAAGCTTCGAATTCAGATATTGTTCTAAGCAGTCGAATCAGGCTGGCTCGAAATTTAACTCATTATCTTTTTCCAACTCTCTTTTCTAAAGAACACGCAGTTGAAGTGGTTCGAGTATTCGAGCAAGTTTTTCAAAAAAGTGAAAACACCAATCAGTGGAATTTGCATTTACTAAAGATGAACGAATTACAGCCTCTTCAAAAGCAAGTGTTGGTTGAAAAGCATCTTATCAGTCCTAACTTGGCTGAAGGAGATAACAACGGAGCTTGTTTTTTATCAGAAAAAGAAGATTTGAGTATTATGGTTAATGAAGAAGATCATTTACGCATACAATGTTTATTTCCAGGCCTTCAATTATCTGAAGCTTTAAGCACAGCGAATAAAGTAGATAATTGGATTGAGAAATACGTAGATTATGCGTTTGATGAAAATAGAGGGTATTTAACCAGCTGTCCCACAAATGTGGGTACTGGGCTACGTGCATCTGTGATGATGCATCTGCCGGCTTTAGTGATGACCCGTCAAATTCATCGTATTATTCCCGCTATTAACCAGCTTGGCTTAGTGGTGAGAGGAATTTATGGAGAAGGTAGCGAAGCTTTAGGGAATATCTTTCAAATTTCTAATCAGATAACCTTAGGGAAATCTGAAGAAGATATTGTGGCAGATTTAAATAGTGTCGTACAGCAGTTGATTACACAAGAGCACTCTGCAAGAGACGCGCTGTTTAAAACATCTCATGTAGAGTTAGAAGATCGAGTGTATCGTTCATATGGAGTATTGGCCAATAGCCGTATTATTGAGTCAAAAGAAGCTTCACAATGTTTATCAGATGTTCGATTAGGAATCGATTTAGGGTATATAAAAGGACTGAGTCAAAATATATTGAATGAACTTATCATTATGACGCAGCCAGGCTTTTTACAAAAGTATTCGGGAGGTCCCCTAAAGCCTCAAGAACGTGACATTAAAAGAGCCACCTTAATTCGAGAACGTCTCACTATAAATAAAAACACAAATTAAACGTGGAGGGTGACGATTATATGATGTTTGGTAGATTTACAGAGCGCGCACAAAAAGTATTAGCTTTAGCACAGGAAGAAGCACTACGCCTAGGTCACAACAACATTGGAACGGAGCATATTTTATTAGGTATCGTTCGCGAAGGTGAAGGAATTGCAGCAAAAGCTCTTTCTGCTCTAGGCCTAAGCACTGAAAAAATTCAAAAAGAAGTGGAAGCATTAATTGGCAGAGGCCAAGAATTAACGCAGACCATTCATTATACACCTCGAGCGAAAAAAGTCATTGAACTTTCAATGGATGAAGCCCGAAAGCTTGGTCATTCTTATGTAGGAACAGAACATATCTTACTAGGCTTAATTCGTGAAGGTGAAGGCGTTGCAGCACGCGTTTTAAATAATTTAGGTGTTAGCCTAAATAAAGCTCGTCAGCAAGTGCTTCATTTATTAGGTAGCAATGAAGCTGCTTCAAGTCATCAAGGCGGAGGCTCTTCAAACGCTAATACACCTACGCTAGACAGCTTAGCACGCGATTTAACAGTTGTAGCGCGCGAAGGAAGCTTAGACCCTGTTATCGGACGTGGGAAAGAAATTCAGCGTGTTATTGAAGTGTTAAGCCGACGTACAAAAAACAATCCTGTATTAATTGGGGAGCCAGGTGTCGGTAAAACGGCAATCGCTGAAGGTTTGGCTCAGCAAATCGTCAACAATGAGGTTCCAGAAATTTTACGCGATAAACGCGTTATGACTTTGGATATGGGAACGGTCGTTGCTGGTACAAAATACCGCGGAGAATTTGAAGATCGCCTGAAGAAAGTAATGGATGAAATTCGTCAAGCAGGTAATATCATTCTCTTTATCGATGAGTTACACACATTAATTGGCGCTGGTGGTGCAGAAGGTGCTATCGATGCTTCTAATATTTTAAAACCGTCTCTTGCTCGTGGAGAACTTCAGTGTATCGGTGCTACGACTTTAGATGAATACAGAAAGTACATTGAAAAAGATGCAGCGTTAGAGCGTCGCTTCCAGCCAATTCAAGTGGATGAACCAACGTTGGAAGAGTCTATTCAAATCTTAAAAGGGCTTCGTGACCGTTATGAAGCCCATCACCGAGTATCTATTTCTGATGAGGCAATCGAGCAAGCGGTGAAACTATCAGATCGCTACATTTCCGATCGTTTCTTACCGGATAAAGCAATCGATTTAATTGATGAAGCTGGTTCAAAAGTGCGTTTACGTTCATTTACAACGCCGCCAAATTTAAAGGAATTAGAGCAAAAATTAGAATCAGTACGCAATGAAAAAGATGCGTCTGTTCAAAGTCAAGAATTTGAAAAAGCAGCATCTTTACGCGATACAGAGCAACGCCTACGCGAAGAATTAGAAGACACAAAGAAAATTTGGAAAGAGCAGCAAGGTAAAGAAAACTCAGCTGTAACCGTAGAAGATATTGCGATGGTGGTATCTAGCTGGACGGGTGTACCGGTCTCTAAACTGGCACAGGAAGAGACAGAAAGACTGCTGAACATGGAAGAGATTCTTCACTCTCGTGTAATTGGGCAAGAAGAAGCGGTAAAAGCAGTTGCAAAAGCTGTGCGCCGTGCTAGAGCAGGCTTGAAAGATCCAAAACGTCCAATTGGTTCATTCATTTTCTTAGGACCAACAGGGGTTGGTAAAACAGAGCTTGCACGTGCATTAGCGGAGTCAATCTTCGGCGATGAAGATGCAATGATTCGTATCGATATGTCTGAGTACATGGAGAAACATTCTACTTCACGCTTAGTAGGTTCACCTCCGGGATATGTTGGATACGAAGAAGGCGGCCAGTTAACGGAAAAAGTAAGAAGAAAACCTTACTCAGTTGTTCTTTTAGACGAAATTGAAAAAGCGCATCCGGATGTATTTAACATTTTATTACAAGTGTTAGAAGATGGACGCTTAACAGATTCAAAAGGCCGTACAGTTGATTTCCGTAATACGATTTTAATTATGACATCAAACGTAGGTGCTGATACATTAAAACGAAGCAAGCACTTAGGGTTCACAGTAGAAGCGGAAGGGCAAGACTACAAAGATATGAAAGGAAAAGTAATGGCGGAAATGAAGCGCGCGTTCCGTCCCGAGTTCCTAAACCGTATCGATGAAATTATCGTCTTCCATTCATTAGAGAAACCTCACTTAGCTGAAATCGTTAAATTAATGGCGGATCAGTTAACAAGACGCTTAAAAGAGCAAGAAATTGATCTTGAATTAACAAAAGAGGCAATTGATAAGATTGCAGAGGAAGGTTTTGATCCAGAATACGGTGCTCGTCCACTTCGTAGAGCAATTCAAAAACATATTGAAGACCGTTTATCTGAAGAGCTGCTAAAAGGGGTTGTTCAAAAAGGTCAGAAAGTGACGCTAGATGTAGACAAAGGAGAATTTGTTGTTAAATCCTCCGCTCCAAGCAGCATCAGCTAAATTTACTCAAACCAAGACGAGGCATACGAAAAAACACGTATGCCTCCCTTTTTATTTTAGCTTAGGAAATAGTGTACAATAGAGATAGAAATCGATTGAATGAACGGAGAGATTGATAACATAATGGCGAAACGAAAAACAAAATTTGCATGTCAGCATTGCGGATATGAATCAGCAAAATGGATGGGGAAATGTCCCGGGTGCGGAAGCTGGAATTCTATGGTAGAAGAAATGGAAGAAACGAAATCATCACGCCGAGGAGCTTTTTCCGGAGCTACTGCTTCTAAAGTCCAAAAACCTCAGTCAATTACAGCGATTGAATCTACAACAGAACCACGAATTTTCACACCTTCTGCAGAGTTAAATCGTGTATTAGGAGGAGGTATTGTCAGAGGGTCACTCGTTTTAATAGGGGGAGATCCGGGTATCGGAAAGTCTACTTTACTTTTGCAAACCTCCGCGCAGTTAGCAATGAAACAAAATAAAGTACTATATATTTCCGGAGAGGAATCAACCAAACAAACGAAGTTAAGAGCGGACAGGCTAGGTGTAAAAGCTGAAGAGCTTTATGTTCACGCAGAAACAAACTTAGAATTAATACTAGAGGCCATCTCAAGCATGCAGCCTGATTTTGTGGTGATTGATTCAATTCAAACCATTTACCATGCTGATGTCACATCAGCGCCAGGAAGCGTCTCACAGGTGCGAGAGTGTACGGCTGAACTAATGCGTGTTGCTAAAACGAATGGAATTGCCATCTTTATTGTGGGTCATGTAACGAAAGAAGGGGCCATTGCAGGACCAAGACTTCTTGAACATATGGTGGATACGGTTCTTTATTTTGAAGGAGAGCGCCATCATACGTATCGTATATTAAGAGCAGTTAAGAACCGATTTGGATCCACAAATGAAATGGGCATTTTTGAAATGAAAGAAAGTGGGCTAGAAGAAGTATTGAATCCATCTGAAATCTTTCTAGAAGAACGGTCTCAGGGAGCAGCAGGATCGGTTGTTGTCGCTTCAATGGAAGGGACAAGACCCGTATTAGTAGAGCTGCAGGCGCTAATCAGTCCAACGAGCTTTGGAAACCCTAGAAGAATGGCGACGGGAGTAGATCATAATCGTGTTTCGCTTATCATGGCTGTCTTAGAAAAGCGTGTAGGAATGCTGCTGCAGAATCAAGATGCTTATTTAAAAGTAGCAGGTGGAGTGAAATTAGATGAACCAGCAATTGATTTAGCTGTAGCCGTTAGTATTGCTTCAAGCTTCAGAGATGCTGCTTCTAGCGCTACGGATGTTATTGTAGGAGAGGTAGGATTAACAGGTGAAGTACGCCGAGTATCTAGAATTGAACAGCGCGTTCAAGAAGCGGTAAAATTAGGGTTCCAACGAATTATTATCCCAGAGAAAAATTTAGGAGGATGGAAAGTCCCAGATGGTATTGATGTGATTGGGGTATCAACAGTAGCGGAGGCTCTGCAATATACATTAGGAGGATAAGCAGTGGAAGGAGAAAAAACAACAGTTAGTCAAAAACAAATATCAGAAATTCTGCAGTTTGTAGCACCAGGAACCCCTATTCGTGACGGTATCGATAACGTCTTGCGGGCAAAGACGGGCGGCTTAATTGTTATGGGCTACAATGAACAAGTCAAAAAGATGGTAGATGGAGGATTTTCGATTAATTGTGCATTTACACCTGCGCATTTATACGAGTTAGCCAAAATGGATGGAGCGCTTATTTTAAATGACAGCGGAAGCAAGATATTATTTGCTAATGCTCAGCTCATGCCAGACCCCTCTACTCCTTCTTCACAGACAGGAATGCGACACCGTACAGCAGAGCGTGTAGCTAAGCAGTCAGGTGTATTGGTAATAGCCATTTCACAAAGAAGAAATGTGATTACGCTTTACAAAGGGTCTCTGCAGTATGTATTGAAAGACATTAGCGTTATTTTAGCAAAAGCGAATCAAGCGCTTGGAACACTTGAAAAGTACAAGGCGGTATTAGACGAATCGATTACAAGTCTCAGTGCATTAGAGTTTGAAGAGCAAGTAACTCATACAGACGTGCTGCAGTCGCTTCATCGTACAGAAATGGTTCTGCGTATTAAAAATGAAATTTTGAGCTATATTAGCGAGTTAGGAACAGAAGGAAGATTAATCCGTCTCCAAATGAATGAACTACTTTCCCATTTAGAGGAAGAAGCAACTTTATTAATCAAAGATTATATGTATGACCTCAGCTTTGACCCTTACCGAGTAATTGAACGTATGCAGCAGCCGTCAAATAATGTTCTTCTCGATGACCAAACGCTTCTTCGCTTAATGGGATATCCCATGTATACAAGCTTTGAAGACAGCGTTATTCCTAGAGGGTATCGAATGCTTCATAAAATTCCAAGACTTCCATCGATTATTATTGAAAATCTCATTGATGAATTAGGGGATTTAAAAACGATAGCAGATGCGTCGGTAGAAGAATTGGATGAGGTAGAAGGCATCGGTGAAATTCGAGCACGGAAAATCAGAGAAGGTCTAAAAAGACTAAAAGAGCAGCATCTTACAAACCGTCAGCTATAGGATATTAATTGACATTAAATGTTTGATTCATTAAGATATTGTGAAAATACAAAAAAAGTGACAGTTTGTTTACAAATTCTGTTTTTTGGTTAAATAACAGGTTTCAATCATTGTAAACTGTTTATAATGATAAAGGGAGGTGAAGGCGTGTTAAAACGTTTTGTACAGTTATTTTTTATTATTACAGGTGGTACATTGGGCGTCTTTTTTATACCTGAACTTATTCAATTATTAAATCTGCAAGATGTAGCATTTCTAGAAAAGCCTTACGTCGATGCAATACTAGGAGCCATTTTGTTTTTCCTTGTCACGTTTTGGATTGTTGATTATATAGTTGAATTAATTCGCCGAGTGGAAGAAGCGTTACTGAAGGCGCCTGTAACGGATGTGCTTTTTGGGAGCTTAGGATTGATTTTAGGGCTTATTGTGGCCTACTTGGTCGGAGCTTTTTTAGGCAGAATTCAACTTCAAGTAGTAAGTACCATTTTACCAATCTTTCTAAGTATTCTTTTAGGTTACTTAGGGTTTCAAGTCGGGTTTAAAAAACGTGATGAACTTGTAAGCGTGTTTTCGATGCCGGCTCGAATTGGGAAGAAAAAAGGACAAGAAGAAGAAACAGATAACGAAGAATCATTAAAGTCTCTTAAGATTTTAGATACAAGCGTTATTATTGACGGCCGTATCGCAGATATTTGTCAAACAGGATTTTTAGACGGAACGATTGTTATTCCGCGCTTTGTGCTTGAGGAACTTCAGCATATTGCTGATTCGTCGGATGTTCTAAAACGAAACAGAGGTAGACGAGGTCTAGATATTCTAAACCGTATTCAAAAAGAACTGGCAATGAAGGTAGAAATTTATGAAGGCGATTTCGAAGACATTCAAGAAGTAGACAGCAAGCTGGTTAAATTGGCAAAGCTAACTTCCGGTTTGGTCGTGACAAACGATTTTAATTTAAATAAAGTATGTGAACTTCAAAATGTTGGCGTTTTAAATATCAATGACTTAGCAAATGCCGTCAAGCCAATTGTACTTCCAGGAGAAGAAATGAACGTATTGGTTATAAAAGACGGTAAAGAGCACAATCAAGGTATTGCCTATCTTGATGACGGTACAATGATCGTGGTAGAAGAAGGAAGAAATTATATTGGAAAGCAAATTGATGTACTGGTGACGAGCGTACTCCAAACCTCAGCAGGCCGTATGATTTTTGCGAAACCCAAGTTATTAGAAAAAGCACTGTGACGTAACAGGTAAAGGGAGTATACCTATGAAGTATGAAATTATCGTGTTAGCTGCAGGTCAGGGGAAGCGAATGAAAGCGGGGCGGAACAAACAATTTTTAACTATTCAAAACGTTCCGCTTATCATTCATACGCTGCAAAAATTCGAACAAGATCCTTGGTGCAGTGGAATTGTACTAGTTGTAAACGAAAAAGAAGTGGAGATTTTTGAAGAGTTATTAATCGAATATCCAATTCAAAAGGTTCAATCATTGACAGTTGGAGGCGATGAACGTCAACATAGCGTTTATAACGGCCTTAAAAGTTTAAAGCAGGCTCAGATGGTATTAATTCATGATGGTGCTCGTCCATTTGTTCAACAAAACACAATCCATGAGTTAGTAGAAAAAGCTGCTAGTGATAAGGCTGCTGTGCTGGCTGTTCCAGTAAAAGACACAATTAAGCGTGTGGAACAGGGTACTGTCATTGAAACAGTTGAGCGCTCTAGCTTGTGGGCTATTCAAACGCCGCAGGCTTTTCTTTTTGATGTAGTAATGGATGCACACGAAAAAGCAAAAACAAATGAATACTTAGGCACCGATGATGCAAGCTTAGTAGAAAAAGCGGGGCAAAAAGTATCGATTGTAGAGGGAAATTACGATAATATAAAACTAACAACACCAGAAGATTTGTTATATGCAGAAGCTATATTAACAAAGCTAAACAAGACTGAAGGAGTGGAAAAATGAACATTCGAGTAGGACAAGGTTTCGACGTACATGAATTTGCAGAAGGAAGACCTTTAATCATCGGCGGTTTAGAAATTCCGTATGAAAAAGGATTATTAGGCCACTCAGATGCAGATGTGCTGTTGCATACAATCGCAGATGCCTTATTAGGAGCGGCGGCTAAGGGAGATATCGGAAAGCATTTTCCGGATACAGACCCTGAATTTAAAGATGCTGATTCAGCAAAGCTTCTTCAACACGTATGGAAACTGCTAAAAGATGAAGGCTATGAATTAAGCAATGTAGATTGCACAATTATCGCGCAAAAACCTAAAATGGCTCCTTACATTGAACCAATGAGAGAGCGTATTGCGCAGCTGTTAGAAGCAAGCATTTCTCAAATTAACGTCAAGGCAACAACAACAGAAAAGTTAGGCTTTACGGGACGTGAAGAAGGAATTGCCGCCCAAGCAGCCGTTTTAGTTTATCAAAAATAAAAACAGTTGACTTTGACAGATACCTATTTGGTGATAAAATTAGAACATGTCTAAAACATATAAATACATACTATAAGTAATATTAAATTGGAGGTCATCTTAGTTATGTCAAGCGAAGTAAGAGTTCGTTATGCCCCGAGTCCAACTGGACATCTTCATATAGGGAATGCAAGAACAGCACTATTTAATTATTTATTTGCACGAAATCAAAACGGTAAATTTATTATCCGTATTGAAGATACAGATCAAAAGCGTAATATCGAAGGCGGAGAAGAAAGTCAGCTGCGCTATTTAAAATGGTTAGGTATTGAATGGGATGAGAGTATCGACGTAGGCGGCGAGTACGGTCCTTATCGCCAGTCTGAACGTACGGAAATCTATCAAAAATATACGGAAGAACTTCTTGAAAAAGGATTAGCTTATCACTGTTACTGTACGTCAGAAGAGCTTGAAAAAGAGCGTGAAGAACAGCAGGCGAACAGTCAAATGCCGCGCTATTCAGGTAAGTGCCGTAACTTAACAGCTGAACAGCGTGCTGAACTAGAAGCAGAAGGCCGTGAGCCAAGCATTCGCTTCCGTGTTCCTAGCAACACAGAAATTAAATGGAATGATATAGTCAAAGATGAAGTATCATTTGAATCTGAAGGCATTGGTGATTTCGTTATTGTGAAAAAAGACGGTACACCAACATATAACTACGCTGTAGCCATTGATGATTATCTAATGAAGATGACACATGTTCTACGCGGAGATGACCATATTTCTAATACACCGAAGCAAATTCTTGTGTATGAAGCTTTAGGCTGGACGCCTCCTGTATTTGGTCATATGACATTAATCGTAAATGAAAATCGCCGTAAGCTAAGTAAACGTGATGAGTCAATCATTCAGTTTATTGAGCAATATAAAGAATTAGGCTACTTGCCGGAAGCACTGTTTAATTTTATTACAATGCTTGGCTGGTCACCTGTGGGAGAAGAAGAAATCTTCTCTAAAGAACAGTTCATTGAAATTTTTGACCCAGCTCGTTTATCAAAATCTCCAGCACTATTTGATACAAGCAAATTACGTTGGATGAACAACCAATACATGAAACAATTGGATTTAGACGAGGTAGTAGCTTTATCAGTTCCTCACTTAGTGAAAGCTGGAAAAGTTGAAGAAACGCGCGATGCAGAAACAGAACAATGGGTACGTGACTTAGTCGCTCTATACCAAGAACAAATGAGCTTTGGCGCTGAGATTGTTGAACTTACTGAAATGTTCTTTAAGAAAGAAATTGATTACAGTGAAGAAGCAAAAGCAGTGCTTGCTGAAGAGCAAGTACCGGAAGTGTTAAAAGCATTTGCTGAAGAAATTTCTTCCTTAGAAGAATTCAGTGCTGATGAAATTAAGGCAGCAACAAAAGCTGTACAAAAAGCAACAGGTCAAAAAGGTAAAAAACTATTTATGCCAATTCGTGTAGCAACAACAGGCGAAACACACGGTCCTGAGCTTCCAAAAGCTATTTCTCTTTTAGGGAAAGAAACAGTTTTAGCTCGTCTAGAAAGCATTTATAGTTAACAAATTTCTATTTTGCCCATATGATAGAATAATCAAATATGGATATCGTTGAGAAGGAAGAGTAGGCAAGTTCATTGCATATCAGAGAGGGTTATCACCGGCTGAAAGTAACCTATGACAAAACTTGTTGAAGTGCGCCTTTGAGTCTTTTGTTGAATGCTGCTAAAGTAAGTAGGCAAAAGCGGGTACTTTCACGTTATGAGAGAAGAGTTGGGATCGTTTTTTGATCCAAACAGAGTGGAACCGCGTATATACGTCTCTGTGTCATTTGACATAGGGGCGTTTTTTTATACAATCAATGAGTAGATAGAGGAATAGCGGAATTGGGGTGAGATGATGCTAAAGTTGTTAAAGGAAGACATTGAAGCCATATTTGAACAAGATCCTGCAGCAAGAAGTTATATTGAAGTGATATTAACCTATTCGGGGTTGCATGCTATTTGGGCACATAGATTCGCTCACGGGCTTTTTAAAAGAAAGTGGTTTTTTC
>NZ_JBHZOZ010000026.1:0-14027 GCF_042787865.1 Priestia sp. YIM B13486 | reverse complement strand
CGTATGACGGGAAATCTGTCACGTACGGTTCTTAGGGGGGCGGGCGCTCGTGAGAGTGCCTGCCTACCCGACGTAACGAGCTTTATACATCATATAGAGATTTAAAAAGAAATGTAATCTTCATATTAAGTAAGTAAAATAAATTATTTTTGACTAAAAGCAATTTTCAATCCGATAAGTGTAAAGATAGATCCTTGTATAAAATTTATCTTTTTAGATATTAAGTGATTTTTATGTAGGAGGTGACCTATCTTTCCTGCAAACAAGCTGATTAAAGTAAAAATAATTAATGTTTGAATTAAGAATACGACTCCGTAGATGAGCATTTGTAGAGTAATGTTTCCAGATGAATAATTAATGAACTGTGGTAAAAATGCAAGAAAAAATAAAGAGACTTTTGGGTTCAAGATATTCATTAGGATGCCTTTTTTATATAAAGATTTATACTCTGAATAACTTTTATTTTCAATGCTAAAACTAGAATCTTTTTCTCTAAATGCCTTATAAGCTAGGAATAATAAGTAAGCAGCTCCTACATATTTGAAAATAGCAAAACCTAAAGCAGATTGATAGATAATTGCTGAAATGCCTAAAGTTGCAGCAGTTATATGAACAATTAAACCTGTGCAAAGTCCTAAAGCAGTTGATACTCCTGCATTTTTACCATTTGATATACTTTGAGCTAAGATAAATAAATTGTCTGGACCAGGCATCAGAGTAAGTAGTACTGCTACACCTAAAAAAGAAATTATTGATAGTACGTCCATAATTAGTTCTCCTTACTAAAATATTTTATAAGATTATAACACAAAATATGGAATATAATGTATTTTTTTATAAAATTTCAACCTTTATTGCTGATAATTGTAGTCTGTACCTCAGGAATGATAATTTATATATGAATTACAGTTGAAAATAAGAGTAGTAAAGGATAAAATTGTAATTGTTAGATTTTTCTAACTCCAAGTTTTAATTGAGTAGAGGAGAGATGAGTTTAGATGAGTAAAGCAGAGTTTTATGAGCAAGTTGGAGTAGCCATGACGTGTAGGTCTTATGGAGAGTATGAAAAGATGTTTTTGTTAGAAGATTCTTTTCTTAAAAAAGGAAAAATCTTAGATGTTGCAGCTGGAGCTTCTTCATTTGTAGCAGAAGCTAATAACAAAGGCTATGATGCTGTTGCTGTAGACCCTCTTTATAATTTAACCGTACAGCAAATGAGCTTACATGGACAGAAAGAAATGAAAGAAGCTTCCGAGAAACTGGCTAAAAACAGTTCATTCTTATCTTGGGATTCTTATAAGAATTTGGAGGAACACGATAAGATAAGAGAAGATTCTTTTAAACTCTTTTTAAATCACTATAACAAAAATTCTGTAGAAAAACGTTTTATTGCTGGCACTTTACCTCATTTACCTTTTGATGATGAGACATTCTCGCTTGTGTTATGTAATCATTTCTTATTTCTTTATCAAGAACAGTTTGATCTTGAGTTTCATTTACAGGCCATTCGAGAAATGATTCGAGTAACTAAAAAAGGCGGTATAATTAGAATTTATCCGTTAGTAGGGTTTAAGAATGAACGATACCCTTATTTAGATGAATTAGTAGAAACTTTAAATGATGAAAATATAATAGTTAAAACGATAGATACAACATTTCGTTTTGTTCCTGCAGCGACAGAACTTTTAACTATAAATAAATTATAACTATACAAAACAAGTCTTTCTCTAATGGAGAGAGACTTGTTTTTTTGAAGATTGCCGATAATCCGTTTTATGGTAACTAGAAAGATAGTTAAGAACCCTTAGGAGGGTGCCTCATTATGGTTTTAATCTATGATCATAAATATTAGACTTAACTAACTTCTACTTCCATGTAACGGATTCCACAAAACGTGTAATATGTAACGCGATAATTTTAAATTGATTTTTGTGTCACACTGTTCCACTGGTGTTCATCCAGTTTGGCATAGTAACTTTACACCGTAAATTTGTCAATTGGTGTAAATTACCCCTGCCCATCAAGTCGAGACAAATCATTACCCCCATAACGGAAAAATGCCATTTTTGTGTAATTTAATGGAATTGATGGTGTTTTTTAAGTGCATTGAGATTTCAAATGCAAGAAACAGGGGTGTGTAGTAGAATAGATAATACTGGAGGGGGATTGATGAAAGAATATATTTATGTAGAAAACGAAAAAAAAATGAAATTGAAATGTGGATTTTTTAAAAAAGACATCGTATTTACCATATCACTCTTGTTAGCAATCTTAAGCTGTTTATTCCATGCACCAAAGCTAGAATATATAAATTTTAAAGTATTAGTCAGTTTATTTAATCTTATGCTCGTAGTTAAGGCTCTGGAAGAGCTTAAACTATTGGATAAGTTCGCCATTGCTATACTAAGTAAATGTCATAATAGTAAAAGTGTTTCAGCAATCCTAATTTTATTATGCTTTTTTAGTTCCATGCTTGTAACGAATGATGTTGCATTAATAACATTTGTACCATTAACACTTATAATTAGTAAGATTATACAAACTTCTATGTTAGATACTGTTATATTAGAGACAATTGCGGCTAACATTGGAAGCAGTCTAACTCCAATGGGAAATCCTCAAAATCTTTTCATATTTACTAACTACGGAATAAGGCCTATACAATTTTTCACAACAATCCTTCTATTAGTGGTTCTTGGAATTATTCTGTTATTCTTTCTTAATCAAAGATTGAATAGTAAAACATTGGAAATGGAACTTCCGTATATTCCTATAAATAATAAAAAAAAAGCAACAGTATGGGGAATACTATTTGGCATCATATCTGTATCCATACTAGGGGTTTTAAGCTATAAACTTGCGTTTATCATCGTATTGGGAACCGCATGTATACTTGACATAAAATTATTGAAGAAAATTGATTATTTATTGCTTATTACTTTTATATGCTTTTTTATATTTATAGGAAACATATCGGAATTAAAGGTAGTACAGACATTTGCCAACGAAAATCTCAAAAGTCCCACATCTATCTTTTTCAGTTCCATAATTTTAAGCCAACTGATAAGCAATGTACCAGCTGCGATCTTTTTATCAAAATTCTCCGTGAATTGGCAGCCTTTATTAGTAGGTGTGAATTTAGGTGGACTTGGCACGATTGTGGCTTCCCTCGCAAGTGTAATTTCATTTAAACTTTTTATTAAGAGAGATCCACAAAAAAGTAAAATGTACCTTATAAGGTTTAGCTTTTATAACTTTTCGATTTTAGCTCTTTTAACTCTTGTTTATTATTTTACGATGAAAAATCAACATTTCTTTTAATACAAAGTAATTGGTTTAAACAACTTTGGGGTTCTACCAATATAAAAAAACCAATTTCTCAAATTTTAATACTGAGAAATTGGTTTTTTATTATGAGATTTTAATTTGATATAATAGTATTTTTAATTTTTTTCCACATAACTCAATAGGGGGATACAACGAAATGAGTAAAAAAACGGCTTTGTTGCTTATAGATGTCCAAAACATCATGTTTTCTTATGAAGGTGGATCTTTATGGAATGAACAGCAAGTGCTTCAAAATATTACTTATCTAAGGGAAAAAGCTCACCAATCTAATGTACCAATTATCTATATCCAGCATACAGACCCTAGTTATAATAGTATGCTTAGTGAAGGAAAAGTCACATGGGAAATCCATCGTGATGTTAGCCCCTTACCAACAGACATAGTTATTCAAAAATCTTCTTGGGACGCATTTTATCAAACAACTCTACATAAAAAACTTCAGGAACTTGAAATTGGAAGATTAGTCATTGCAGGGATGCAAACTGAATTTTGTTTAGATACTACTTGTAGAAGAGCATATAGCTTAGGTTATAAAGAGAATATCTTAGTAAAAGATGCTCATAGCACATTTGATACGGCTGTGCTTTCAGCTTCAAAAATAGTAGAACATCATAATAATATTCTAGGCGGCAGATTCGTTACATTAAAAGAAGTAAAGAAAATTATATTTTAATCTAATAAATAACTTTTCAAAGGAAAAAACAGCCTTTCAAAGGCTGTTTTTTGTTCCTGGAACGCACATTATGGTAACTAATTTCGTATAGGATATACATCTAGTCCTCCTTTATTTGTTAAAATTAAAGAAAAGGGGGGAGGGACCATATGATCATATCTGCAATGGTTGCTGTAGGAAAAGAAAATGTAATTGGGAAGGATAATGATATTCCCTGGAGACTCCCAAATGATTGGAAATATCTAAGAAAAGTTACTATGGGGCATTCAATTATTTTAGGTAGGAAGAATTATGAATCCATCGGAAAACCTCTGGAGGGACGTAAAAATATTATAATGACCACAAATGAAAATTATAAAGCTCCAGGTTGTTATATAGCTCATTCAGTTGAACAAGCTCTTTCCATGTGCGAAGGGGAAGAAGTATTTATCCTTGGAGGAGAGGAAATTTATCGACAATTCCAACCCTACACTCATAAATTGTACATAACTAAAATCAATCATTATTTCAAAGGTGATCGCTTCTTTCCAGAGTTTGATTTTTCTCTATGGAAAGAGTTATCGGTTGAAAAAGGTATTGAAGATGAAAGAAATCATTATGAACATTACTTTCATGTATATGAAAAAATCAACTAATTAAGTTAAGATACCAATAAATACCTTTTATGTAAATTAGATTAGTATATAATATATAATTTAAAAAGAAAAATTTAGATAAAAGTATTGTTAAAATTACTTTTATTATGTAAAATTTACCTATAAAACAGACTATGTGTTACTGGCGTAAACATGGAGGACCATGAGGAAGCACATAGATAACGGCCGTACGCCTGGGCAAAGTATTTGAACATGAGTTCAAATACTTTTTTTATTTAGAAAGGGGATTTTTTACATGAAAGAGATTGGTTTACGGTACGGAATGAACCCAAATCAAAGTAAAGCTAAAGTTCAGAATGCTAAAAACACGCCTATTAAAATCTTAAATGGAGAAGCAAGTTATATTAACTTTCTAGATGCATTAAACGCTTTTCAACTGGTTCGGGAGCTTCGACAGGCTACTGATCAACCTGCAGCTGCATCCTTTAAACACGTAAGTCCAGCAGGTGCAGCTGTGTACTCTCCACTAAATGAGACACTTACTGAATCCTATTTTGTTAAAGGCCTAGACCTGTCTCCATTAGCGATTGCTTATGCAAGAGCGCGTGGGACAGATAGGATGTCTTCATTTGGAGATTGTGCTGCTTTTAGTGATGAAGTGGATATAACTGTAGCTAATCTCCTCAAAACAGAGGTTTCTGATATGATTGTTTCACCAAGCTACACTCAAGAAGCACTAGAGATTTTGAAACAGAAAAAGAAAGGAAAATATCTAATTTTAGAGATTGATCCAAATTATGTGCCTGATCTAATTGAAAAAAGAACGATATTTGGCATTACTCTAGAACAACAAAGAAATGATGTACAGATTGGGAAAGAAGTTTTCAATCAGATTGTTACGACTCAATGTGATATCCCTGATCATGCAAAGAGAGACCTTCTTGTTGCTCTTATTACATTAAAATATACACAATCAAACTCCATTTGTTTCGCATTAGATGGCCAAACAATTGGAATTGGTGCTGGACAGCAGTCCCGTATTCATTGTACGAGGTTGGCTGCTGAAAAAGCTGATAAATGGTGGCTAAGACAACATCCAAGAGCCCTTAACATGAAGTTCAGAGAAGGCATTTCTCGTGTAGAAGTTAATAATGCAATTGATGGATGGCTGAATGATGATATTACTGAGGTAGAAAATGAGCACTGGAAACAATGTTTTGAGGAGGTCCCTGCTAGGCTAAGTAAGAGTGAAAAACGAGAATGGCTAAAAAGATTAAAAGGCGTTTCCTATGCATCCGACGCTTTTCTACCTTTCCGTGATAATATCGATCGTGCGGCTCAAAGTGGCGTTAAATATGTGGTTCAAACAGGAAATTCTTTACGAGATGAACAAGTTACACAGGCAGCAAATGAATATGGGATGATCATGGCACATTCAGGTATACGTGTATTCCATCATTGAGCTATGAATTAAATATGATTAGCCCAAAAGAGCCAAGACTTATAAAGGGATTGGCTCTTCTAGAATGTTTTCGATACATGCGATTATGGCAACTACATTTTATATCATTTACATATAGTCATCTTTCTTATGAAACGAGGTTATTATGAGTGTCTTTAATTTAATTTAGCTAATTTTTTCAAACGTTCTTTGTCCTTAATAATGTAACCTCGCGACTGCTTTTCAATAGTCTTTGATTTACATAGCTGGGCTAGTACATGGAGTAGATGGCGATATGATACACCCAAGTATTCGCATACTTCAGTATGTTTTTCTTTATAAAAGTTATCATCAGCCGACAACATTATAAAAGCAGCAAGACGGTTCTCGAGTGGATAGGCCTGATTTTGTGTATACTTTGCTGAAATTTTAGTTGCTTTCTCACTTAAAAAACTGCATAAATATCTGAGAAATGTTACATCTGTTAAGAGCTTATTTTTACAGGTGTTAATAGGAATAGCTAAACAAATGGTTTTAGTGACAGTTTGTATAGCTTTAGAATATCTTTGTGAATTTAATAGTTCCACTTCCCCCATAAATGTTGGAGCTTGTAAAAAATTAATCAAGGACACTTTCCCATTTTCGTGTGTAACATAGAGTTTTGCCTTACCTTCAACAAGATAATAAATATATTGAGGATAGGAGCCTTCCTTATAGATAAATTCACCACGTTCAAATTCGCAGACCTGAATAAATGGAGTAATTGGAAAGGAAAAAAGTGATTGAATAGAGTATTTCTCGATATAGTAACTTTGCATAGGCTCGTTTAAAAATTTCATTTTTTCTCCTACTATTATAAAAATATGAGATATCTCACATTATTTTATGTTTTTACATGCTATGATGCAATAAAAGTTGATAGATCAATAGGGAGTTGTTTCATAAAGATGATCAAACAAGATGAATATTGGAATGAAGTAGCTAATAAAAAAGAATTTACTACGCCTTTTCAACCTGAATTATTCCTAACACATGTTAATCACAATGCTGCCATATTAGATTATGGTTGTGGGTATGGACGGACTTTATTGGAATTAAGAAGTTACGATTATAACAATTTACATGGTGTAGACTTTTCAGAAGAAATGATTAAAAGAGCTAAGTCTCATAACTCAGAAATCGATTTTCAAGTTATTCAAAGTGGGAAGCTTCCTTTTTCTAATGATTCTTTGGATGCTGTCTTACTTTTTGCAGTTTTAACATGTGTTCATAAAAGTGAGGAACAAAACGCTATTTTAAATGAGATTAAACGGGTACTAAAGCCAGGAGGTATTATTTACATCAACGACTTTCTACTGAATAGTGATGAAAGAAATAAATTACGTTATGAAAAGGCACTCACTAAGTATCATACATACGGGGTTTTTGAATTACCAGATGGGGCCATTTTACGTCATCATAGCGAAGAACGTGTGAAAGAATGGGTAGATCAATTTGAAACCTTAGAATACAAGAAAGTAGAATATACAACTATGAATGGAAATCGTTCAAATGGTTTAGTTTACATGGGGAAATTAAATTGAATTTATTATAGATAACATATAAAGGGGAATTGTAATGCTAGAGAAATTAGAGCTGGAAAAGATTAATCTTCAAGAAATTACAAAAGATATTAAAGATCAACACGTGAATTTTCCTGTATCGAATATTAATAATCACTGTCTTCGTATAGCTGTATTTTCAGGCGAATACAAATGGCACTATCATTCTAATTCAGATGAGCTTTTTATGGTTTTGGAGGGAGAACTTTTAATTGATTTTAAAGATAGGGATACAGCCGTGTTAAAACCGAATGATACGTTACTTATACCAGCTGGAACAATACATAGAACCAGAGCGAAACAAAGAACAGTAAATCTTTGTTTCGAGGATATAAACGCTGATACCATAATTATTGATGAGTAAATGAAATAACATAAACATTGTAAAAGCCATTTAAGATAAGTCTTAAATGGCTTTTACGTATGTACAGATAAATTCTTATAAGCTGTTTTATGTAAACAGAATATGTTACCGATCTTCCAAGAAAAAATTCTGAAAAGGTATATTGAACATCACCATTTAGTGAGATATATAAATAAAATAATGAAAAAAGTATTAAGCGAGAAGGTGCGTCTCGTCTAATACTTTTTTCATTATTTTAAGTGGTAAGTTTTATGTTTAATTTTATGAAATCCTATCTGTGAGTCTACTAAATACAATCGGCTTTGTACTCAACATTGGTGGTAAATGCAATTTAAACTGTGATAATTCGCCTTCTACGTCCATCTCATAGGCAATTAACACAGTCATTTCCGTATGAGAAAGATTCCACTTTGTCGTGTATACATTGTAATGATGATGTTTCATCTCTATATTAACTGATTCCCACTTTAAATATAACGTATCGTTTTGTTTATACACTTCCATTTTCCCATATGCAGGATGCTCAAATATCCCTGTATATTCTTCTACTGCATGTGTAAGGGTTGTCTCTTTTACTTGTGGAAGAGGCTTATCTAATTCTTTCATCATTTCTTTAAATTTAGCTGTATCTTCTATAGCTCTTTTACGCCAGTCAATTGCATCTAGCTTCAGAAGCTCATCATAAATTTGATTCGCAAGGTAAGATGGTAATAATGTTGTACCAGTGTTTGTTAATATAACAAGTCCGACATTTTCCTCTGGTATAAAAGATACGAGTGCTGAAAATCCATCAATATTCCCACCATGATGGATTACTCTATAACCCCGATATGCACTAATAAACCAGCCAAGTCCATAGCAATTTAGTGTTGTTTCTGATGTAGATAAAAGTGGTTCATCTGGAATTGGAATATGCGGTTGATACATCTGCTGTAACATATCAGGTGTAATAAGTTCATGTTCGCCCACTTTTCCTTGATTTAAGTGGAATAGCACCCATTTGGCCATATCTTCTATATTTGAGTTTATGCAGCCCGCAGCACCAACTGTATCGATGTTACGAAATGGAACTTTGACTATATCTTCGTTCTTTTCAATGTATGGAAGTGCATGATCATCTTTTGCTTGTGAAGTAGTAACTGAAAAATTTGTATCTTCCATATGAAGAGGTTGCAGGATATGTTCGGATACATACTGTTCCCATGTCTGATTTGTAATTTCTTCTACCATATAGCTAATGGTTGCATACATTAAATTATTATATAAAAAGCTTGTACGAAATGGTGCATCTAGCTCCAAATATTGAATTTTTTCTGCGATGTCTTTTCGTGTTAGTGAAGATCCATACCATAGTAGTTCATGACGACTAACACCAGAACGATGAGAGGCCAAATCACGAGCTGTAGTTTGTGAGCTTGCTAGAGGATCATGGAGTGAAAAAGCAGGAATATACGTTTGAACAGATTTATCCCAATTAAACTTTTGTTGCTGAGCAAGTAAACTTAGAGAAAGCGTCCCAAAAGCTTTTGTAGATGAACCAATTGCAAACAGTGTACTTGGTGTAACAGGTTTTTTATTTTCAATGTCGCGATACCCAAATCCTTCAGAAAGAATAATTTCTCTATCTTTTATGATTGCGACTGCTGCTCCTGGCACATTTAAATCTTTCATCATTTCCTTTGTATAACCACCCAGGCGACCTGTAAGAGAGGATTTTATTTTTTGCATAAGAATTTTTCTCCTTTACCATTTTTTTCTACAAGTAGGTTATTTCGAGATAAAGAAGAGAAAGACCTTGTTGTTAACAAAGATGTCATATTTTTAGTTTCTGACTAGGAGTTATAGTTGACATATAAATATATTCTTTTTAAGAACAATGGACAAAGGTTTTAGATATCTTGACTATTCATAACGCACATTATGTTAATTAACTTTGTATGTAATCTCCATCAATAGTTTACAAATTCTACAAAATAAATAATACTTATATTTATTGGAAGTTGCATAAGACATAGAAGGGGAATTTTTTTATGAACAAAGTTATGGATTATTACTCAACATTTGATGAGTGGGGACGCCTAGATAGAGAACCCTTAGAGTTTCAAATAAACTGGCATTATATACAAGAGTATCTACCGGAAAACGGCAGTATATTAGATAATGGGGCTGGTCCTGGTAAATATGCAATGACACTAGCCGAGAAAGGATTTCAGGTAACGCTAACTGATCTCACTCCTAAATTAGTAAAGGTAGCTGAAAATAAAGCACAAGAACTTGAGCTTTTTAATCAATTTAATGGATTTCATATTATGGATGCAAAGGATTTAAATTTATTAAAAGACAAAGAGTTCGATGCTTCCTTGATGATGGGGCCAATGTATCATCTACAGAATGAACAAGATCGTGATGCTGCTGTTAAAGAACTGTACCGCGTGACAAAAGATGAGGGAGTTGTATTTGTTGCCTTTATGTCCCGAATTAGGCACGCTATCTCTTCACTGTTAAATCCAGAGGCGTGGAAACCCAATAATACAATGGACAATATCGAAGAGTTTATTGCTACTGGCGAATTTAATCATCAGGATGAAGGAAGATTTACAGGAGCTTATTACTTTGATCTACAAGAAATTAATCCTTTTATGGAATCTAATGGATTTGAAACTTTAAGTCTAATTGGATCATCTAGTATTGGTTCTCTTTTATCTAAAGAACAATGGAATTATTGGACAGACAAGGGACAAGTTGAGTTTGATCGATTAATTGAATTATTAAAGAAAACAGCAACCGACCCTTATACTTTAGGCGTTTCGTCACATTTGCTTTATATTGGTAAGAAAAAAAGATAACTAAATAGTTATCTTTTTTCACGATCAGTCTTTAGATATATCTGATTGCATTAAGTAAATAATAAAGTACTTTACATATTATTAAAGTTTCACTATTTATACTTAGGGGAGACACATACAAGAAAAGCCCTCAAAATTAATTGAGGGCTTTTCTTACATGTGTGGTTGATCATAGCTGCTTTTAATAGTTGATAAAAGTGTAATATATACATGTACATATCTAAAATATAGTATTGGGTTATAATTTGTCCAGTCAAAAGGTAAGCAAAATAAAAAGCCACCCAGTATTTGCAGGACAGGTGGCTTTTTACTATAAAATGCATGTGCAGACACATAATAACATATTTTTGCTATATAGACTATATTTTTCCGTACGAGCATATGTATAAAACATGCGCTTTTTATACATTTTTTCTCGTTCGTCTCCTACTAAAGCGTTAGTATGTCAAAGATATATAAAAAGCTGCATTAACGAGAAAATATCCTCATCGAGAACCCCTACTGCCACAAGGGTTCTTTTGCTTTCTTGCTTCCTTGAAGATGTTTTATGCTAACTATAAAAAGAAAGATAACATTAGATTATTTGTGTCAGACATTATAACAAAGTTATAGCTTGTTTATATCAGTTTCCGGTAATATAAAGTTAGTTGATTGAAGATTCAGAAATCCTTTTTTTACATAAAGACAGCACCTAAATAATTAGGTGCTGTCTTTATGCAGAGTGGACAGACATTTTAATTAAAATACTAGGTATAAAAGTCGAAAAGAGTCTGCTTTCATTCTTCATATTTGAGTTATAACTTTACTTCTAACTCTCTAAGCAGTTGCTTTACTCCCTCACGGCTTAGAATTACTTTTCCTTTTGCCAAGATTAGATTATCTTCGGAAACTTCACCTGTCACTTTACAGGCTAAATTAGGTGAATATTTTTTCAACACAATGTTCTCATTATCTACAAAAATTTCAACAGGGTCGTTCTTTTTAATATTTAATGTTCTTCTTAATTCGATGGGTAAGACTACTCTTCCCAGGTTGTCTAGTTTCCTAACGATGCCAGTAGCTTTCAATTTAAAACCTCCATAAAATATTACTTACATACCCATTAAGTGTACAATATGCTTTTTATTGTTTTCATTAGTAATATATTACATTTTAGGTAGAGGAAGATATTTCAGTATCATAAGGTTAGGAAGAAAGGTTGCATGGAAGAATTATAATGGAAATTGTTAAATCACTCAGCATTTTTAGTTTAACTCGATGTAGTAATTAGAAATATAACTTATTCAAGTTATTTATAACCTATATAAGACTAACTTTAGCATATAAGTAAATCGTAAAACATTTTATAAAAATCATTAATTTCACCATTTACACTTATTGACGACAAATTAGGGTTTATTTTAATTATGTATATAAATGATATAGTTTTATAATACGTGATATATAGATAAAAAAGATAATGTTATTTATATAAGTTTGATTTAATGTTTTTAATATATGTAATAGTTAACTTACTTACTTAAAATTTGTCGTCATTTAGAGTAAATGATAAAACTATCATTTTTATAATAGAGTTTATACATTTACCACTATATATAAAATTAATCTATATTTCATCTTTAATGAAAACTACATTTTTAAAAGTAAATCGAATTTAAATATTTATAAATTTTATTTTAAGTTATTATAAATATAAAAATTTCTTGAAAGGTAAATATAAGATAGAGTGGTATATGATAGGGAGTAGAATTCTCTATTTGTCGCCACTTTATTTAAATAATAAAACCAATCAATTTAACGAGATACTTTATTATTTACTTAACGTAATGTGATTTATATGCAGGAACGTTTATGGAAAATTATATCCACTGTCTCATCCGTTCATCTTATTTTTTATTACGCATATCTTTTTTTATTTGTTTCATAATAAAAAGGAATGAATGAAGAAAGGAAGCGAAATCAATATGCAAAACTTGACGGAGCTAGAAGTAGAGAATTTGCGTCATCTTATAGGAGCACATGGGACACTGATTAATAAATTAGAACAATACGCACAAGAATGCAATGATCCACAGCTTACAGCAATGCTACAAAAAGATGCACGTGACGCTAGAAATACAAAACAACAGCTCATTTCATTTTTAGGATAGGAGACAGATAAAGATGAATGAAAAGGATATCGTAAATGATTATTTAGCAGGTCTTAACGCAAGTTTAACAGGTTATGCCAATATTATTAGCCAAACAAATAATCAACAATTATATGAGACACTTATTCAAATACGTAATCAGGACGAGACACGCCAACGTAGTGTGTATGAGTATGCAAAACAAAAAAATTATTACCAACCAGCTGCTCCAGCAAATTCTACTATTGTACAACAACTTAAAAATCAATTACAACAAGGATAGAAGAGGCTACCTAAGCATTAGGTAGTTTCTTTACTTTTAATCTGTATATGTCATCATTTCTAATGACCATAATACAGCTGCTCGGTAGTAGCACAAATAACTCTGTTTGAATAAATCAAAACAGAGCCATAATAAGTATTAAAAATTTTTTAATTAATTACAGCATTTTATATATTTCAATAAGATTCTTATCTGGATCCCGAAAATGTGCAATACGTGATCCCCATTCTTTACGATCGTGTGGTTCAGTAACAAATTCAATCTCATTTTCTCTTAAATAATTATAGGTCTTATCAACATCTTCTACTTCAAATTGAAGTAAAAAGTTTGATTGAACTTCACCATGTAAAAGCTTATTTTCCTTTCCAATCACCTCTGTCATGGCCTTTTGAGATAAAAGTTCAATTTTTGTTTCTCCATTATTGAAAAGTGCATACTCCATTTCTTCCTCATACCAACTTATTGGAATTCCTAATAAATCTTTATAGAATTCAGCACTCTTTTTAAAATCATTAACTAATAGTCTGATTTGTAGCAGCTTCAATTTAATCCCCTCCTCATAGTATAATTCTCTTTATTTACCAAAAGACCTTTGTATTTTCCCATCCGTGTACCCTGCTCATTTTTAATTATTCTAATCGAAATTAGTGTATAGGATATACAATTGTAGTTACGTCGGGTAGGCAGGCACTCTCACGAGCGCCCGCCCCCCTAAGAACCGTACGTGACAGATTTCCCGTCATACG
>NZ_JBHZOZ010000025.1:0-15723 GCF_042787865.1 Priestia sp. YIM B13486 | reverse complement strand
TTGACTTGCTCAATTTAAAAAATAAAAATTAACGTTGACGTTTACTATTTCGTTCAGTTTTCAAAGAACTCTTGTCTCAAGGCGACTTTCTCATCTTACCACCTCGAGAATAACTTGTCAACAACTTTTTTCATTAAGTTATTTTTGAGTTATTTTTTGTTGTTGTCTTAGCGACGTATATAAATATAACATCTGTTAACTTATTGGTCAATAACTTTTTCAAAAAAAATAAAAGTTTTCTCGAAAAGATTCCAGAAAACTTTTATTTTGGATATTCCTCCAAATTATAATATGAAATTATTAATAACAAGTAAGGCAGCTATTCCTGGAATACCTAAAATAGCTGAAACAATGGCTGTGGGGAAGTTAATAGGGATATGAATACCGAACTGTACGCCAAAGATGTTAATAAAGAAAAGCAGCAGAACGCCAATAATCAGCTTAATCGATAAATTTCCAATGACTCGAAGCATTTTTTCAACACCACCTGTTACTAAGAGTAGAATGATTAGTCCTGTTAAAAAAGACACAACTACAATGGGATGATTTAGCATGTTGCCTCCTTCTTAAAGCAGATAAGTTACCTTATATGTATGTCCAAGCATTCAAAAAAAGCACTACTTCACGGAGGGAAATCCTTATTTTATAAAGACAACAAAACAGGATGCCTCTATGACATCCTGTTAATTGAAATATTTCGATGCTTAGCTTCTTTTAATAGAAAAAGATACTTCATTTTGGCTAATCGAATATCTACCATTACCTCTTCTGAAGGATCTACACTTCTTTCTACCATTGAAGTTTTGTGACTCCATTCCTGCTTTACTTGCATAAAAGTCTTCACAAATTCATCATCATGCTCTTTGCGTAACCAACCTTTTCTTTTAAAAAACATATGCGAGTACCTCGTTATACTTCTCTTCTACCTTCTAGGGCTTTAGATAAAGTTACTTCATCTGCATACTCAAGGTCTCCTCCAACGGGTAACCCATGAGCAATTCTAGTAATTTTAATTCCTGTCGGCTTTAAGAGCCTAGAGATATACATAGCCGTAGCTTCGCCCTCTATATTCGGGTTAGTGGCTAAAATCACTTCTTGAATCTCATCATCTTGAAGTCTTTTTAATAACTCTGGTACTTTGATATCTTCAGGCCCTATTCCTTCCATAGGTGAAATTGCGCCATGCAGGACATGATACAAGCCGTTATATTCTTTCATTTTCTCCATTGCAATGACATCCTTAGGGTCTTGCACGACGCATACCACATTTCGCTCTCTGCGCTGATCTTGACAAATGTAACAAGGATCTTGATCTGTGATATGTCCGCAAACTGAACAATAGGTTAAATTCCGCTTCGCATTGACTAATGCTTTTGCAAAATCTAATACTGTATCTTCTTTCATAGATAAAACAAAGAACGCTAAGCGAACAGCTGTTTTTGGACCAATGCCGGGTAACTTCATAAAACTATCTATAAGCTTGGATATTGGTTCTGGATAATGCACGTGGCAACCACCTTATTAAAGTCCTGGAATATTTAAACCTTTTGTAAATTGACCCATTGTGTTATTTGTTAAATCGTCCATTTGTTTTAATGCGTCATTTGTTGCTGCTAGTACTAAATCTTGTAGCATTTCAATATCTTCAGGATCTACTACATCCTCTTTAATATTTACATCAATTACTTGTTTCTGACCGTTAACTACAACTGTTACCATTCCGCCGCCAGCTGTACCTTCAACAGTTTTTTCAGCTAACTCTTCCTGCGCTTTTTGCATATCTTTTTGCATTTTTTGCATTTGTTTCATCATTTTTTGCATATTGCCCATGCCTTTCATCATATGAACATTCCTCCTAAATTTACTCTTGAATTTCGATTAAGTCTTCTCCAAATAGCTTTTTCGCTTCTGCAACCACAGGGTCTTCCTCCTGTGGTTGACCTGATGACCCATCACTTTGCTGTCCTTGAAGAAACTCTTCTCTTACTTTATCCCATTCACTTTCTGGAATTGCAACCATTTCACGCTTGCTGCCAATTAAAGTATATAAGATATTCTCTAAATTATCACGTACATTGTTGTTATTTTCAGAAGCCATTTTGCAATGAATTTCATATTTGAACTTAAGTATAAATGATTGATCTGAAGACGCAACCGGTTCACTGTTAGATAACAACGCTGCATGTGAAGCTTTATTTTGTTGTTTCAATGTGTCCAACACCTGCGCCCAAGATCGCTTAATCGTTTCTAAATTCTGCCGAGTGGCATTTTTTAAAACTTCATTTACCTTCCCAACAGGCGTTTTGTACTGACTTCTGGACTGTCTTGTCTGTTTTTTCTCTGTTTGCACTGCCTGAGCTGTATGATCAACTTGAATGCCTTTTTCTTTTAACTGCTGCAGTTCTGCTTCCATTTGATTCATTTTTCGCAAAATGTCTTGATATGGAAGAGCACTCTCTTGACTTGTAGAACTTTGAGCTAATTTTACTAAAGCTACTTCAAGTAGCACTCGAGGATGATTGCTCCATTTCATCTCTTGCTGAGTTTGGTTCAATTCAGCAATGACCTTATAAATAAAAGCACTATCCATTTTTGAACTGAGTTCTTTAAACTCTTCGTTAACCGCTGCTTTTTCAAGTAAATATGCGTTTTCTTCAGAAGCTTGATAAAGCAGAACATCACGATAATAGAAGATGAGGTCCTCTACAAACCTCGCTGGGTCTTTTCCGTTTTTAATCAAACTTTCAACAGAGTCTAGCGCTTCTACAATGTTTTCGTTAAAGATAGCTTGGACGATCTTCACAATAAAAGACTGTGATACTGCTCCTGTTATGGATAGAACATCCTCTAAGCTCACCTTCTCCGTACTATACGAGATAGCTTGGTCTAAAAGACTAAGTGCATCACGCATGCCGCCTTCTGAAGCTTTCGCAATTTCGTAAAGAGCATCCTTGCTTACTTCTAGCTCTTCAGAACCTAATACTTCCTTCATTCGATATACGATATCTTCTGGCGAAATGCGTTTGAAATCAAAGCGCTGACATCTAGAGATAATCGTTAATGGAATTTTATGCGGCTCTGTTGTAGCTAAAATAAAGATAACATGTGCAGGAGGTTCTTCTAACGTTTTTAACAAAGCGTTAAAAGCTCCAATTGAAAGCATATGAACTTCATCAATAATGTACACTTTGTATCGAACAGCACTAGGTGCATATTTTACTTTATCACGGATATCTCGAATTTCATCGACTCCATTATTAGAAGCTGCATCAATTTCAATTACATCAGAAATGGAACCATCAGTAATTCCCCGACAAGTTGCACATTCATTACAGGGTTCAGCAATGGGTGCTTTTTCACAGTTAACGGCTTTCGCTAAAATTTTAGCAGCTGTTGTCTTTCCTGTTCCCCGAGGCCCAGAAAATAAATACGCATGCGAAAATTTCTCTTGGACAAGGGCATTTTGAAGTGTTTTGATAATATGTTGTTGACCGACTACGTCGTTAAAGCTTTGAGGACGGTATACACGGTACAGAGCCTGATATGCCACTACATCCTCTCCTTTTAATATAATTCATTAGTTATCATTATAGCGTATTATGAGGTTTTTTTTCAAAATAGTGAGAGATAAAATAAAAAGCCTACTCCAACAGAGTAGACTAAACTTATGTATATAACTGCCGTGCACCTTCCGTCGATTAGCCACCCCAGGCGTTACTTAAGCAGTTAGCTCGGTCTAGGCGACCCCATGGCACATGAGAGGTTCTGCTTACTGCTGCTTCCTTCCGGACCTGACAGGGTTCACAGATTCCCATTGCATAGGACCCAAACGTCAACACCACTTACTTAAGGCAGGCCCTAAGATGAGCTAACCTCAAGAAGGAATTCGGCCTCGCTAGAGCGGATTGCGAGTACAGGGCACCGCTACCTCCCCGCTTAGCACGGCAAAGTTGAAACCAATAGTTTGGGCATCAAGTTGATGCATTTACAAGTATACGTCTTTTCATTCAAAAATGCAACTGCTATAGAAAACTTACTTTTTTAGCGCTATTTTCCAGCCTTTTTTCGTTGACGCAACTCACGAAAAAAGGTCGTTAAGAGGCTCCCGCATTCTTCTTCTAGCACACCTCCTACTACTTGTGCTTGATGATTAAACTTTTCAAACTCTAATAAGTTTAACAATGTTCCCGCACAGCCACCTTTAGGATCATAAGCTCCAAACACAACTCTTTTCACTCTTGATAATACAATAGCACCTGCACACATCGGACATGGTTCTAAGGTGACATATAACGTAGCGTCTTCCAATCTCCATGTTCCTAATTTCTTACATGCATCATCAATTGCTAAAAGTTCTGCATGGGCAACTGATCGCTGTTCTGTTTCTCGTAAGTTATAAGCTGAAGCAACCACCTCATCATTTTGAACAATAACTGCTCCAATGGGAACCTCTAATTTATCTTTGGCTTTTAATGCTTCATCAATTGCCAACCTCATATACTTTTCATCATTTAACACTTTTTATCCAACCTTACATATTATATTTTTTCTGAGTCAAACTATTTACTATGTACATCAGGAAAAGGAGAGACTTTGTGTGAAGAACGCTAAAACTGCTTTAATTATTATTGATATGCTAAACGATTTTCAATTTAAAAACGGCAAAATACTTGCTGAAAAATCTTTAACCATTGCTCAAAACATTGCCCAGTTAAAACAGTACGCATCGTCTCAACATATCCCTATTATCTATGTAAATGACCACTATAAGCTATGGCAAGCAAACTTAGAAACCATTTTAACACACTGCACAAATGAGATAAGCTCACCCATTCTACATCACATTTCACCACAAAACGCTGATTACTTTTTAATTAAACCAAAGCATTCTATCTTCTATGGGACAGCTTTGAATATTTTGCTATCACAGCTCGATGTCCATACACTTATTTTAACAGGAATTGCGGGAAATATATGCGTGCTTTTTTCAGCCAACGATGCTTATATGCGTGAGTATAACTTAATTGTGCCTGAAGATTGTATTGCTTCAAACGCAGATGAAGACAATACCTTTGCTTTGAGAATGATGCATAACGTATTAAATGCTCGTATTTGCAAACATACCGAGTTGATGAATTAAGTAAAAAGCCTTCTCATATGATGGAAGTAAGTCATATGAAATGGAGGCTTTTTATTATGCAAATTTACACTGTTAAAGCAGGTGACAGTATATATAGTATTGCAAAACAGTTCCGCATTGACACAGGGAAAATTATAAGAGCAAATGAATTACCTAACCCAAATCAACTCGTTATCGGGCAATCTATGGTTATTCCAATCAATGGTACTTACTACACAGTAAAAGCTGGGGACACTATATGGAAGGTAGGAAGAAAATTAGGCGTTAGCTATCAGGCTATTGCCAATGCGAACAATGTTTCAGTTACAGCACCCTTAACCCCTGGCCGCCGCATCTTAATTCCCCCTTCCCCCAACAAAAGAAACGGTGAGTTTTTAGGGTATGTTGAAACAAGCAATCGAAAAATCACTCCTCAAACAGAGAAAATGATTAATCAAAATGCAAAATACCTTACTTATCTCGGGCCAGCGAACTTCGAAGTGCAAAAAGACGGTTCTCTAAAGGCACCTCCACTTAACAATTTAGGTTCTATTGCTAAAGAAAATGACGTCATTTTCTTAATGGTATTGGCTAATATTGAAAACGGCGCATTCAGTGACGAAGTCGGCCGAGCAATTTTAACTAATAAAGACGTTCAAGATACGCTTTTAAATAATATTGTAAAAACAGCGAAAGAACAAAATTTCAGAGACATTCACTTTGACTTCGAATTTTTGCGTCCGGCAGATAAAGAAGCCTATATTGCATTTTTACAGAAAGCAAAAAAGCGTCTTCAAGATGAGCAACTTCTTATGTCTGTCGCTTTAGCTCCGAAGACAAGTCGAGATCAAAAAGGCAAATGGTATGAAGCACATGATTATAAAGCCATTGGAGAGATTGCTAACTTCGTTGTTCCGATGACATACGAATGGGGATATAGCGGTGGGCCTCCTATGGCCGTCTCTCCTATTGGTCCCGTACGTGATGTTTTAGAATATGCAATATCTGAAATACCTAGTTCAAAAATTATCATGGGCCAAAACCTATACGGTTACGATTGGACACTTCCTTACAAACCAGGAGGAGAATATGCCAAAGCCATTAGTCCTCAACGAGCTATTGAGTTGGCAGCTCGCTATAAAGTAGCTATTCAATACGACAATAAAGCACAAGCTCCTTTCTTCCGGTATAAAGATGAGCAGCAGCGCACCCACGAAGTATGGTTTGAAGACGCTAGGTCTATTCAGGCCAAGTTTGATTTAATCAAAGAATTAAAACTTAGAGGAATGGCCTACTGGAAACTAGGCTTAGATTTCCCGCAAAACTGGCTCTTGATTGAAGACAACTTCAAGATTACAAAAAGAGTGACACAGCCATAAATAGGGAAAGCTTACTGTTAACAGTAGGCTTTTTGTTATTCTTCTTACTGAAAGAAATTTCTTTTCCCCTTATTCTCCTTCTCTATGTTAAAATATTTTTTGTCTGTTTTTTTTGAACGAGTGGTCATGAAGGAGGCAAATGAATGCAAGGCACACCTTTTATTTCAGTAGAAGGACCCATCGGTGTCGGAAAAACCTCTCTAGCTAAAGAGATTGCACAAGCATTTCAATTCGAAATTTTAAAAGAAATCGTAGATGAAAATCCATTTCTCGGGAAATTTTATGAAAATATCAACGAGTGGAGTTTTCAAACCGAAATGTTTTTTCTATGTAATCGATATAAGCAGTTGGAGGATATTCAAAAAGGGTTCTTATCTTATAAAAAACCTGTTGTAGCAGATTATCATATTATGAAAAACATGATTTTTGCTGAGCAAACGTTAAAAGATGAACAGTATAAAAAATATGTACAAATCTTCCACATCTTAACGGCTGATATGCCAGCTCCGAACATTATTATTTATTTAAATGCCAGCTTAGATACCTTGTTAAAGCGTATTAAAATGCGCGGAA
Organism: Priestia sp. YIM B13486; assembly: GCF_042787865.1. Classification (NCBI taxonomy): domain Bacteria; kingdom Bacillati; phylum Bacillota; class Bacilli; order Caryophanales; family Bacillaceae; genus Priestia; species Priestia sp. YIM B13486. The sequence goes on along the minus strand of NZ_JBHZOZ010000025.1, from coordinate 8,652 downwards.
GAGAAATTGAACGAAACATCGATCCTCACTACCTTGCGAGGCTAAGTGATGATTATGAAAAAGCTATGACGGCGTTTGAACAAAATAACCCTGATGTAACCATTTTACGTTATGACGGTGATGAAATAGATTTTGTACAAAATAAACAACACTTAAATAGAATCCTATCAGAGGTTCAAGAGAGTATGTTAAAAAGGAGTATGTAATGGTAAACTTACGATCGAAATACAACATTCCTAATGATGCTGTGTTGACGATAGCGGGTACAGTTGGAGTTGGGAAATCTACAATGACTCAATCATTGGCTGATGCTCTCCAATTTCGCACATCGTTTGAAAAAGTAGATTCCAACCCTTACCTGGACAAATTTTATGGAGATTTTGAACGTTGGAGCTTCCACCTACAGGTATATTTTCTAGCAGAACGCTTTAAAGAACAAAAGAAAATTTTCGAGTATGGCGGCGGCTTCATCCAAGACAGATCCATTTACGAAGATACCGGTATCTTTGCTAAGATGCATTTTGAAAAAGGAACAATGTCTAAAGTAGACTATGAAACATATACAAGCTTGTTCGATGCGATGGTTATGACTCCATATTTTCCTCATCCGGATCTGCTCATTTATTTGGAAGGCAGCTTCGAAGATATTGTAGATCGCATTCAAGAAAGAGGGCGACCAATGGAACAGCAAACGCCTCTTGATTATTGGAAAGAGATGCACGCCCGATACGAAGACTGGATTAATAACTTTACGGCTTGCCCTATTCTTCGTTTAGATATTAGAGAATACGACCTTATCAAGGATCCTGATTCAATTGAATCAATTGTTGAAAAAGTGGCTCGCTTTTTACAACATAATGAAAAGCTAAAACGTCGTCATCTATAAAAAAATGCCGCTTTAATAAATAAAGCGGCATTTTTAACAAATAAAAAACCGTTACTTATAAGTAACGGTTTTCCAATCTCCAATTTATCGCGCTATGTTAATTGCATTATAAGTCAAATATGGCGGAGGAAGAGGGATTCGAACCCCCGCGGGCTTTAACACCCCTGTCGGTTTTCAAGACCGATCCCTTCAGCCGGACTTGGGTATTCCTCCGTATCGACAAGTATTAATTTATCATATACAAATAATAAAGTCAACTCTTTTATTGATGTTTTTAAAAAAGATGTTCATTAAGAATTAATTCTTAATGAACACCTTCTACTTTTATTTAGAGATAAATTCTTTATTTCCCATATATGGACGCAGCACTTCTGGAATTTGAATTGATCCATCTTTCTGCTGGTAGTTTTCTAAAATTGCAGCTACCGTACGACCAATTGCTAAGCCAGAACCGTTTAGTGTATGAACATGTTCTGGTTTTGCTTTTGTATCACGGCGGAAGCGAATATTAGCACGGCGAGCTTGGAAGCTTTCAAAGTTTGAACAAGAAGAAATTTCACGATACGTTTCATAACTTGGAATCCAAACTTCAATATCATACTTTTTGGCTGCTGTGAAACCTAAGTCAGCTGTACACATGCTTAGAACTCGGTAAGGTAAACCTAATAGTTGAAGAACCTTTTCAGCATGGCCCGTTAATTTTTCTAATTCATCATAGGAATCTTCTGGCTTAACAAAGCGAACGAGTTCTACTTTATTAAACTGATGCTGACGAATAAGACCACGTGTATCTCTTCCTGCAGAGCCTGCTTCTGAGCGGAAGCAAGCACTATACGCTGTATAAGCAATTGGAAGCTGATCTCCGCTTAAAATTTCATCACGATGTAAATTTGTAACTGGTACTTCAGCTGTAGGAATTAAGAAATAATCTTCTTCTTTAATCTTGAATGCATCTTCTTCAAATTTAGGAAGCTGCCCTGTTCCTGTCATGCTTGTGCGATTCACCATATATGGAGGAAGGATTTCTTCATAACCATGTTCATCCATATGTAAATCCATCATAAAGTTAATAAGAGCGCGTTCTAATCTTGCACCTAACCCTTTATAAAATACAAAGCGGCTTCCCGTTACTTTCGAAGCTCTTTCAAAATCTAAAATATTTAAATCTGTTCCTAAATCCCAATGCGGTTTTGGTTCAAAATCAAATTGTTTAATTTCTCCCCATTTGCGAACTTCTACGTTATCATCTTCAGTTTCACCTACAGGCGTACTTTCATGTGGAACGTTAGGAATTGAAAGCAGCAATAGTTCTAATTCTTCTTCAACGCTGCGAAGCTCTTCATCCAATTGCTTTACGCGGTCTCCTACTTCACGCATTTCAACGATTAAATGATCAGCATCTTGTTTTTCACGCTTCAATTGTGCAATTTGCTGTGATACTTCATTTCGCTTGCTTTTTAACTCTTCTGTTTGAGCAATTAGCTCACGGCGTTTTGCATCTAACTCTTCAAAGCGACCTAAGTCCGTTAAGTCCTCACCACGAAACTTGAGCTTTTCTTTTACTTCATTAAAATTAGCACGTAAAAATTTTAAATCTAACATATTTAGTACCTCCTTTAGTATAAAAGGGCAAAATAAAAACTCTCATCCCCATGAAAGGGACGAGAGTTTACCCGCGTTGCCACCCTAATTGAAAGCTAAAATAAGCCTTCCTCTTAAACCAGATAACGGATGAACCGAAACTGCCTACTACTTTTTCGACAGCTTGCTCCAGGACGGATTCATAAGAATTGATTATCGATTCACACCAGCCATCGACTCTCTTGAAATCAAAAATCTTATTACTATTTCCTATCAACGCTTTATACCAATATCATTTTTATTAATCATAATGTACTACAAGTCTTTACAAGATGCAATTCATTTATACAGGTTTTTTTGAAGCTTCTTCAACCATTGCTACAAAATACTGCGCCATGCGAGCATCATCTGTCAATTCTGGATGAAACGAACATCCCAAGAATTGACCTTGTCTTGCCGCAACAATTCGATCGTTATGCATTGCTAAGACTTCAACGTTTTCTCCTACTTCTACAATATGCGGAGCACGTATAAATACGCCTATAAAATCTTCACCGATATCTTTAATATTTAGGGCAGCTTCAAAGCTATCCCGTTGACGCCCAAACGAGTTTCGAGCTACCGTAATATCCATAACACCTAAATGAGGCTCTTCACGGTCAACGACTTGTCCTGCAAGTAAAATTAAACCGGCACACGTACCAAATACCGGTTTACCTGCTTGTGCAAACTGGCGAAGAGGTTCCATAAAGTCATATTTGTCGATCAGACGACGCATCGCTGTGCTTTCGCCGCCCGGTAGGATTAAACCATCTATTTCGTTTAGCTGTTCAACTTTTTTTATGATAATGGCTTCAGCGCCTGCTGCTTCTAATGCTTGTGCATGCTCGCGAAAGGCACCTTGTAATCCTAAAACGCCTACTTTTACCATTTTGTCAAAACTCCCTTTAAATTACCATCCACGCTCTTGCATGCGGTTTTCTGGTAATAATGATGAAATTTCAATCCCTTTCATTGCACTTCCTAACCCTTTTGATAAGTTTGCAATCAGCTCATAGTCTTGATAATGTGTTGTTGCTTCCACGATTGCTCGCGCAAACTTTTCAGGGTTGTCTGATTTGAAGATTCCTGATCCAACGAACACGCCGTCTGCTCCAAGCTGCATCATCAACGCTGCATCTGCTGGTGTTGCTACACCGCCTGCTGCAAAGTTTACAACCGGTAAACGACCTTCACGTTTAATTTGCAGTAATAACTCATAAGGTGCGCCTAATAATTTAGCTTCTGTCATTAACTCATCTTCGTCCATACCCACAACTTTACGTACTTGAGCGTTTACTTGACGCATATGGCGTACTGCTTCCACGATGTTTCCTGTCCCTGGTTCGCCCTTTGTACGAAGCATTGCAGCTCCTTCAGCAATACGACGAGATGCTTCGCCAAGATCACGGCAACCGCACACAAATGGAACCGTAAATGTATTTTTATTTAAATGAAACTCCTCATCAGCTGGAGTCAACACTTCACTTTCATCGATGTAGTCTACACCCATCGCTTCTAGCACGCGTGCTTCAACAATATGGCCAATACGAGCTTTTGCCATAACTGGAATGGACACTGCATTCATCACTTCTTCAACAATTGTTGGGTCTGCCATACGAGACACGCCGCCTGCTGCACGGATATCAGCTGGAACACGCTCTAATGCCATAACGGCAACAGCACCTGCTGCTTCTGCAATTTTTGCTTGCTCTGCATTGATCACGTCCATGATAACGCCGCCTTTTTGCATTTCCGCCATTCCTCGTTTTACACGATCAGTACCTGTAATGTTATTCATGTTTGTCTTCCTCCTGTATCAAGTGTTTCACAATAATTTTTAGTGTATATACAAAATTCAAAACTTAGTGTCTATTTTACCGCATTTTTCGGAAAATTCCTATCTAATTTATAGATTATATACAAACAAATCTAAAAATAAAAAGAAGAGATACTCTCTTGTAGTATCTCTTCTTTCTCTTAAGTTATCATTAAAACCAGTTATTCACTGTATTTGCAGCATTCATCCAAATATCGCTGAAGAAGTTGCCAATACTGCGGATAGCGAGAGAGAACCATCCAGCTTTTTCAACAGATTCGTTTGTCACAACCGGCGTCATGCTATCTGTAGTTTGACCTCCTACATAGCCTAAATCTTTAAGATTGCTGTTTGTTGCACTGACATAAGCAACTGTTTCTCCTTTTTTAATAGGAGCAACAACTTTTTGATCGTTCATAACTTTATCGTTTAACTTAAAGTTGATTTTAGTATGATCTTTTTGACCTTTTTCGGTAATAATCTTTACCGAATTCTTTGGAGAAACGGAAGCTTCTTTTGATTTTCCTTTAGCAACATTAATTGTTTCATGCCCTTTAATCTCGCCGTTAGCAGGCACTACTTCTTTTAACTGAAAATGACTAAAAGCATAATCCAATATCTTTTTTGTTTGGGAAAAACGAGCAGCTTCCGTAGACTTGCCGTTTTCCTTAGCATTCATTACAACTGTTATGTATCTTACCCCGTTACGCTCTGCAGTCCCAGTGAAACATTGACCTGCAAAATCTGTATGGCCAGTTTTTAAACCGTCTACGCCGCTGTAGGCAGCTGAAAAACCTGGGAGCATCTTGTTCCAATTGTTCATTTTTGTTTCCCCTTGTTGCCCTTGTCTAAACATCTTAGAAGGAGTTTTAGCTACTTCCAAAGATTCTGGATAATCATGAATTAAGTGATAAGCAAGGGTAGCAACTGCCCGAGCCGATAGAAGGTTCTCATCTTCTTCCTTCGTTCCTTTTGGATACATTCCTTTTAACAGAGAATTAGAAAGACCTGTGGAATTGACAAATTTTGATTCACCCATATTTAATCTTTTTGCCGTTTCGTTCATTAACTTAATAAAGTTTTCTTCAGAACCACTGACAGCTTCAGCTAAAGCAATTGCAGCTCCATTAGCTGAGTAAATAGCCATGGCATCATATAATTCTTTCACCGTGTATTTTTGGTTTTCAATTAACGGTACATTCGATAATCCATAATCTTGAGAAATTTTAGCTGCATATTTACTAACTGGCACACGTTGATCCCAAGATAATTTCTTATCTTTTATGGATTCTAATACTAGGTATTCTGTCATCATTTTTGTCATGCTTGCAATACCTAATAAAGCATCCGTATTTTTCCCGTATAATACTTTCCCCGTACTTGCCTCTACTAAGATCGCTGCATCTGCTTCAACGCCAATATCATCTGTTTTAGGAGCAGCTGATGCTTGTGTAGAGACAAAAAATACGCTGGCCATTAACATAACAGCAATGACACAAATTAATTGTTTCTGTACTGCGTTTCTCACTCTATACCCTCCAAACGTAAACTCACATAAATGTAATTTTATCATACTAAAATTTAAAAAAATAGATAAAGAAGTACTGTTACATTCATGATCCATGACATAAAAAACACGTTTCCTAATAGGGAAACGTGTTTTTTTAACATTCATGATTATCTCATAGAATAGTTAGGAGATTCTTTTGTGATTTGTACATCATGTGGGTGGCTTTCTCTTAAACCTGCTCCAGTCATACGAATGAATTGTGCCTGTTCACGTAACGCTTCTAAGTTAGCTGAACCACAGTAACCCATTCCTGCGCGTAAACCGCCAATCATTTGATATAAAGTATCTGCTACAGGTCCTTTGTAAGGCAAACGTCCTTCGATACCTTCTGGAACTAATTTTTTATTATCTTCTTGGAAGTATCGATCTTTACTTCCTTTTTCCATAGCTCCTACAGAGCCCATTCCACGGTACACTTTAAAGCGTCTACCTTGGTAGATTTCTGTTTCTCCAGGACTTTCTGTCGTTCCTGCTAGAAGGCTTCCTAGCATTACTGTATGTCCACCAGCTGCAAGTGCTTTTACAATATCTCCAGAGTATTTAATACCGCCATCTGCGATAATAGCTACACCGTGCTTACGAGCTTCAGTTGCACAATCATATACTGCTGTAATTTGTGGAACGCCTACACCAGCTACAACACGAGTTGTACAAATTGAACCAGGTCCAATTCCTACTTTTACTACATTTGCTCCTGCTTCAATTAATGCTTTTGTACCTTCAGCAGTTGCTACGTTACCAGCAATAATATTTAACTCTGGATATGCCTCGCGAATGCTGCTTACCGTATCTAAAACGCCTTGTGAATGTCCATGCGCTGTATCAATAACGATAACATCAACGCCAGCTTGTACTAATTTTTCGATACGAACGTTTGAATCAGCTGTTACGCCAACAGCTGCTCCAACTAATAATCGACCTTGTTGATCTTTAGCTGCATTTGGAAACTCAATTACTTTTTCAATGTCTTTAATTGTGATAAGGCCTTTTAATACGCCATTGTCATCTACAAGAGGTAACTTTTCAATTTTGTATTGCTGTAGAATTTTCTCTGCTTCTTCTAAAGTCGTTCCTACTGGAGCAGTAACCAATTCTTCTTTTGTCATTACATCAGCAATTTGCATTGAATAATCTTGGATAAAACGCAAGTCGCGGTTTGTAAGGATTCCAACTAGTTTTTGTTCTTCTTCGTTGTTGACAATCGGCACACCTGAGATACGATATTTGCCCATTAAATGTTCAGCGGCAAATACTTGGTTTTCAGGAGTTAAAAAGAAAGGATCCGTGATAACACCACTTTCAGAACGTTTTACTTTATCAACTTGTTCTGCTTGCTGTTCAATCGACATGTTTTTGTGAATGATACCTAAACCACCTTGTCTAGCCATCGCAATAGCCATTTCAGCTTCTGTAACTGTATCCATTCCTGCACTGATGAACGGCACCTTTAATTTTAATGTTTTTGTTAGTTCAACACTCATATCAACGTCTTTAGGCAGTACCTCAGATTTTGCTGGCACCAGTAAAACGTCATCAAATGTTAAGCCTTCTTTAGAAAATTTGCTTTCCCACATTATAGAATCCTCCTTTAAACGACAGAATATTATTAGTAGATTAACAAGCAGATATGTACCTGTCAATAACTTCACTAGATATCAGATAATTCTAATAAAAAGAAAAGGTGATTTAGTTGCATAAATTTAATGATGTTTGGACGTCCTACAATTTATTTTTCTCCGTTCCTTTTGTACAAGACTTTTTAAGAAAGCGCTATCAAAAATTAAATTATAGCGATGCAGAGCAACATAGCTTTAAAAACAGTTACCCATTTATTTATTATTTGGAACACAGTAAAAATTATTATCAAGTTGCGGCACAATCTCCTGTATCAGTTCAACCAGTTTTATTATTTTATGGAATGTCACAGCTGTTAAAAGCCTGTTTGTTAACGCAAAACCCAGTATATCCAGAAAATACAGCGGTGTTAGCACATGGAGTATCAACACGAAAAAGAAAAAAACAAAGTTATGATTTTCTAGATGATGAAGTTAAGATCCAAAAAAGCGGTTTGTTTTCACAAGTAGGAGAAGAATTGTTTCATGTGAAACAACTAGAAGGTAGTAAATACACAATGAATTATCTGTTGTCGTGCGTACCGGAATTAGATACATTATTTTTAAATTTGGGTACTAGGTCATTTTCCCATTTAACAACTATTGGATCGCTTCCAGCTACCTCTTTGTCTATTCCTGAACAAGTCACACGGTGTTATCATATGAATCACGAAAGGCTCTACTCTTTTTTAAAAGAGCGTTCCCGCCTATCATTGTCTCTGTCAGAAGATCAGGTATGTATTCTTGATCCTTCAAGCTGTTTATATAATTGTTCACCTTTTATGTACAATTTCCAAAATAACACGCTGCATGCACCTTTGGAAAAAGATAGCTGCTTATATTTCCCTGAGATGTTGGCACATTATTTATTACTTTATAATTTAAGTATGATTTCACGTTATGAAACAGAGTGGTGGTATGAATTATTGCATACATACTCTTCGAAAGATTACCCATTTATCTTGAGGTTCCTTGAAGTTACGGCTCAAAAGATTCCTTACTTAATTTCTTGTTACTTAAATGAACATACAAAAAAAGACTAGCTAAAATAGCTAGTCCTTTTTCAAGTGCCTGGCAACGTCCTACTCTCACAGGGACAAAGTCCCAACTACCATTGGCGCTAAAGAGCTTAACTTCCGTGTTC
>NZ_JBHZOZ010000024.1:0-18897 GCF_042787865.1 Priestia sp. YIM B13486 | reverse complement strand
GCGGGGTGGAGCAGTTCGGTAGCTCGTCGGGCTCATAACCCGAAGGTCGCAGGTTCAAATCCTGTCCCCGCAACCAACATGGTCCCGTGGTGTAGCGGTTAACATGCCTGCCTGTCACGCAGGAGATCGCGGGTTCGATTCCCGTCGGGACCGCCATGTTTTAGAAACGAAACAATGTGTTTCGTCTTTTTTATTGTTTGAACCATTTTTATATAAAACTTTACCGTCCTTAGGAGCAATCCTAAGGAATTTTTTATATACAAAGAAATTTCCTTATAGAATTGCGATGTTAAAGATTGTTGGATTTCTTACTGGATATGTATAGTCCACAACGTTTACAATATATATATACAGATTGAAATGAGGTTCTGAATGAATGACAGAGATTAACGAATTTACGTTTATGTCTACGTCTCCTGATGAAACTAATCAGCTGGCTGCTCGTCTAGCAACTTTATTAGAAGCTGGTGACGTGCTGCTGCTTGAAGGCGATTTGGGAGCTGGAAAGACAACATTCACAAAAAGTTTAGCTAAAGGATTAGGAATTGAACGCAATGTGAATAGCCCGACATTTACGATCATTAAAGAATACAAAAGCGGTCGCCTTCCTCTTTATCATATGGATGTGTACCGTCTAGGGGATGAATTTGAAGACCTAGGGTTCGATGAGTATTTTGAAGGAGATGGCGTGACGGTCGTGGAGTGGGCTCATCTGATTGAAGAGCAGCTTCCTAATGAATATATTCAAATCAATATTTACCATGAAAACGAAACGACTCGTAAAATCCTTGTAAAAGCGATAGGCAGTCGGTACGTTGAAATATGTAAGGAGCTTTTTAAAAGATGAAAATGTTAGCCATTGATACATCCAATTTTGTCATGGGTGTTGCTGTCGTTGAAGAAAACAAAGTAATTGGAGAAATTATTACGAATCTAAAAAAGAATCACTCCGTTCGTGTGATGAACGCTGTGGAATCTTTGTTAAAGGATTGTGATATTGCGCCAAGCGAGCTAGACCGTATTGTAGTGGCACATGGTCCCGGATCTTATACAGGTGTACGAATTGGCGTTACCATTGCCAAGACACTTGCTTGGACTTTAAATATTCCTTTAATAGGTGTATCTAGCCTTGAAGCACTAGCAGCAAACGGTCGCTATTTTGATGGGTATATTGCTCCGTTATTTGATGCGCGCCGTCAACAGCTTTATACAGGACTATATGAATGGAATAATGAACGAGGTCTTCTAGAAGTTGAAAGTGATCGACTTGTTATTAATAAGGACTGGGCGGAACATTTAAAGTCATACAACAAACCCATTTTATTCATAGGCAATGATCTTCCCATGCATGAAGAGGCGTTAAAAGAAGTGCTGGGTAAACAAGCTGTATTTGCCCATGTTCAGCAGTTTAATCCAAGACCAAGTGAATTGGCTTTTTTAGGAATGAAGAAAGAGCCGCAGTCTGTGCATACTTTTGTTCCGAACTACATTCGTTTAGCTGAAGCCGAAGCTAACTGGCTTGCTTCACAGCAAAAAGGATAAAAGAAGGTATAAACATGAAACTAACAATTAAGTTTCGTTTAATGGAAGTTAAAGATATTGATCAAGTAGTGAAAATCGAAGAGAAGTCTTTTACGACACCTTGGAGTTCAGAAGCGTTTCAAAATGAGTTAACCAATAATCAATTTTCAACTTACATTGTGATGGAAGAAGGAGAAAATATTATTGGGTATTGCGGAACGTGGATTGTTATTGACGAAGCACATGTAACCAACATTGCCCTATTGCCAGACTACCGAGGTAAGGGACTCGGTGAATTGCTGCTGCGCAACGTGATGGACGTTCTTCGAAAACTAGGTGCTGTGTCAATGACATTAGAAGTTAGGGTATCTAATCATATTGCACAATCATTGTATCAAAAGCTAGGTTTTAAACCTGGAGGTATTCGTAAGAATTATTATTCTGATAACAATGAGGATGCATTAGTTATGTGGGTGAATTTATGAGTGAAAATCAATTAATTTTAGCATTAGAAACAAGCTGTGATGAGACAGCAGCGGCCGTGATTCGAAACGGTCATGAAATTGTAGCCAATGTGGTGGCATCACAAATAGAAAGCCATAAACGATTTGGCGGTGTCGTACCGGAGATTGCATCTCGTCATCATGTGGAACAAATTACGGTAGTAGTTGAAGAAACTTTAAATCAAGCGAACTTGACGTTTGCAGATATTGATGCAATAGCTGTAACGGAAGGACCTGGGCTTGTGGGAGCACTTCTTATTGGCGTAAATGCAGCCAAAGCGCTAGCATTTGCACACCAAAAGCCATTAATTGGTGTTCATCATATTGCAGGACATATTTATGCAAATCAGCTAATCAAAAAATTAGAATTCCCGCTTTTATCGCTAGTTGTATCTGGAGGGCATACAGAGCTTGTATACATGGAAAGTCACGGTCAGTTTAAAGTGATTGGTGAAACGAGAGATGATGCGGCAGGAGAAGCCTACGATAAAGTAGCCCGCACGTTAAACCTTCCATATCCAGGCGGACCTCATATTGACCGCCTTGCACATGAAGGAGAGCCATTAATTGATTTGCCGCGTGCTTGGCTAGAAGAAGGATCCTATGATTTTAGTTTCAGTGGGTTAAAATCAGCAGTTATTAACACTGTCCACAACGCGAAGCAAAAAGGTGAAGAAATTCTTCCACAAACACTTGCTGCTAGCTTTCAAGCGAGTGTTATTGATGTGTTAGTAACTAAAACGGTTAAAGCTGCAAAGGAATATAAGGTTAAGCAAGTGTTAGTAGCAGGAGGAGTTGCTGCTAATAAAGGACTTAGAGCAGCGCTAGAAGAAGCATTTGCACCATTACCAAACATTGAGCTTATTATCCCGCCGCTATCTCTATGCACGGATAATGCCGCAATGATTGGAGCAGCGGCAAGTGTACGATTTGCTCAAGGAAAACGCTCAGATATGTCATTAAACGCAAACCCCGGTTTAGACTTGGAAGAGTAAGAGACGAATGAGATTTATTTCTCATTCGTCTTTTTTGTGGATAAAAATGATTTATCAACAATATTCAATAAATTTAGAATTGACTGTGGATAATTATGTGGAAAAGTCCGTGCACTCAGTACACGGACATGTTATCAACAAGTTTTAATTATGAAAATCAGACAGATATCCACTATTTATTCACAGAGTGGATAAAGCTTGTCCTAAAGCGCACGAACAAGTAAATAGGGTGAATAAATACGAAAAAATATAGGCTATTCTTCTAGAAGCAGCTGTAATTCTTCCCACTCTTCCATTAATGTGGATAACTGTGAAGAAATTTTTTCATTTTCACCGTTTAATCTTGATACTTCTTCGTGGTTTTGATAAATTTCAGGATTACAAAGAAGTTCTTCATTCTCCGCTTGTGCGGCTTCTAATTTGTTTACTTCAGTTTCAATTTCTTCAATTCGGCGCGTTCGCTGCCTCATCAATTTCTTTTGTTCTTTATCTTGTTTATAAGACTGTTTATCTACTTTTACCGTACGTTCTTCGTTGGCTTTTATATTTTCTAATTCTTTGATTTCCTCTATTTCTGCTTTCTTTTCTACATAATAGTCATAATCTCCAAGAAATTCTTCTACTCCTTCAGGAGATAGCTCTGCTATTTTGTTTGCAATACGATTAATAAAATAACGGTCATGTGAAACAAATAATAGAGTCCCTGGGTAATCAATTAACGCATTCTCGAGTACTTGTTTGCTATCTAAATCAAGATGGTTAGTAGGTTCATCCAAAATTAAGAAATTAGCTTTTTGAAGCATAAGCTTCGCAAGAGCCAAACGTGCTTTTTCACCACCGCTAAGCGTCGAAACGATTTTCAGTACATCATCACCTGAAAACAGAAAATTTCCAAGCGCTGTACGAATTTCTTTTTCAGGTTTGGATGGGTAGTCATCCCAAAGCTCATTTAAAACAGTTTTATTAGACGTTAAATTAGCTTGCTCTTGGTCGTAATAACCAACCATTACGTTTGAGCCAAAAGAAATGGTTCCAGTCTTGAAGCTTAGTTTATCCACAATACCTTTTAATAACGTAGATTTCCCAACTCCATTAGGACCAACCAACGCAAGGCTTTCACCTTTTTTAATCCGAAGGTTTGCGTCTTGGACGACATATTTGTTTTCATCATATCCGATGGACACGTTTTCGAGATTTAAGACTTCATTTCCGCTTTGACGCTCAATTTCAAACGAAAAACTAGCTGATTTTTCGCCTTCGTTAGGTCGATTTATTAACTCCATTCGATCGAGCTGCTTACGTCTGCTTTGCGCACGTTTTGTAGTCGATGCGCGGGCGATGTTTCGTTGAATAAAATCATTCAGTTTTGCGACTTCATCTTGCTGCTTTTCGTACTGACGCAACTCTTTTTCATATCGCTCTGCTTTTTGTACAAGGTATTTAGAGTAGTTGCCCGTGTACTTGACCGTTGTTTTTTGTGTGACTTCATACACTTGATTTACGACCTTATCAAGGAAGTAACGATCGTGTGAAACAATTAAAATAGCTCCTTCATACCCTTGCAAAAACTGTTCCAGCCATGCTAAAGTTTCAATATCTAAGTGGTTGGTAGGCTCATCCAGAATAAGCAAGTCTGGCTTTGTTAAAAGCAGTTTTGCAAGAGCCAAGCGCGTTTTTTGTCCACCGCTCAAGGAGGAAATAGGGGTGCTATAGTCAAAGTTTGAGAAACGGAAACCGTGAAGAATAGATCGTGTATCCGCTTCATATTGATAGCCGCCTAAATCTTTGAACGTTACTTGAAGCTGATCGTACTCTTTGGTTAGTTTTTCGTATTGAACTGAATCATTAAAAATGTCTGGATCGCCCATCTTCGTTTCAAGCGTACGTAATTCTTTTTCCATCTTCTTTAACGGAGCAAAGACTGTCATCATTTCTTCCCATATGGAGAGTGTTGACTCAAGAACTGTATCTTGTCCCATATAATCAATGGAAACACCTTTAGGTTTAATAATTTCTCCGCTGTCATAAGAAAGCTGCTCAGCAATAATTTTTAATAAAGTTGATTTACCTGCACCGTTTCGTCCCACTAGGGCAATGCGGTCTTTTGATTGTACTTCTAACTTTATATTCGATAAAATGGGTTCTGCCCCATAGTATTTTGTAATACCGTTCAATTGTAGAATAATCATTTTTTCACCTCTAGTAGTATATCCATAGTGTATTTTAACATATTTTCAACTACAAGTTCTTCCTACAAGCGTTTGTAATTTGTAGAGGGACAAGAACAAATGATGAAGCGAATGTTTTGATTCATGAAATAAAATGATTTTACCTGCACATTTTATACAGGATACTATGTTAAAATAAGAGATAAGTGCATCTCTGAACTTATATATGATGGATGTAGAAAATCCGTCATGACTAACAAACGGATCCTTTGAAGGGCTAATTGCTTCGTTCTAGCTACCGACTTTAAGTATTCCTGGATAGACAAAAGGCGTCGGGGTGTGAAGCGGAGTATATATAAAACAAGAGAAAAGAGAGAGAATTGGAAGCGCTACCTCAAGGCGGTTGAGGCTTTGTGAAAGGTAATGCAATATGACTTGAAAATGTTAGTAATGACATACATGAACTGAGGGGGTACAACGTGAACACTGAACAATTAAAAATACCACAAGCAACGGCTAAACGATTGCCGCTTTATTATCGTTTTTTAAAAAACTTGCATGCTTCTGGTAAACAGCGTGTTTCGTCAGCGGAGTTAAGTGAGGCAGTGAAAGTTGATTCTGCTACTATTCGCCGGGATTTTTCTTACTTTGGAGCATTAGGGAAAAAGGGATACGGCTACAATGTGAATTATTTACTTACATTTTTCCGTAAAACGTTAGACCAAGATGAAGTAACGAAAGTAGCACTGATTGGCGTAGGGAATCTGGGAACGGCCTTTTTAAATTATAATTTTATTAAAAATAATAACACCAAAATTGAGTGCGCTTTTGATGTGATAGAAGATAAAGTCGGTACAAAAGTAGGCGACGTGCCGGTTTATCACCTTGACCAATTGGAAGATTATATGAGTGATGATATCTCAGTGGCAATTTTAACCGTTCCTGCCCCTGTGGCTCAGCAAATTACCGATCGTTTAGTGAGTTGCGGAATTAAAGGGATTCTAAACTTCACTCCTGCACGCTTAAACGTACCGGATGAGATTCGACTGCATCATATTGATCTGGCTGTAGAATTACAGTCGCTTGTCTACTTTTTGAAAAATTATCCTGTTGAATAAGATGGACTGTGTTACGATTTCCTTAAGTCTAAATTAATAAGGAGAGTGGGAATATGGGGATTGGAGCAGGCAGTTGGATTATTATTGCGATTGTAGCACTGCTTATTTTTGGACCGAAACGGTTACCGGAGCTAGGAAGATCAGTCGGGCAAACGCTTAGAGAGTTTAAGCATGCCGCTAGCGGTGCCTCAGAAGATCGTGAAAAAGATAAACAGCGTCAAGTAGATGACAAAGAGTAAAAGGGTGATCATAGTATGACCGAACAAGAAATGTCAATATATGATCATATAGGAGAGCTGCGAAAGCGCATTTTAATTGTTTTATTTTTCTTTGTCATTGCCACAATTGGCGGCTTTTTTATAGCGGATAAGGTTATTGTCTATTTACAGCATGCTGATGAGGCAAAAAATTTAACGATGAATGCATTTAGGCTAACAGATCCAGTTAAGATTTATATGCAGTTTGCTGTTATTATCGGCTGTGTACTTGCAGCTCCTGTTGCACTGTATCAACTTTGGGCATTTATTAGTCCTGGTTTATATGAAAAAGAGCGTAAGGTAACGCTTGGATATATTCCTGTTTCCATTTTTCTCTTTATCGGCGGTGTCTCTTTTTCTTATTTTGTGTTGTTTCCATTTGTCGTCGATTTTATGACGCGCGTTTCTGATGAGCTGAATGTAAACCAAGTGATTGGCATTAATGAATACTTTTCTTTTTTAATGCAGCTCACACTGCCTTTTGGCCTGTTGTTTCAGCTTCCTGTTGTCGTCATGTTTTTGACGCGATTAGGAATTATCACGCCTATGTTTTTATCTCAAATTCGAAAGTATGCCTATTTCGTACTGCTAGTTATTGCCGCACTTATTACACCACCAGAATTGCTCTCGCACATGATGGTGACAGTGCCGCTCTTAATTTTGTATGAAATCAGCATCATTATTTCCCGCATTTCGTATCGCAAAGTGTTAAAGGCAAGGGCAGAGCAAGAAAGAGAAGATGTTAGTATGTAAAAAAACCACTGAAACAGTGGTTTTTTTATTTAGATGAATCATCTTGATTTTTATATTGCTGCTGCAACTTTTTAATTTTATAGTGCAAGATAAAAATGCGCACCGCAAATCTGAAATCGAACGCGGCTACGAGTGCAAATAAGATCGTGGGGAAATTCCACACGGTTTCCTGAGCATTTTGAATAGCCAGGTAGGTGAATAAAACCCCCATAATAATATAAATAAACCCTCGTGTTAAAGGGATATTCTTCATAAAAACATGCCTCCAAAAATAAACTGCATTTGTTCTGCTTGCTTTTGCATTTCTATAATTTTATCTGCAAAAATAGTTTGAGATAAAATAACGACTGTATTCATCAACACGTGAGCAATAATGGGTACAATAATTAGTTTTGTTCTTGCATAAAGGAATGCAAATACAAATCCCATGGCTGTATACACGAGCAAATGTTTAAAATCCCAGTGTACGGCAGCAAAAATAAGGGAACTAATAAATGCAGAGACAAAGAAATTATATCGTTTGTGAAGAGAGCCGAAAATAATCTTTCGAAAAATAATCTCTTCTAGAATTGGTCCAATAACAGACGTAACGACAATTAGGAACGGCGTTGCTTTAACAAGATTAACAATATTTTGTGTGTTTTCAGATACTTGGGTAATGCCAAGAGCGTGCTCAATCATACCTGCTACAGCTTGACCAGCCATAGCCAGGAACACCCCAAGGACTGACCAGACCACAGTTACCGTTGTTCCCGCATGTTCTATACGCATGGACATGTCACGGCGTAGCAGCAGTAAGACAATAAGTAAACCAAGGATAAAGCTAATGATGGTCCAATAAGTCAAAAGCATGACATTCGCTGTTCGAACTGGATATTGATCAAACATTCCTGTTAATTTTAACAGCGGTATACCAACAACTCCTGAAAACTGCATAAGGATGTAGGTGAGGATAACATACCAATAACGTTTTTCCAATCTTCTATACTCCTTTAAAAGGTTTTTATGTATATATGTCGAAGAAGTACTGTAAAGTTAGTAATTTCTTCTTGCTCGTATTGTAACATACATATTATTGAACAGAGAAAAGAATGCTTTATTTCTCAAAATCGTCGAAATCTAAAACTATTATATGTAGTTTTCGTAAATTTTAAATTTTTTTTGTTTAATACTTGCAAAAAAAACCCACTTTGTTTTAATATAATAATTGTGTTAGCACTCGTTGAGGTTGAGTGCTAATAAAAATGCAAACATATTATTTGAGGAGGTTGTTTCACTTGTTAAAGCCATTAGGTGATCGCGTAGTGATTGAACTTGTAAAATCTGAGGAAAAAACAGCAAGCGGTATCGTGTTACCGGACAGTGCAAAAGAAAAGCCACAAGAGGGTAAAATTGTTGCTGTTGGTACAGGCCGAGTATTAGAAAGCGGTGAGCGTGTAGCTTTAGAAGTAGCTGCGGGCGATCGTATCATCTTCTCAAAATATGCGGGTACTGAAGTGAAATACGAAGGTACTGAATACTTAATTTTACGCGAAAGCGATATTTTAGCTGTAATCGGCTAATGTTAACCACAAACTTATCATACGTAAAAAATAGATTATTAAGAACATCTTGAGGAGGTCAAAGAACATGGCAAAAGACATTAAATTTAGCGAAGAAGCACGTCGCGCAATGCTACGTGGTGTAGATACATTAGCAAATGCTGTAAAAGTAACGCTTGGACCAAAAGGTCGTAACGTTGTATTAGAAAAGAAATTCGGTTCACCGCTTATTACAAATGACGGTGTAACAATTGCAAAAGAAATCGAATTAGAAGACGCATTTGAAAATATGGGTGCTAAATTAGTAGCCGAAGTTGCTAGCAAAACAAACGACGTTGCTGGTGACGGTACAACTACTGCAACAGTTTTAGCGCAAGCAATGATCAGAGAAGGTCTTAAAAACGTAACGGCTGGTGCTAACCCAATGGGTATCCGTAAAGGTATGGAAAAAGCAGTAGCTGTAGCGGTTGAAGAACTAAAAGCAATCTCTAAACCAATTCAAGGTAAAGATTCAATTGCTCAAGTAGCGGCTATCTCAGCAGCTGACGAAGAAGTAGGTCAATTAATTGCTGAAGCAATGGAGCGCGTTGGTAACGACGGCGTTATCACACTTGAAGAATCAAAAGGTTTCACAACTGAATTAGAAGTGGTAGAAGGTATGCAGTTTGACCGTGGGTATGCATCTCCTTACATGGTAACTGATTCAGATAAAATGGAAGCTGTATTAGATGATCCATACATCTTAATCACAGACAAAAAAATCGGTAACATTCAAGAAATCTTACCGGTATTAGAGCAAGTTGTTCAACAAGGCAAGCCTCTATTAATCATCGCTGAAGACGTAGAAGGCGAAGCTTTAGCAACATTAGTTGTGAACAAACTTCGTGGTACATTCACAGCTGTAGCTGTTAAAGCTCCTGGTTTCGGTGATCGTCGTAAAGCAATGCTACAAGACGTTGCGATCTTAACAGGCGGAGAAGTAATCACTGAAGAGCTTGGTCTTGACTTAAAAACAGCAAGCATCGATCAATTAGGTCGCGCTTCTAAAATTGTCGTAACAAAAGAAAATACAACAGTTGTAAACGGTGCAGGAAACGCAGAAGATATCCTAGCACGCGTAAACCAAATCAAAGCTCAGCTTGAAGAAACAACTTCAGAGTTTGACCGTGAAAAATTACAAGAGCGCTTAGCGAAACTTGCTGGTGGCGTAGCTGTAATTAAAGTTGGTGCGGCAACTGAAACTGAGTTAAAAGAACGTAAATTACGTATTGAAGATGCATTAAACTCTACGCGTGCTGCGGTTGAAGAAGGTATCGTAGCTGGTGGTGGTACTGCATTAGTAAATATCTATAATAAAGTAGCGAGCATCGAAGCTGACGGTGACACTGCTACAGGTATCAACATCGTATTACGTGCGATTGAAGAGCCTGTACGTCAAATCGCTCACAACGCTGGTTTAGAAGGATCAGTAATCGTTGAGCGTTTAAAAGGCGAAGCAGTTGGAACTGGATTCAACGCTGCAACTGGCGAGTGGGTAAATATGCTAGACACTGGTATCGTTGACCCAACAAAAGTAACGCGTTCAGCTCTTCAAAATGCTTCTTCTGTAGCGGCTATGTTCTTAACAACTGAAGCAGTTGTTGCTGACAAGCCAGAAGAAGGCGGAGCACCTGCAATGCCTGACATGGGCGGCATGGGTGGAATGGGCGGCATGATGTAATCACTGCCCTAACTAAAAAAGCGACCAAGTGAGTACTTGGTCGCTTTTTTGCGTGCGTTAATATTTTCAGATTTTTTGAAAATTTGTTAAGATAGTACTATGTTTATTGAAAAACATACTAAACTCAAGGCTTAACTGAGTTTTAAGGGGGAGCTTTATTGATTCAGCTGGATCATATTAATAATAAATTAAATCGAGTATTAGAAAACATCGATCAAATTGTGATTGGAAAGCGTCAGGTATCTACGTTGAGTTTGGTTGCTTTGCTTGCAGAGGGGCATATTTTGCTTGAAGATGTGCCGGGTGTGGGGAAAACGATGCTCGTGAAGGCACTGGCCAAATCGATTGATGCAGAATTTAAACGAATTCAATTCACGCCCGATTTGCTGCCGTCCGATGTAACAGGTGTTTCTATTTACAGTCCAAAAGACATGGAATTTCATTTTCGTCCAGGTCCTATCATGAGCCATATTGTGCTCGCTGATGAGATTAACAGGACTTCTCCTAAAACACAATCGGCGCTTTTAGAAGCAATGGCTGAGCATCATGTAACAACCGATGGTATCACCCGGGAAATTCCAGCGCCTTTTTTTGTGATGGCTACTCAAAATCCTGTTGATTTTGATGGGACCTATCATTTGCCGGAAGCGCAGCTGGATCGATTTTTATTCAAATTAAGCATGGGGTATCCTACGCAGGAAGAGGAGCTTCAAATTTTAAACGGCGTATCGACTCAAGTCAATCTTGAGGATGTCAAACCCGTCATGAGCATTCCAGAATTAGTACAGGCTCAAAAAACTGTAAGCAGTATTTATGTAGATGATGCGATCAAGCACTATATCATCGAAATCATTCGCAAAACGCGCTCTCATCCACATGTTTCGTTAGGTATCAGTCCTCGTGGAACGGTTTCCTTTATGAAGGCCGTTCAAGCATATGCTTTAGTGAAGGGAAGAGATTACTGTCTTCCTGATGATGTTCAAGAGCTTGCTTCGTATGTGTGTGCACATCGATTAATGCTAAGATCTGATACCCAGTACAGCGGCTTAACAGCGGATGATGTGATGAAGCAAATTATGGCTGATACGAAAGTACCTGTTAAAAGGTAAGAGGTACTTTATGAAACAGTATATAAAAGTGATATGGAATAAATGTAGGGACTGGTTCGTTTTATTCTGCATCTTTGCTGCTACGTTTTCGTACGCGATGTTTCAAGGGGGCTTTGTCAGCTGGTTTTTATTTTATAGCTTCTTACCTTTTGGATTATATGCGGCAGCCGTTTTGCTTTATCCGTTAAAGAAGTGGAATGTTACTCGTGATGTGAAGCTACAGCCTCGATTCGCTGGAGATCATCTTTCGTATGACATTCATATTACACGCTCCTCGGGTTTTCCTGTTTATATGGCAGCAGTGAAAGAGGAGAGTAACCTTTTAGATCAAGAAGAAAGAACAATTTATCCGCTTTTTCAACGAAACGCTGTTATTCCGTATGAAAGATCGTTTGTAGAAAGAGGAGAATATGAATTTTTTACGATTTCGATTGAATTGAGTGATTTATTAGGAATTGTAAAAAAGAAGGCATATTATCCGCTGCAGCAGCGGTTTATCGTGTATCCTCAAATCCATGAGATAGATATCCCGTTTCTTTTAGCGGGAATAGAAGAAGGAAAAAATGAAGTTTCCGCTGGAAATCAATCTACTACGTTAGTGACAGGCATTAGAGAATACCAGCCGGGTGACCGATTAGGATCTATCGATTGGAAGGCGACGGCTCGTAAAGCTACGTTGATTTCTAAAGAGTTTGGTCATTATCATGAACGGAGTATGATTATCATTGCAGATGTTATAAGCTCTCTATACTTTGAAGAACGAATGAGCTTTCTCGCATCCATGCTCATTCATGAAGAAACCAAGCGTAAAAAAATCGATTTTCTTTTAGCTGGAGATGCACTTTTTTCACCAAAAACCTCTGAACAAAGTGAGACTGGTAACCTGTTGTATCACTTAGCGCGTGCACAGCCTGTTAACAACCGAGCGTTCGAAACAGAATTTAAGAGTATTGCCATTCAAAAGCAGCATTCTTTTATGGTCATTGTCAGTCAAGTTACAGGGACTCTCATTGGGCAGGTTCAATCTAAGCTGAGTCTGCATGCTAAGGCATCAATAATTGTCGTTAAAGATGAAGGAGCAGGGCTTAGTGACGAAGAGACGGTTATTGTAAATGGAATACAATCTTCTGCTTTAACGATTGAAGTTGTTAATATTCCTCTTCCTCTATCATCTAAAGGAAGTGAGGGCGGAAATAAGTGAATAAATCAGCTTTGTATGTAAAAAACATCTTATTGTACGCGGGAGCATTCTTTTTATTAGTGGAATGGCTTCTTCCTTTAAATGAAGTGACGGATACCAATCAAATTCAGTACTTTATCTTGTTTGTTGCTTACTGTTTTTTGTGTTTAACGTTTCGCTTGCCGTTTATCGTGATGACGTTAGGGAGTATATTGTTTATTTTGTTTTCGCTTCACAATCTCTATTTCCAAGGAGCCTTCTTTTCTTCAGACTGGCTTCCGAGACTTTTGGAGATTCTTCAGTCAGATGCGCAAAGTATCATGCAGTGGAATATAGCGAATTTATCATTTGAAATGAGGAGCACTTTATTTTTTGTGCTGCTTTGGATTATGGCTTATTTAATTCAATATTGGATCTTTTATCAAAAAAGAATTTTCTTCTTTTTCTTCTTAACCATTTTGTATATTACCGTGTTGGATACCTTTTCTACTTACGATGCGGGAGCTGCTATTATTCGCGTGACGATTATCGGATTTTTATTAGTAGCCATGCTTCGCATAAATCCTGAACGTATAAAAGCTGCGAGCACTGAGCGTTTAGAAAATAGAAAACGATCGTTTCTTTTTCTAGGCAGCTTTTTAGCTATCGTCATTGTGCTGGCTTATCTCGCTCCTAAACCAGGGCCGCAGTGGCCAGATCCCGTACCTTTTATCACAGCGCATACAACAAATCAAGGACAGGGAGAATCTGCAAACGGTCAACGAATTGGCTATGATATGGACGATTCTAAATTGGGGGGATCGTTTGTCAATGATGATACGGTTGTATTTACAGCCAAAGTAGAGGATGAGCACTATTGGCGTATTGAAACGAAGGATGTTTATACAGGCAAGGGGTGGGAGCTGTCTAAAGAGGAAGAAAAAGTGCCCTTTAAAGGAAATGAAAACTTACTCCCTCAATATGACTCAAGTGTAGCAGGACAAGTAAGAAAAGCAGAAGTTACCTATTCGCAGCCTTCTGTTCATCTTATGCATGTTCCTCAACTGCTGTCGCTAACCTTAAAAAATGGCATTCAAACCGATGTTACACCGACAAATGAAAAATTATATCCTTATCAAAATGACAAGCTTGTTACTGTTCAATCGTATGAGATGACGTATAAATATCTTGTATTTGATATTGGACTTCTTCAGCAAGCAGAGGAAAAAAAGGCAGAGAGTTTAGAGAATAATAACGAATTTATAGCAAGGTATACACAACTTCCTGCTAACTTGCCGAAACGAGTAAAGAATTTAGCTCGTGAGGTAACAAAAAATAAGAACAATCGTTATGAAAAAGCGAAAGCCGTTGAAGAATACTTTCGATCAAATCCATATGTATATGATACTGAAAATGTTCCAATTCCTACGAAAAATAAAGATTATGTGGATCAATTTTTATTTGATACAAAAAGAGGGTACTGTGATAACTTCTCTACTTCTATGGTTGTGCTGCTTCGTTCATTAGATATTCCTGCTCGGTGGGTAAAGGGCTATACAGAAGGTGATGCCACCGTCATTTCAGGAAGTAGTAAGTGGACAACCTATGAAATCACACAAAATAATGCTCATTCTTGGGTCGAAGTCTATTTTCCAGGAGCGGGTTGGGTACCTTTTGAACCAACAAAAAGTTTTTCTAATCCTTATGATTTTGTAGATAGCCAACCTAACAACTCTAGTGAAAATAGTCAAAGGGAAGAAGAGAAACAAGAAACGCAAGTGAAGAAGCAGCCTAAGGAAAAAGAGCTTCCGGCACAAGAAGAAAAAGCGAAAGAAAAAACAGCTTCTCTTCAAAATGCTAAGTTGTCTATGAAGTGGAAAGTACTTTTCTGCGGACTGATTGTAGTTATGTTAATAGTAATATATCTCAATCGATTTAAATGGTTTTTACCTTTTTATATCTCTTTTTATAAAAAGAAAGAGAGTGTGGAAACCTTTGAATCAGCGTATGCTTTTTTACTTAAAAGACTCGCTGCAAATGGACTAAAGCGGCAAGAAAGTCAGACGCTGCGCGACTTTGCAGGAGAAGTAGACGAAAAATTAAATACGGTAAATATGCTGCAATTAACGGAAAAATATGAGCGGGTTTTGTATCGAAATGCAGATTCCATAAAAGAATGGAAAGAGTCGATTGAATTGTGGGAAAATTTAATCAAAAAAACGAGTTCTTGACCATTGTTTCGCGGATTGATAGAATATTCTCGAACTTACTATAAATGTTTCGTATACCTTCATATATCCTCGATAATATGGTTCGAGAGTCTCTACCGGGTCACCTTAAACGATCTGACTATGAAGGCAGAACAGTCTATTTGACGATAAACGTCGTGCTCAACTAGACTTCTGCCTTTGTTTTTTGAGGGAGAAGTCTAGTTTTTTTATATTTTAGGGCATAATAACAAGTGATTATTTACACATTCGGAGAGGTGAACAAGATGGAAGGCATGATTGTTGTATTAGATTTTGGTAGTCAATATAACCAACTGATTACGCGTCGCATTCGCGAGTTCGGAGTATATAGTGAATTGCATCCGCACACAATTACAGCAGAAGAGATTAAAGCATTAAATCCAAAGGGAATTATTTTCTCTGGAGGCCCAAACAGTGTGTACGGTGAAAACGCATTTCACTGCGATGAAAACATTTTTGAATTAGATATTCCTGTTTTAGGTATTTGTTATGGAATGCAATTAATGACTCATCATTTTGGCGGGAAGGTAGAAGGTGCTAGCCATCGTGAATATGGTAAAGCAGCGATTAACGTACAAAACGATTCATTAATGTACCATGAGTTGCCAAAAGAACAAGTTGTTTGGATGAGTCACGGTGATTTAGTTGTAGAAACACCAGCTGGTTTTGAAGTGGACGCAACTAGCCCATCTTGTCCAATTGCCGCAATGAGTAACAAAGATAAGAATATGTACGGAGTGCAGTTCCATCCAGAAGTTCGCCATTCAGTGCATGGTAACCATATCTTAAAGAACTTCGTGTTTGAAGTATGTCATGCTGAAGCAAACTGGTCAATCGAGAACTTCATTGAAGTTGAAATGGATAAAATCCGTGAAACAGTTGGAGATAGAAAAGTACTTTGCGCACTTAGCGGTGGAGTAGACTCTTCAGTAGTAGCTGTGTTAATTCACAAAGCAATTGGTGATCAGTTAACATGTATGTTCGTAGATCACGGTTTATTACGTAAAGGTGAAGCGGAAAGCGTAATGGAAACATTTAGCGAAGGCTTTAATATGAACGTAATTAAAATCGATGCAAAAGATCGATTCTTAGAAAAATTAAACGGCGTATCAGATCCTGAACAAAAGCGTAAAATCATCGGTAATGAATTTATTTATGTATTCGATGACGAAGCTGCTAAATTAAAAGGGTTTGATTTCCTAGCTCAAGGTACGCTATACACAGATATTATCGAGAGTGGGACAGCTACAGCTCAAACGATCAAATCTCACCACAATGTAGGTGGATTACCGGAAGATATGCAGTTCAAACTAATCGAACCGTTAAACACGCTATTCAAAGATGAAGTACGTGCATTAGGTTCTGAATTAGGTATCCCTGATAACATCGTTTGGCGTCAACCTTTCCCAGGACCAGGTCTAGGTATTCGTGTACTTGGTGCAATTACGGAAGAGAAGTTAGAAATTGTACGTGAGTCAGATGCTATTTTACGTGAAGAGATTGCAAAAGCTGACTTAGAGCGCGATATCTGGCAATACTTTACGGTTCTTCCTGACATCCGCAGTGTAGGTGTAATGGGAGATGCTCGTACGTATGATTACACAATCGGTATTCGTGCTGTTACATCAATTGATGGTATGACTTCTGACTGGGCGCGTATTCCTTGGGATGTGCTTGAAGTTATCTCAACGCGTATTGTAAACGAAGTTAAGCATATTAACCGCGTAGTATATGATATTACAAGTAAGCCACCTGCAACAATTGAATGGGAATAATATGTAAGAAAACCGAACAAACGAACATTCTTTTATAAGAATGTTCGTTTTTTGTTGACTTTTTTTAAAAGTTAATGGTAGGATAGTAACATAAAATAGCGAGATATAGCTTTAATGTCGTATAATCTTGGGGATAAGGCCCAAAAGTTTCTACCGAGCTACCGTAAATGGCTTGACTACGAGAAAGTAATACATGTATGTGTAAAAATCTTTTGTATTTTTGGCTCATACATTTCTCTTTTAGTCGATCTTATGCCTTTACGCGCCTAGTGTAGAGGCATTTTTTATGGCTTGCCTAAGTGCATGCGGCTTCTATAAAGGGAGGAAAAAACGTGAAGAAGTATTTTCGTTTTGAAGAGCTGGGTACTAGCTATCGAAAAGAGTTTATAGCTGGCCTTACAACTTTTCTATCTATGGCTTACATTTTATTTGTTAATCCATCTGTGCTATCACTAAGTGATGTAAAGGATCTGCCTGACAGTATGAGAATGGACCAAGGGGCTGTGTTTACAGCTACTGCTTTAGCGGCAGCTTTGGGATCAATTGTTATGGGAGTGCTTGGTAGATATCCAATTTCATTAGCCCCAGGTATGGGATTAAACGCATTTTTTGCTTATACAGTTGTTCTGACAATGGGAATTCCATGGCAGACGGCTTTAACGGGTGTTATGATATCAGGTGTTATTTTTATTCTTTTAACATTAACAAGCCTGCGAGAAAAAATTATTAATTCTATTCCTATTGAATTAAAAATGGCTGTTGGAGCAGGTATTGGTTTATTTATTAGTTTTATTGGTATGAAAGGTGCCGGAATCATCGTCAAAGATGATGCCACATTTGTTGGACTGGGTGATTTAACTAACCCAACAACGTTACTTGCGGTTTTTGGCATTGTCATTACTATTGTATTAATGGTGCTTCGAGTAAATGCAGCTGTATTTATCGGTATGATTGTAACAGCTGTAGCGGGTATGGCTTTTGGTTTAATTGATACACCTAAAGCAGTTGTTTCATCAGTTCCTAGTCTTGACCCGACGTTTGGGGCAGCTTTTCAAAATATCGGTGATATCTTTACCGTAAAGATGCTAGTCGTCATTTTAACTTTCTTATTTGTTGATTTCTTCGATACAGCAGGTACGATGGTTGCTGTAGCGAGTCAAGCTGGGCTTATGAAAGATAATAAGCTTCCGCGAGCGGGCAGAGCGTTATTGGCAGATTCTAGTGCGATTGTAGTTGGTGCTGTTCTTGGTACCTCATCAACAACAGCTTATGTAGAGTCTACGGCTGGAGTAGCAGCGGGCGGACGTTCAGGGTTTACTGCAATCGTAACGGCGGCGTTTTTCTTAATTGCACTGTTCTTTTCTCCATTGTTAGCGGTCGTGACACCAGCTGTTACTGCGCCGGCTTTAATTACGGTAGGAGCTCTGATGGTGTCAAATTTAGGGGAAATTAATTGGAAAGAGTTCGAAGTAGCAGTTCCTGCATTTTTCACGGTAATTATGATGCCATTAACATACAGTATTGCAACAGGTATTGCGGTTGGTTTTATCTTTTATCCTATTACAATGTTATGCAGCAAGCGTGGAAAAGAAGTTCATCCAATTATGTATGCTCTCTGTATCATCTTCATACTCTATTTTGCATTCTTAGCAGAATAGTTTAAATAAAAAAGCTCAGTTTAATGACTGGGCTTTTTTTTTATGGTAAGATAAGAAAACTGCATAGCGGCTAGATTGCTATTGTAATAGAGAGTATTCAATCATTTTACTGAAGGTTTACTTCATTAACTTTTTTATTCATAAAGTTTTTTAGAAAAACGATTGACTCTATATATTATATATGGTAAATTATTAAATGTCGCTGATGAACAGCGCAGTTGAGAGAAACATCTTAAAAAAAGATGTTGACATCAAAATGGTAGAATGTTATACTAATAAAGTTGCTTCAGAGCAACGGTTGAACTTTGAAAACTGAACAAAGCGACAAACGTCAACGTTAATTTTTATTTTTTAAATTGAGCAAGTCAAAC
>NZ_JBHZOZ010000023.1:0-39408 GCF_042787865.1 Priestia sp. YIM B13486 | reverse complement strand
TTGCTCAATTAAAAAATAAAATTTAACGTTGACGTTTGTCGCTTTGTTCAGTTTTCAAAGTTCAACCGCCGCTCTTAGGCGACTTTATTATCTTATCAAGTTATCAACGTAATGTCAACAACTTTTTAAAATTCTTTTTTCAGCTTCGTTGTTACAAGTATGTCTCAACGACGCTTTATAATAATATAACGATTTTCATATAAAGTCAATATGTTTCAAGAAGAAAAATGTTTTTTTCTCTTGTTTAACTACTTCCCTTACTGAGAAGTAGTTAAACGTAAATAAACTAAATTTTCTAATTTTTATCTATACTCTATATTAAAAAAGAAGCCCTTCACAAAAAGAGCTTCTTTCTTATCTTACTGATCAAGGTAAATAACGACGTGCACCTGCATACTCTTCAATATATCCCTTCGTGTTTAAAGGAATAATCTCTACTGTCCGCTCGGAGTTCGGCGAATGAATCATCATGCCATCTCCCGCATACATTGCTACATGGTGGACGCTTCCTTTTCCTTGGTTATAGGCAAAAAACAATAAGTCTCCAGGTTGAAGGTTGTTCATATCTACTGGTTGCCCTGCTCTAGACTGTGGCCCTGAGTCACGTGGAATCGTAATACCATGGGATTGGTACATCGTAAACGTAAATCCAGAGCAGTCAAATCCAAAACCACTCATGCCAGCCCATAAATATGGAAGATTTAAGAATGCCTTTCCACTTTCAACAAGCTCCGTGCCAGTTGGTACAGGAATATCTTTTTGAGACGCGTAGATTTTTCCTGCTTTTGTAGAAATCCATGCTGTCTTTCCATTTGGTTTTAATACTTTATATGCACTCTTTGATTTTGCCAAAAGAGGTAAGCGTGTATTATAGCTAACTTCAATACCTTTCTTTTTCAAAGAAGGCGAATGATATAGATAAGTAGTCGGAGCCGTCACCATTACAAAAGGCTTCTTTGCATACTGTTCGTACCTTTTGCTATAGGTTAATTGTTTAGTAGGCATCCATCCGGGATACCCTAATTCATTTCGAGAAGTAGGCTGTCCGTCTACAGCTACTTTGACCCAGTCTCCTTGTTCGTCTAAAATCGTTACTTTGTTTCCATATAACGCTTGTGTCTCAAGCATCCCATCGCTAGATAACTGCTGCTTCTGTTTCAAATTCATCGATGTGGTCCACTTTCTCATATCTACAGGATTAGTAGCTGACGGAGCGTCCACTTCCCGCAAGATGTCTGGTGCTGTCCACAGAGTAGCTGCTGCGACATCTATATAAGCAGTTTCTTTTTCTTCAGAAGCATGAACAGAAGGAACTGCACTAACCCCAAATGTAGCTAAAATAACTGTTGTTGCCGTTAAAAGCCAACGTTTTATATTCATCGTCTCTCTCCTTCTACTATATTACTATCCTTTTATTTTGAGATAGGAACGGTGATTTCTCCTATTCCAGGAAGATCTGATAAGAAAACCTCTTGACCGCTGTACTTTAACACATCCAGTTCAGTTGAAAGCCAAAGAGGAGCATCTAGATCAAAATACGTGATATTCGGATGAGCGGCTGCCAGATGAGCAGCTGCTCCCACGGAAAGTGATGGTTCCATCATGCTTCCAATCATACATGCAACACCGTTCGCCTCAGCAATACTTGCGATTTTTCTTGCTTCATTAATTCCTCCGCACTTCATTAGCTTAATATTCAAAAGATCCACGTACCGCCCGCTTACAAGCCTTAATGCATCTTTGGCAGAAAATAGACTCTCATCTGCCATAATGGGTACGTTTACTCGTTCAGTCACAAACTTTAACCCTTCCCAATCATGAGCAGGGACAGGTTGTTCTACCAATTCAATACCAAAGTTGAGAGTTTCCATTTTATTAATTAATTGCACTGCTTGTTTTGGAGTCCATCCTTGATTTGCATCCAACCGAAGTTTTACATGATCCGGAATGACAGATCGAATATGTTTAATACGCTCAAGGTCTAGCTCAGGAATTGAACCTACCTTTACTTTTAAAATGTCAAATCCGTCCGCTGCACTTTTTTGTGCGTCTTCAGCCATTTTTTCAGGTGTATCAACACTTATCGTCATACATGTAGAGATAGGCTGCTTATCGCCCAAGAAAGCATATAAAGGAATGTTAAGAAACTTTGTATAAGCATCATGCAAAGCGATATCAGCAGCTGCTTTAGCACTTGAATTGTGAATACAGCAGCTTTGAATTTTTTTTAAGAGTTTTTGAAACTGACGTATATCCTCTCCTATTAGCGCTAGTTTAATAGGTCCTTGAAGTGCAGCTTGGATGCCTTCTAAAGAATCGCCTGTAATAACATATGTTGGCGAAGCCGCTCCTTTTCCTTTTATTCCGTTTTCTAATTGAATCTCTACACTTATGCTGTCTATCTCTGTTGCTGTTCGAAGCGCTGTTTTAAACGGAACGAGCAGTGGAACGGTTTGATGCTTTACAGTTATGTCTTTAATTATCATTTCAATCGCTTCCTTTCGATTCAGCACAAATATTCTTTCATACGTATTTTTGGTTTATTCTTAGATCGCTCCTAAAATTTTGGCGACCATCATACCAAAATAAGTACCTAAGAAGGAACCCATTAGAGCCATAATGACTCCTACCGGAATCAGTGCACGGTTATAGGCAGCCGCAAGCATTGGAGCAGACGCCATTCCACCAATATTAGCTAAACTTGCTACTCCGAGCGTAAATAAATCATATTTAAATAGTTTAGCTAGCAACAGCATGATCACTAAGTGCACGAACATAATAAGAAAACCAGATACTAAGTAAATAGGAGCCTGAGCTAAATTTGAAAAATCTGATTGAGAAGCAATTAACGCTACAACGATGTATAACATAACGTTTGATACATCGAGCGTACCTGGAATTTTTGCCGCTGGGGTTACAGCAAGCACTAGACCAACCACAGAAGCAATCATAATCGTCCAGCTCGTTGCATTAATAACCGCTCCCACTTCAGGCAAACGCCCTCCGATAAATGTAGAAAATGCCGAAACGAACAAACCTAGACCAAGTAAATAAAGAAGATGCTGAAACTGCGGGCCTTCTTTTTCGCTTTCAGAAGTTGCTGCGACTTCATCTATACTATTCTCAATAAAGCTGACGTCTGCTTTTGTCCATTTATTAAATTTAGATGCAAATGGTACAAGCCAAAACATAAACATAACCCATACAGCATAGTTAATCGTATCCATCATAAGAGCGTAGCCAAATATATTTTCTGGAACATCCAAAATCCCTTGGAGAGCAACCATGTTAGCTGATCCTCCGGTCCAACTTCCTGATAAAGCACCAAAAGCTTTCCACGTGTCCTCTACATAGAAATTCTTAAAGATGGCATAGACGAGGATAAAACCTACCATTATGCTAAAAACCGCAACGATGAATCCTCCCAGCATTCTTGGACCAAGTTTAATTACACTTCGAACATCACACTTTAACAGCATAAGCATCAGCATGGCCGGAAGCAGTGCATTTTTAACGCCCGTATACATGGCGACATTTGATTCGCTATCCCCAAATACCCCTGCCGTTTGCATAAGAGCAGCTCCTATATAAATAAGTACAATACCCGGAATAAATTTAAAAAATCGATTGGCTTTAAATCTTTTTTCAATCCCTACCATGAGCGCAGCAAAGGCAGTTAACACACTCACATACATAAATCCATCTTGAATCATTTATTCTTCCCCCTTCATCTCCCCGAAAATGTTTTTATACAAAACAAAATCCAGCCCAACGTTTGAAAACGTCAGGCTGGATTTCGTCTAGGTCTATGTAGACAAAGCAGCTGTTATTTGCTGATATTTTTTCTGTGCATCATGAAACGCTACCACCAGCGCTTTTTGGGAAGACCCGAAGTAGCGGCTGTTAATGTCGTCTATAAGGGTGGGATCACTTATGTGGCGTCCAATAAAAATTGATTGAACAAATCGA
This sequence comes from Priestia sp. YIM B13486, assembly GCF_042787865.1. Lineage (NCBI taxonomy): Bacteria > Bacillati > Bacillota > Bacilli > Caryophanales > Bacillaceae > Priestia > Priestia sp. YIM B13486. Next base: position 35,439 of record NZ_JBHZOZ010000023.1, on the reverse strand, counting down.
ACGGTTAACTCAATCGTCGCTGAGCATTCCACATCAATAATTTTTCCATTTGTTTTATCAACTACCAATCCTAAAAAATACTGATTGAACTTTTTAGTAATCGGATTGCTTTGAGGAGCTTTGGCATCTCCAATAATATAGATAGTATCTTGATCATACATGATTTTTTATTCCTCCTAAAAGAGATAACAGACGATGCTAGGGACCGGCAAATGAACGTTTGCGGAGCTACGCAACATGTATTCGCTTTCATAAGGAACATTATAATCTATTCTCAATATATCATCTATAGAACAATTTCACAATATAAATTTTATACTATTCAGAATAGAAAAATATTTTTTGTATAAAAAGAGAGTGCGACATAACGAACTTAAAACCTAAAGACGAACAAATGGGATACATGAACTGAACCGCTTGTTACACCGCAGTTGATTTCCATGCAAGGCGAAGACTCCTGCGGGGTCTCACCTGTTCCGCTTTTCCCGCAGGAGTCTTCGCTTTGTCCTTTAATCAACTGCTAGAAAGACCTACACACATGAAACCTACGTTTACCATAACAAAAAAAACGAACCGCTAATCAAGCACTTTGATCAATGGTTCGTTTTTCATTTTGGTTCAAATATTTTTGTCTCGGCTTCTTTCTATGTCATCCTTTGAACACCTTAGAGGAAAAGCGATTAGGATAATCTGTCATCACGACTTCTACTGAAGCCTGCTGAAGCTTCAAGAAGTCATCCATTTCATTAATCGTATATACCCGCAAGTCTAATCCTTCTTGCTTTGCTTTTTTCCCGTACGAAGAAAGAGCAAAAGACATGTCACAGTGTAGGTGCGCTCCTATTGATTTTGCTTTTCCAATCGCATCTTCACTCACCCCTTCAAATAAAAAACCTGTTGATATATATGAATGGAGAGATCTCACTTTAGCCAAGCTATCATAGTTAAAAGATGACAAAATAACTTGATCTTCTAAATCAAACTCATCGATTAGACGAAGAACTTTTTCCTCAAGTTTTGGATAGTAAATTTGGTCATTTTTTAATTCAATGTTCACGGTCATTTCTGTCTTTTTGTCCATCATCCACTCAAACACTTCTATTAACGTGGGAATCGATTGTTTAGAAAAACGAGAATCATACCAGCTTCCAGCATCGAATAACCGCAGCTGTTTATACGAAAATTCTTGAACGTATCCCATTCCATTCGTCGTTCTGTCAATTCGTTCATCGTGAATCACTACTATTTCCCCATCTTTGGTTAGTTGTACATCCAATTCAATACCTGAAACTCGCATTTTTCTAGCTTCTTCAAATGCAATCATTGTATTTTCAGGATATCGTCCGCTAAAGCCGCGATGCGCATAAAGATCAATTGAATTATTCATTGTCCTCTGTCTCTCCTAACTAGTCATTCACTAAATAAAAAGCTCGTCCTCAAAATAACTTGAAAGACGAGCTTCGTAATCATACGTTATTTTTGATTGGCTACTTCTAATGCTCTATTTGTTTCTTTTGCTGCTTGATCAAGTGCTTGTTTCGGCTTTACTCCCTGGTACAGGCTTTCCATTCCTGTTACTACCTTTTGACGTGATTCCGGAAATACCGAAATTAAAGCGCCTTGTGTTGCCGGAGTTGATTTAGTTTTATGAAGCTGATCAACCGTCACTTTTAGTTGAGGATATTTTTCCCATTCTTTCTTTACAATTTCTTGATCATATGCTTTAGGATTAACCGCAAAATAGCCACTTTCCACGTGCCATTTTGCCTGAACTTCTGGTGTTGCTAAATATTTCATGAAGTCCCACGCCGCTTTAGATGTTTCATCACTAATTCCTTTAGACATCCATAAAGATGCTCCCCCGATAGCTACTCCTTGGCGATCCTCTTCCTTTGGCACAGGAAGATCTGATACGCCTACTTCAAATGGAGCATTATCTACTAATGTTTTAATACCTGCTGATGAATCTAAAAACATTGCAATTTTTTTAGATTGAAATGCTGCGCGCATATCGTCCCAGTTTTGCCCTACATTGTAGAAGGTACCTTCTTTGTACATGTCATTGATTAAATTAAATGCGTTTTGTCCTTCTTTTCCATTAAATACTGCCTTCTCGGCATCCCCTTTACGACCGTTTTCGTGATCTACATACAAACCGCCTTGAGAAGCAACTAGCTCTTCAAAGAACCATCCGTAATTTAGAATTGAAAAACCGTATTGTGATGTTTTATTTCCTTGTTTCTCTGTTAATTTCTTTGCAGCTGCCTTTAATTCATCATACGTTTTTGGTGGGTTTTCAGGATCTAACCCTGTTTTTTTAAAGGCATCTTTGTTGTAAACAAGAACCGGTGTTGAAGAGTTGAACGGCATTGAATATTGCTTTCCATCTACTTGGTAATAGCTTGAAATGTTTTTCTCCCACTGTGAAGTATCGTAGTGGTCTTCATCAATAAATTTTTGAACAGGCTGAACCTTACCACTGTCTATCATGAATTTCGTTCCTACTTCGAACGTTTGCATGATAGCAGGTGCATCTTTAGTTCCTGCTACCGTATTAAATTTTGTTTGTGCTTCCTCATACGTTCCTTGGAAAACGGGCTTTACTTCAACTTTATCCTGAGATTTATTGTACTCATCGACTATTTTATTGAGTGATTTTTCAAGGTCACCGCTCATGGCGTGCCAAAAAACGACTTCTGTTTTACCTGATGCTGTTTTTTTTGTTTCTTGCGCTTCCGAAGAACCAGTTGAGTTTGAGCAAGCGCCTAGAATGACTAGCAAGCATGCCGTTACGATAGCCAATATCTTTTTCATCACATTCACTCTCCTATTTAATTGCACCTTGGGTTAATCCTTTTTGAAGACGTTTTTGACCTAGGAATAATAGTAATAATGTCGGTATAATAACAACCACGACAGCGGCCATAACCACTCCCCAATCAGTTGAAATCTCCTGCGTTTGCATTTGTTTTAAACCAATCTGAACGGTACGAACATCCTCTGTATTTGTCACTAATAGTGGCCATAAATACATATTCCATGTTGTTAAAAAGCTATATACACCAAGCGTAACTAGACTTGTTTTAGACACAGGGAGCACGACGTTCCAAAAGAAACGAAAGCGGCTGATCCCTGCAACTTGAGAAGCTTCATATAACTCATTCGGAATGGTTTTAAACTGCTGACGCAACAAAAATGTCCCAAACGCTAAAGCAAAAAAAGGAATTGTTAATCCTAAATAATTATTAATCCACCCTAGCTTTTGCGCTGTTAAAAAGTTAGGAACCATCGTTGCTTCCCATGGAATCATCATCGTAGAAATAAAGAGAAAGAAGATAGTATCTCTTCCTTTAAATTTAATAAATACAAATGCAAAAGCTGCCAAACTTGAAACTAACAGCTGCCCGGCCATAACAAAAATAGATACAGCAAAACTGTTAATTAAATAATGAAGCAGCGGAACTTTTTCAAAAGCATCCCGATAGTTTTCAAATGAAAAAGATGACGGCCAAATCTTCCCTTCTAACACTTCCGCTCCACTCATAAAACTAATGGAAAAAGCGTATAGGATAGGAAACATCAATACTAAAGTAGCTGCAATGAGTAGCAAGTAAGTTGTCCATTTTCTCGTGATGCTCATTGATAATGTACCTTCCTTTCTCCAAGCTTAAATTGAAGAGCCGTAACCAGTAGAATACAGAAAAACAAAATTGTAGCTTGAGCACTTGCAGAGCCAACATTATAGTTTACAAATGCATCTTTGTAGATTGAATAAACAATGACATTTGTCGAATCTGTAGGTCCGCCTTTTGTTAAAATGTCAATTTGTCCAAACGTTTGAAACGCGTTAATAAACGAAACGGTAATGATAAAAAACAGCGTTGGCGAAAGCATCGGAAGCGTAATTTTACGTAGCTGATACCAATAGCTAACTCCAGCAATACGCGCATTTTCATACAGCTTTTCATCAATATTTTGTAACCCGCCAAGTAAGATTAAAAAGGTAAAACCAATGTTCATCCAAATCGTAGAGATAGACACAGCAATCAGCGCATACTTAGGGTCTAATAACCACTGCACATCATGAATTCCTACAAGATTTAATACTTTATTGATAACACCGATTGTCGGGTTATACATAAACATCCAAATTACAGAAGAAGCCGCTACGCTCATTCCCATCGTAGATGAAAACATCGTTCTGAAAAAACCAATTCCTTTGAGCTTTTCATTTGCGATTAGCGCTAGGAATAAGGCAATAATTAAACCTATAGGCACCGTGTAGAGTACAAATAAAAAAGTGGCTTTCATACTTTGTAAAAAGTTTGGATCTGTAAATAGATAAAAGAAATTTTGTAGCCCTACAAATTTCAAGGGATTTCCCTGTGTATCTGTAATAAAAAGACTTAAATATAACGTCTTAATCATTGGGTAGAAAAGAAATACACCAAATAATAATAATGATGGCAGCAAGTAAGATAATCCTACCAATAGGTTAGGCATTGACTTCTTTTCTTGTGGATTGGATGAAACAGAAACAGGCGAGTTTGCTGTTTTGGTAACAGCACTCATACAAATGCCCCCTTTACAGTTAAATCTTCCGTTGATGGTTCATAGTGCAAGCATGAACCTGTATCGTTATCAAATAAAAACAGATGTTTTGGATCGATAAAAATAGGGACGCGCTCTCCCACTTTTATATTCCATTGACCGTTCCACTTAGCCATCCACTGCTTGTCACCCATATGAAATGTAAGCAGTGTTTCTGTTCCTAGAATTTCGACATTATCTATCTCTACAATAAAGCTGGTGTTATCGTTTGTCGCAAGCTGAACATGCTCAGGTCTTACTCCAACCACAACTTCCTTTTTACCGCTAAAGTTACTGTGTGGTGTACTCATAGAAATAGCTCTTCTATCTTCAAAAACGAGTAAGTTATTTTCTATAGAAACGTTTGATAAGTTCATAGGAGGAGAACCTATAAACGACGCTACGAACGTGTTTGCCGGTGCATTGTAAATATCAAGGGGACGCCCAACCTGCTGAATATTACCTCCATTTAAAATCATCATTCGATCCGCCATCGTCATCGCTTCCGTTTGATCGTGCGTGACATAAATCATCGTAATACCTAACTTACGCTGAATCTGGCGAATTTCTGATCTCATTTTTGCTCGCAGCTTTGCATCCAAGTTGGATAACGGCTCATCCATCAGGCAAATAGGCGAATGAGTAACAATAGCACGTGCGAGTGCTACACGCTGGCGCTGTCCTCCCGAAAGCTGTCTAGGCTTTCGCTTTAAATATTCACTTAAACCAAGCATTTCTGCTGCTTCCCTGCAGCGCTTTTGCTGTTCTTGCTTTGAAATCTTCTTTGTATGCAGACCAAAAAGAATATTTTGTTCTACTGTCAAATGCGGATATAAAGCATAGTTTTGAAACACCATGGACAAATCGCGCTGACTTGGAAGCAGTTTATTTGCTTTTACATCTCCAATTAGCAACTCTCCCTGCGTGACTTCTTCTAATCCGGCAATCATTCGCAGCATTGTACTTTTCCCGCATCCTGAAGGACCTACTAATACGAAGAATTCTCCAGGTTCAATTGTGACGTTAATATCTTGAATGACATTTGTTTTTTGATCGTATGACTTTCCAACGTTAACTAACTCTACTTTTTTCATTAAAAACGCTCCTTTCTCGCTCATTCATATTTTTTCCATAGCCATGATTTCCCTGTAGAAACTGCCGTAGCCCCTGCTTTTAAAGCAGCTTGGATATGGCTTTCATTTTGAATGAGTCCACCTGTAATAATAGGGATACTTATTTTTTTAACGATTTTCTCTATCATCTCCGGAATCAATCCTGGCATTAGTTCTAATGCATCCGGTTTAATATTTTGAACGGTTTTTAACCCTTGTGCTACTGCGTCTGTATCCACTAAAAATAGTCGCTGAATAGCAACCAGCCCTTCCTGTTTTGCGTAATTAATGAGTGAACTTTTAGTGGTTACGATCCCTGTGGGTTTTACAAACTTAGCGAGAAATTTAAGCCCTTCCCGGTCATAGCTAATTCCCGGAATTTTTTCAATGTGTAAGAAAACCATTCGATTATGCTGTTTGAGTAAATCTACATAGCGTTTAATCACACTAATATTGCCCGTTAATAAAAAGGCGGCCTGGATCTCTGTTTCTAAAAATCGCTCTAAATTTTTCGGACTTTTAATGGATGCAATTAAACGATCTTGTCCAAGCTGTTGTAAGAAATCTGCTTCCTTATTCAAAACGATTCCTTCCTTTCATTTATAAAAAAACCACAAAAAACGCATAGGATGTTTATATAGACCTATTGTTTTTTGTGGTTTCTCAATTTCATAACCTTAGTAACTATTCACTTGTCGTTCACATGTTTTATAATAATGGTTATTTGTGAAGGCAATATAAAGAAGCTGTTGAGTTTTGTAAAGTAAACGTATAGTTCCTGTAAATCTGCTGAAGATAAAAAAAGCCGTTGATTTCTCAACGACTTCACAGTGCACATTCTTCGATTTCAAATCCTAAATCTTCAATTAATCCCCAGTCAGCTGTAGGTTCTTGACCTTGAGTCGTTAAATAATCGCCTACAAAAATTGAATTTGCAGCAAACAAACCAAGCGGCTGAAGCGATCTGAGATTGACTTCTCTGCCTCCTGAAATTCGAATTTCTTTCGTTGGATTTACAAAACGCATCATCGCTAACAGCTTTAAGCATTGCATTGGCTTTAACGCCTTTTTGTCTTCTAGAGGCGTTCCTGGAACGGCAACAAGAAAGTTGCATGGAATAGAATCTGCATCTAACTTTTTAATTTGAAAAGCTAATTCAACGGCTTGTTCATGTGTCTCGCCCATTCCAAAAATCGCACCGGAACAAGGTGACAAACCTGCTTTTTTAGATGTAGTAACCGTATCGACTCGATCTTCATAGCCATGCGTAGAACAAATACTGTCGTAGTTATCAGCGTGAGTATTTAAATTATGATTATAGCGATGAACACCCGCCTCGACTAGTTCGTGTGCTTGATCATCTGTTAAAAAGCCTAGACAGGCACAGATTTTCAAGTCTGTCTTTTGACGAATTTCTTTTACCGCTCCCACTACGTGCGCTACTTCTTTATCAGTAGGACGGCGGCCTGACGCCACGATACAATATGTACCTGCTTTTCTTTTTTGAGCTTCAAAAGCACCTTCTACAATTTTCTCCTTTGTTAACCACGCATACTTATCAATCGGTGCTTCTGATACAATCGACTGCGAACAATATCCACAGTCTTCTGGGCATAAACCCGATTTAGTATTAATAATCATATTGAGCTTTACTTTTTTTCCATAATGATGATGACGAATTAAGTACGCGGCATTCATGACCTCTAACACTTCTTCATCCGGTACATGAAGAAGTTGAAGCGCTTCATTATATGTAATTTCTTTCCCTTTAATAATAGACTGAGCAAGTGCTTTCCAATCTCTTAAACCTGTGGTTTCCATCGATTCCCCTCCACTTTAGTAAACTAAAAAAATATAAAGTTAACAATTATAACTAAAAGTTACCATTACTTCTCCTTTTATGTCAACAATATACGATTAATAGTTAACTCAAAAAAGCCACTTCTATGATATAGAAGTGGCTTTTTGCTTATTGCGCTTGCAGTGTGTAAATAACCGATACAAAGTCTCCAGATTTTTCATCGTATGCTTCAACACCCGGATACTCATGAGTTAGAGTAATTCCTGCGTACATGAGCTCATCTCCATAAGCTGTTTGATCTGTTTCCATCACTGTATATTCATAATCAGGATGAAGCCCTTTTAGCTCGATGCGTTCATAAGAAGGATTTGGTCTAGCTAATACTTGATAATAACCGATGATTGCCTGTTTTTGATCGGATGAAACAACCATCCAGCTCGTCACATTTCCATCTTGTTCAAACGGACTTTTTAATCGATAGAATGTGCCATTTTGAATAAGGGATCGGTGTTTTTTATAATACTGAATTTGGTTTTTTACCGTTTCTTTTTCGTCTTCTGTCATCAGCGTAACATCTAACTCATAACCAAATGCGCCAAAATACGCAACGTCTCCTCTTGTTTCTAGACTTGTTACTCTGCGTACTTGATGATTTGGTACGGCTGATACGTGTGCTCCCATTGAACTGATTGGATAGGCAAAAGACGTGCCGTACTGAATCTTTAGACGTTCAATCGCGTCCGTGTTATCGCTCGTCCAAGCTTGAGGAGCATAATAAAGCATTCCCGGATCAAATCTAGCTCCCCCGCTTGCACATGATTCAAATAAAATATCCGGGAACTTCTTTGTTAGTCGCTCATACAAATCATACACACCTAAAATATAGCGGTGTACTACTTCAAACTGACGGTTCGCGGGCAGCCCAACAGATCCAATCTCTGTTATATTTCGATTCATATCCCATTTTATATAAGAGATAGGTGCTTCACTTAAAATAGCTTCCATTCGTTCATAGATATAATTCACTACTTCTTCTCTTGAAAAATCAAGCACATATTGATTTCGTCCATGAGATTGATGACGATTTGGCACATGAATCAACCAATCTGGATGCTTTTCATACAAGTCGCTTTGCTTTGAAATCATTTCGGGTTCAAACCATAACCCAAAGTCCATACCTAAATCCGTTACTTTTTGAGCCAATGACTTCATACCGCCCGGAAGCTTATTTTTATCTACAAACCAGTCTCCAAGAGAAGTTGTATCATCGTTACGCTTGCCAAACCAGCCGTCATCTAATACGAAAAGTTCAACGCCCAGCTTTTGTGCTTCTTTGGCAATATGTACAATTTTCTCTTCGTTAAAATCAAAGTACGTCGCTTCCCAGTTATTAATTAAAACTGGCCGCTCCAAATCCCGCCATTTTCCTCTAGCTAGACGCTTGCGATAAAGCTCATGATACTCTTGGCTAAGTCCGTTTAGACCGCTATTTGAATAAGCCAGTACTAGTTCTGGTGATTGAAAAGTTTCTCCACTCTCTAGTCGCCACTGAAAATCAAAAGGATGAATTCCCATCGTTATTCTTGATACATTATAATGATCTACTTCCACTTGTCCAAGAAAGTTTCCGCTGTATACAAGACTAAAACCATACGCTTCTCCACTGTGTTCAGTTGCAGCTGGATTTTTTAAAATTAAAAATGGGTTTTGCTGACTGCTGCTTGTACCTCTCGCACTAGAAATACTTTGAATACCAGGCTGAAGCATTCGTGTTTTCACGTGTCTTTCTCGAATCCACGCACCGGAAAGCTGAACCATCTCATAATTTGATGTAGGCAAATCAATGCTGCCGCTCATGATACGCAAAATATCGACTGGTTCTTCTCCTCTATGCTCAAATCGTGAGTGACGCGTAATAATATTTCGGTCTTCGTAAACGGTATACGTTAAAATAAGTGATGCATTGAGCAATTTATCAATCAGTTCAACTTCTACACTTGTGGCTTCACTCTCTTCTTCTACATATGTAGCAGGTAAGCCTTTTAATGGCTTCTTGCCTTTGTAAATTTTATGGTTATCGTATTCAAAATTTGTGATTCGGCTTCCGTTTTGCTGAAGAAGTTGATAGGCTGGCTCTCTGAAGTCTGTTGTTCCATAAGAAGGATACTCTTGTTTGATTGTTTCAAGAGAAAATGCTAGTTCTCCTTCATATACCGAAGCGCTAGCTCCTCTTGTTTCTACACGTAAAAAATGCTGAAAAGATGAACGGTGCTTAAGCTTTTTTCCATAGTACAAGTGACCGAGCTGCCCGTTTCTCAACACTGAAAAGATATAACTTACATCGCGTCCCTGCAGGTGAAATTCCTTTGTACCTTCATTAAATAAGATCCCCATTTTATTCCTCTCCTTACCATCAAATATCTAACGAGACATTTCCTTTTTCATCTATTGCCGTTGCATGCTCAAAAGCAGATGCTAGATTAATCTCTTTTCTCTCATACCATTTCGCTAAACCTTTGAATAACTCTTCTGTTTCAACTATTCTTGTGTCTACTCGCAGTTCAGTTTCATAGCTATGAAGAGACCAAGTGCTTTCACTAAATAAGGTCATTTCTACATCTAAACACATGTCTTTCCAATTAGGAGCACACAGAATAGGATGACGTATGTCTGAACATGCAATGGTGTAGCGGTTAGAACCATTCTTATTCATAAAACAATGAACAAAAGAGGCATTCACATCGCCCTTACTAGTTTGTAAAGATTTATACAGTTGGATATCTAACAATGGAACGCTCCATTTTAATTTCATTTTTGGAAGAATTCTTTTTTTAACCGACTTGACCGTTAATTTAATAAAGTAAACACCATCTTTTTTTGTTTCATCCAATACGACATGCACACCTGGTTCCTTGTTTATCTCCAAGTTTATATAGGGTGTAGCAATCACTTCCTTCATCTCCTTCACCATCATTCTTAATTTTGTACACCAACAAAAATGTAACCGCATTCAAAAATTTATTTTCGTATTTATTACAAGTAGATCACCTAAACGAAGCTTTTTTACTTTCTTTCATTTTATGTAAAATACTTTCTAGACTCAATGGTAAAAATCAAAGTGAAAAAAAGCATTTTTTTGCTTTATCTAGTAATCAATTAAATGCTCTTTATCTCTTAGCCCGCAATTTTCTCTTCTTTTTCAAAAAAAGATGACAAATTTAATAATATAGTATAATAATAAATAATGCAGAATGATTATACACAGAAAGGATGACAAATATGAATCATGAACCTTCTCTTCTTAAACAACTAAAATTATGGCATATCGTTGTGATAGGGTTAGGCTACATGGCACCTATGGCCGTTTTTGATACATTTGGCATTGTAACTGAATCAACAGATGGACATGTTTCAGGCGCTTATGCATTCACGTTGATCGCTATTTTATTTACAGCCATTAGTTACGGAAGGATGGTAAAAGCTTTTCCCGGAGCTGGTTCCTCTTATACATACGCACAGCAAGTAATGAATCCAAACATTGGTTTTTTGGTAGGATGGACGGCTCTTCTTGATTATCTATTTCTGCCAATGATTAATGCGCTTTTGACAAATATTTACCTAAGCTCTCTGTTTCCAGGTGTTCCAAAGGCCGTATGGATTATCAGCTTTGTTGTCATCATGACCATAATAAATATTTTCAGCGTTCATTTAACCGTTTCTTTTGGTACGCTATTAGTTGCTTTTCAAATTTTAGTCGCTATTATCTTTATTATTTTAAGTGCTACAACTCAAGGCCAAGAGCTATCATTTAAACCGTTTATAAGTGAATCGGCCTCTATATCTCTGTTATTAAACGGAGCAGCTATTTTATGCTTTTCTTTTTTAGGATTTGATGCTGTAACCACTATGGCCGAAGAAACACTTAAGCCTGAGAAAACCATTCCTAAAGGGATTCTTATTATTGCGTGTACGGGAGGCGCCTTATTTATCACGGTTTCTTACTCTGCGCAGCTTCTTTTCCCTTCAGCCTCTTTGTTTCATGATTTAGAAGGTGCATCAGCGGAGATCGCTTATAAAATTGGTGGCCAGCTTTTTCAATCTATTTTTGTAGCAGCGGCCTTGACTTCAACTATTGCTTCTGGACTTGTCTCACATATGAGTGCATCAAGACTTCTCTATGCAATTGGGAAAGATGGTTATCTGCCTCGGGGAATTTTTGGCTATATTCACCCTAAAACAAAGACGCCTGTTTGGAACGTAGTGATTATTGGTGGCCTCTCTTTAATTTCACTAGGTCTGTCTCTTGAAAAAGCTACCTCTTTAATTAATTTTGGTGCTTTAATTGCGTTCAGTTCAGTGAACATAGCGGTTTTTATCCATTATTTTATTCAACAAAACAAACGATCTCTCAGTGGATATATTTCATATGTACTTATGCCTTTACTCGGCAGCTTATTTTTATTTTTTATGTGGCTTAACTTAGAAAAAACATCCTTATTTATCGGTATTGTATGGAGTATAATCGGAATTATTTATTTACTGATTGCCAGACGAAAAAATACTATTACCATTCCTACTTTTCATTTTGATTAAGGAAATAGACTTAACACATGAAAGCTACATTTACTATACCAATGGAAAAATCCGAACGTATTTGATTCTCAACCAAGAATCAAACTCGTTCGGATTTTTCTTCAACTAAAATACTTTCGTACCAGTCTCTTTTTATTTTTGCGATTGTGAGACTTTTTCCAAAATACGTCTTTTACGATAAAGCATCATTCCAACTTCCCCTATATCGCTAATTGCTTGTTTGTTAATATACGCTCCAAATACCATTCCTGCTATAGGAATCATTTGGAACAGCTTTTTCCAGCCCAAGTTGTCCCTGTAGGTTAGAAACACTTCTCTCCACCCTTGCAGCTGCTGCAAGCTCTGCGTTCGATTTCCGCTTGCTAATTCTTCTAAAATCGCACGTTTCCCTACAATGTCAGAAGACGAAAACTGCATGCATTTGACCATGAAAATTCGTTCCTCTTGCTCAGTGGGGTCGTAACCATAAGAAACAGCCACTTCTTGCAGTGTCTTAAGTGTAAGCCCTAATACAAAAGGAACATCAATAGCTAGTGTAAAAATCCCGCCTATACCGGTTGTAGCTCCTTGAAGCTGTGCATTCTTTTTTCGGACTTCAATAAAATGCTCTGCCAATTCATCCATTTCTTGCAGAGATAAATGCTGAATATCCTCTATCGAAAGCTGTTTCTTTTCTTGTAATTGTGCTGATGCTTTTTCTAGCGTGGCAGACGTATTAGCTAAATACTGGCCTCCATTATCAACATACTTAGCAATTTCATCTAATAATTTTTCTATTTTTTGATGAATGAACTTTGGCGTTACTTTATCTAAAGCTGAAAAAGGCAAACGAGCCAGCCGCTCCCAGAAAAAAAGTCCTTTTTGGTCTTTCTCCCACTTTTCAATTTTTCGTAACTCTACTCTTAACTGCTCATACTCTGACATATCCTCACTCTTTTCCTCGATTTATCAGCTCTGCCCTACTTGTTTATTCCGCACATATTTAATGATAAAAAACAGTGCAATTAAAACAACAATTCCGATTCCAATAGGCTGCATATATTGAGACACAATCGGCCCCACCTCTTTCCACTTAGGTCCTAACTTATATCCTAAATATACGTAAATAGCCGTTACTGGAAGCATCGCCACAAATGTATAAATAGAAAACAGCCATACATTCATTTTTGCCATCCCGCACGGAAAAGAGATAGCCGTGCGCACTCCTGGAATAAAGCGTCCAAAAAAAGCAACCCCGCTGCCGTACTTATTAAAAAAGCGATCGGCGGCGTCAATTTCTTTTTCTTTCACCAAAAAGTATTTTCCATATTTTAAAATCAGCGGTCGTCCACCGTAACGTCCCAGTGCATAAAGAGTCAACGGTCCACAAACACCGCCTACTGTACCTGCAAGGATAGCCAGATACAAGTTCATATCACCTTGGTACACCCAATACCCTACTAAAGGTAAAACAAGCTCTGCCGGGACAAACTCAAACGTTAATGCTAGAATTACGCCAAAATAAGAGAGCTGTTTTAGCGCTTCAATTAAAGAAAGTAAAACCGACTCTAACAAAAATTCTCCTCCTCATGTCATTAAATCTAAGACTGCAAAACTATAATTTAGCCGATTGATAGATAAAAACCAACGCGGCATAGTTTTTTCCTTTCCCTCTTTACGTATTACGTACTACAAAAGTTTCAATAAAAAAAAGCGCTAGTTTTATCCAGCGCTTTTATAGTTTAAAGTTAATTTGAATAATACCTACTTTACGAAGAGCATCGTATAAAATAACTAAAGCCGGTCCTAAAAATAATCCGACAAAGCCTAAAAGTTTAAATCCAATGTACAAACTAACTAATGCAGCCAAAGGTGAAATACCCATATTTGTAGAAAATACTTTTGGTTCTACTACACGTCTTACTACCGTAATGACTCCAAATAGAATAAATAAGCCGATTGCTAATGAGTCATGCCCTTGCGTAAGAGCAAAAATCCCCCATGGAACGAGCACCGAGCCCGTCCCAAGGATTGGTAAGATATCGACAATTACAATTAATAAACTAAGCAGCGCGGTATACGGAACATCTAATAACCAAAGCCCTACATAAGCCATTACAAACGTCATGACACTTAAGATAATTTGTGCCTTAATAAAACCAACCCCCGCTTGGATAAGCTGAGTGATGACAACTTGTAGCTTATATTTCGTTTCTTCTGTTAAAAATGACTTAATTTTATTTTTAATAGCAGGCAGCTCAAGGCTGATAAATACAAGCGCTACTAAATAAATAAGAAACTCTAGTAGAAACCCAGGAACAGTAGCAGCAAAGCTAATGATGATTTCCACGGTACTTTTTAATAGAGAATCTAATGAATTTACGGTTTTTTCAAGCGTGCGCTCGATAGAAGAAATCACTTCTGTAGGAAGAGCGTTTGAATAGTATTTCCACTTAATAATAGTTGGATAAATCGCGGTTTCATAGATTTCTTTTACAAAGGAAGGCGCTATCTTTGAAAGAGCAACCACTTGCGTAACGATTGTCCGAACAATAAAAAATCCAATAAGTATGAGCGAAACAACATATAAAATGAAGGTCATAAGCACTGCGTAGACTCTCTTCATTTTAAAAGATTGATGCAATTTTTGAACAATACCCTCAAGCGCTAATGCTGTTAATAAAGCAAACACAATCGGTAAACTGTAAGGGATTAACAAACATACGATTACTATCGAGGCGATGACCCATATTCGCTTTTTCCACATACTCTACTATCCCCCAACTAGCTAAGCTATCTCTATATTTATTGATAAAGAAAGGAACCAGTGACTGCTTTTATGTAAGAATAAAATTTGGATATATTTATACCTGATGTTACATATTATAGGGTCAATTTCCATAATAATAAAGGAATTATTATGAAAAAAGCTACTTATTCTAATTTTTTGAATAGAATAAGTAGCTTTTTAATTTATAAATTAGCCGGCTCTCATGACCTCTGTACCTTTTTTAGGGTCAAATTTGCCTTCAGATTTAGACATCACAATTGCTGCTAGTGTGTTTCCTACTAAGTTAACAACCGTACGTGCCATATCCATGATTCTGTCTACTCCAGCAATGAAGGCTAATCCTTCTGCCGGAACGCCGATTGTTCCAAGAGTAGCCAGTAATACAACAAATGATGTTCCTGGCACCGCAGCCATTCCTTTAGATGTAACCATCAATACCAGAATGAGCGTCAGCTGTTGAACGATCGTTAAATCAATACCATACACCTGCGCTAAGAATAACGCTGCAATCGCTTGATAAAGAACGGAACCATCTAGGTTAAATGTATAACCAATTGGTACAACGAACGATACGATAGCTTTTGGACAGCCCATCTTTTCAAGTTTTTCCATAATTCGCGGAAGAACTGTCTCAGAGCTAGATGTACTGTATGCTAACAACAGTTCATCTTTCATATAGCGGAATAAGTGGAAAATGTTAATTCCTGCCCATTTCGCAATTCCTCCTAATACAACAAGTAGGAAGAAAATTAACGCTAAGTAAACTAAGATAACAAGCTTTCCTAATGAAAGGAGTGAATCTAAGCCGAATTTTGAAACTGTTACACCAATTAAAGCAAATACACCAATTGGCGCCACTTTCATTACAAGGTTTACCACGTGAAACATTGCGTGAGAAACACCGTCGAAGAATTGTACAACTGGCTTTCCTCTTTCCCCAATTGCCGCTACTCCTAGTGCAAATAACACTGTAAAGAAGATAATTGCTAGCATGTCTCCTTCAACAATTGACTGGAAAAAGTTTGTCGGAACAATGTGTAAGAAAGTTTCAGCCACTGACTTTCCTTCTTGCTGTTCGGATGTTTCAACGTATTGTGAAATATCACTCTTCTGTGCTGAATGAATGTCTACACCTTGCCCAGGATGAAAAATATTAGCAACCAATACACCGATTACAATTGCAAAAGTCGTAATAATTTCAAAATAGAGAATGGTTTTAACGCCGAGCTTTCCGACCTGTTTGCCGCTTCCTGCTCCTGCAACTCCAACGACTAAGCTTGAGATAACAATTGGAATAACAATCATCTTAATTAATCTTAAAAATAGGTCTCCTAGCGGCTGTAGGTATGTTACTACACGCGGATCGTTAAACCAAATTACCCCTACAAGAACACCGAGGATTAATCCGGTAAAAATCTGCGTAGCCAAACCAAAACGAATTTTTTTCATAGATGTACCTCCCCAAAGATGTATGACATTTGTATATACTTTTCTGAAAAAACAAAAAAAGACTATTCTTAAGAAAGAACAGCCTTTTACTTACGCTATTTTGGGCTCTTTCTCTCAATAAAGCAAACGGGGTTAACTGTCGGATTCGGAATTGAGAGTTTCCTACCTTTTGTAAGGATTCACCCCAAGGCAGCTTTACTGCCGATAATGATTCCCCCGCTCTATACGATTAAGCTTATTATTCAGTTTTTATAAAATTAAAACGATCTATACGTTGTCATACGTTTTTTACAGTCAATAAAACTAAACAGAAGTCTTACTTTTACTTAACTTTATACTGCACAAATATTAATTTACTATTTTTCGACACGTTTTGTCAATACCCATGTTTATAAAACGCTTTCAAAAGGCGATAATATATATTTATACAAAAAAGCTATTGCAATGTTGCAATAGCTTTTTCTTGCTCTTTGAGTCTCTATTAGAAGTTTAAGGGACTAAAGAACACGCATGTTTATTTTATAAAAATACAAAATATAGAATAGCTGCTAACACAATTCGATATAGTGCAAATGGTACTAATTTGATACGATTAATTAATTTCAGGAAAAAGCGAATAGACACCAGCGCAAAAATAAAGGCGCTGATAAAACCAGCAATAAAAAACGGTAGTGCATCTGATGTGAAATACTGCCAGTTTTTAACCAATGAAAGTCCACTTGCTCCTGCCATGATTGGCACTGCCATAATAAATGTAAAATCTGCCGCTGCCTTATGGCTCATTCCAAGAAGAACCCCTCCTGAAATCGTTGAGCCTGAACGAGAAAAACCTGGCCAAAGAGCAATACATTGAAACAGTCCTATACCCAGTGCTTGTCCATAAGACATTTGGTCCACCGTCTCTACACGCGGACGTTTAGGTCCAAACAAATCTGCTAGAATCATTAATACAGCTCCGACTACTAAGCCAATTAGCACCGTATTTAAAGAAAACAAATGTTCATCAATGTAATCATCAAACAAAAGACC
The DNA here is from genome assembly GCF_042787865.1 of Priestia sp. YIM B13486. Taxonomy (NCBI): domain Bacteria; kingdom Bacillati; phylum Bacillota; class Bacilli; order Caryophanales; family Bacillaceae; genus Priestia; species Priestia sp. YIM B13486. Next base: position 18,095 of record NZ_JBHZOZ010000023.1, on the reverse strand, counting down.
TAACACTCCTGCGGGTAACAGACCAACAATTACTTGCATTAAATTCAAACGATTTGTCGGTCCAATTGGAGCGGCTGGCTTTTTTCCCAATCCTAATAAATTAATGAAACGATCTTTAAAAATAACTACTACTGCTAAGATCGACCCTAGCTGAATAACAATTTTAAATGTATTAGCTACGGGAGATGAAAATAATTCTTTTGAATTTAACCACAGGTCATCCACAATAATCATATGCCCAGTTGACGAAACAGGAGCAAACTCTGTTAAACCTTCTACAATCCCTAAAATGATTGCTACAATAATTTCCCACATAAAGCTATATACCTTGCCTTTCTTTCAAATTAATAAGCTTATCGCTTCGTTTTCCATGCTCAACTATTTTCCTATTTTGACACTTGCTTTTTTATCATAATTGTTAAAACTATGAAATACAATGTGTATTTGCAAAAAGATAAGAATCTTTAATAATTTGTAATAAAAACCTTACATGCTATAACCAAAAAACAAGATATCAGCTTTTATTTGTTTTAAAAAGCAGTCGCTATGTTCGGTATAAATTCCGGGTCCTTAGCTAAAAATGAATCATCTAGACTATTTTTCTTTAGTGTGAAAAAATGACTAAATCATTATGTTTTTTCCATCCCCTTTACTGTCATCTATCATTTTAATCAACTAGTGCTTGCTTATACGACATATCCCCTAAGTAATTTGAAACTTTTTTCTCTCTTTTCTCGTATATAGTAGTATCTTTTTTAGGAGGCTTTTTACTATGAATGGAAATGTACGTACAATGAAATGGGTCACTGCTGGGTATGAAGCCTTGCTGGGAATTCCTTTAATTGGCGCGGGGATTGTTATGGGCTTTAGTTATACTCCTCTTTTTATTGGATTTATTCTTCATGCTATCACACTCATTTTAGCTAATAGACGAGGGTTATCTGCGTATGGAAACATACTAGGGATTGTTACTTCACTGGTTGCTTGGATTCCATTTTTAGGGTTTGTTATGCACATTATTACAGCTATTGTGATTGCAATCGATGCTGCTAGACAACGTTGATTGTCTAGCTTTTTTTATTTAAGGGTTGATTTTTTACCGAATGATGGTAAACTTAAGCCGTAAATTGAATAATTTAAATGTTATTTCTACTAGGGGTGTCTGATAGCTCAGACTGAGAGAAGAGTGCTATAAAACTCTTTAACCCTTTGAACCTGATTTGGGTTATACCAGCGGAGGGAAGTAGTCTTGAAAAGAATAGTATATGTTTATTCTTTTTTCGCCTATTCCATCGGGTTCTGTCTATCACAGAACCCGATTTTTTTATGGTTCGGTATAGCTACACTTTATGCGAAACCGGAGGAATATGTAATGTCAAAACAAAATGTATCAGTTTCTATGAAAAAGCCTTTTCCAAACAGTCACAAAGTATATGTCCAAGGATCCAGAGAAGATCTTAAAGTGCCTATGCGTGAAATCCATCAGTCTCCTACTACAGGATCTTTTGGGGAAGAAGAAAATAATCCCGTACGTGTATACGACACGAGTGGTGTTTATACAGATCCCTGTTATGAAATTAATTTACAAAAAGGATTACCGGCTCTGCGCGAAAAGTGGATTGCAGAACGAAACGATGTAGAAACATATCAAGGCCGTACGGTTCAGCCACAGGATAACGGTTATTATGATGGTGATCCAAGAGATCAGTACGAGCGCTTTATCACTAATCGTTTACCTTTGCGCGCGAAAAAAAATCAAAATGTAACGCAAATGCACTATGCGAAAAAAGGAATCATCACGCCCGAAATGGAATTTATCGCTATTCGTGAACAGATGGATCCTGAAGTCGTGCGTGAAGAAGTAGCAAGAGGACGTGCCATTATCCCTAATAATATCAATCACCCTGAGAGCGAACCGATGATTATCGGCCGCAAATTCCACGTAAAAATCAATGCTAATATCGGAAATTCAGCTATTCGTTCAGCTATTGAAGATGAAGTAGAAAAAATGACATGGGCAACGCGTTGGGGAGCCGATACAATTATGGATTTATCAACAGGAAAGGATATCCACACAACGCGCGAATGGATTATCCGCAACTCGCCTGTTCCTGTAGGGACTGTTCCTATTTACCAAGCGCTTGAAAAAGTAAAAGGTGTTGCAGAAGATCTAACGTGGGAAGCATATCGCGATACATTAATTGAACAAGCGGAGCAAGGTGTTGATTACTTTACTATTCACGCAGGTGTTCTTTTACGCTATATTCCTCTGACAGCGAAACGTACGACAGGTATTGTTTCACGCGGAGGATCCATCTTGGCGCAGTGGTGTTTAGCTCATCATGAAGAGAACTTTTTATATACTCGCTTTGAAGAAATCTGTGAAATCTGTAAAGCATACGATATTTCTATTTCGCTTGGCGATGGGCTGCGTCCTGGTTCCATTGCAGATGCTAATGATGAGGCACAGTTCGGTGAATTAGAAACGCTTGGTGAATTAACTAAAATTGCTTGGAAACACGATGTTCAAGTTATGATTGAAGGCCCTGGACATGTCCCTATGCACCTCATCAAAGAAAACGTAGATAAACAAATGGAAATATGCCAAGAAGCTCCCTTCTATACTCTTGGACCGCTTACAACCGACATCGCTCCAGGCTATGACCATATTACATCAGGTATCGGGGCTGCAATGATTGGCTGGTTTGGGACAGCTATGCTTTGCTACGTAACCCCAAAAGAACATTTAGGTCTGCCAAATAAAGAAGACGTTCGAGAAGGCGTTATCACCTATAAAATTGCTGCGCATGCCGCTGACCTAGCAAAAGGCCATCCAGGAGCACAAAAACGCGATAACGCGCTGTCTAAAGCAAGATTTGAATTTAGATGGAATGATCAATTTAACCTGTCACTAGATCCAGAGCGCGCAAAAGAATATCACGATGAAACACTTCCCGCTGAAGGTGCTAAAACAGCCCATTTCTGTTCAATGTGTGGACCTAAATTCTGTTCGATGCGTATTTCTCAAGATATTCGTAACATGGCTCAAGAAAATGAAAAAGATGTAAACGAAGTAAGAAAAGAAGGAATGAAAGAAAAAGCTAAAGAGTTTGTTAACAGTGGTTCAAATATCTATCAATAATGAAGTAGAACAGCTTAAAGAACAAATTAAGCAGCTTGAAAGAAAGTTATTATTTGTTCAGCAAAATTGTCAGCACATTATCGTTGAATCCTCACATTCTTCCGTAAGACGCTGCATTAAGTGTTTCTATCAACAAGAGGCAGTGGCTAGGACAAAAGTATTTTAGTTGAAGAAAGATCCGAACGATTCATCGTTCGGATCTTTTCATTGTGATGGTAAACGTAGACTTCATATCTGTAGCTGCTTTCTAGCTATTGATTCAGTTATGTCTCCATCTCTTTATCTTTTTTTGAAACGTGCTTTCAGCACGTTCTTGACCCAATATAGTATTTTAATAATAACCCAGCCTATAAATGTACCTAGCGTATTCAAAAAGATATCATCAATATCAAATACTCGTTCCGTTAGCTTGTACTGTAAAATTTCAATCAGAAAACTGATTAAGAAACCCGTCGTAAACACTTGAATAAAACCGTCAAACCACTTCATAAACAAAGGAATAAACATTCCAAGCGGCGCAAACATCACGATATTCCCCAGTATATTTGTCAGAGTGAGCATTATATTCCCGCTGTCCCACATCAGACGGATCGTGCTAAATAAATCCAAGTTCATTGCTTTTCCGTAAACATGTTCGTTTTCCCGTATGAGAGTAGCATAAATGACCACTGCTGTATATGCAATAAATAGAATGAACATGACTTTTTTAACGATTGACCTGATGCTTACATTCACTTCAACATCACCTTCTTTGACTCCCAAAACCGTTTATTATTATCTATATGTACCCGTCCACTGCTTTCATTCGTAGTGAATGCATTTACATGCTTTTTTATCCTATCACATCAATAAATAAATACAATTCCCTTTTTATTATTTTGTAAACTAAAATTTTTTCACTTAAAAAAGCCATGCTTTTCGCATGACTTTTGTTAATTAATAATTCCACGATGGATAATTTCCACTTGTACTTTCGGATTAATCGAGATGTTTTTATAATCCTGTCTCCATTTAAGCCTTTCCCATATACTCGGATGATAAGCGGCTACTTCTCTTCCTATTTCAAGAAAATCGCAGTTAGCTTTTTGCAACTTTACAACTACTTTTTCTGCTTTCTTTTGTAGAACTTTTTCAATTTCTTCCTGTACATTTTTTATTAATGCAGGGGATGACATTTCGTTTTTAGTGAATTCATTAATGCTTACTTTTACATGTAGTGGTATGGTCACTTTTACCCCGTGAATCGCATCCGGCTTAACGTTCATCTTTGCTTTAGCGTCTGACACATCATACGATACTACATACTTTTGGTCATGTATGGTAATTTTGTCACTCATAATCATATATTTATCTTTTTGATTTCCTAATAAAAGAAGCACCTTGGATTCCTCAGGATTTAATGTAATGCCTGAAAATTTATCTTTATTAAACAAAGCTGTACCGATTACATCAACGGTCTTATTTTCAGTATTTAATTTCATATAAGGAAGAGCTAGCCCTTTTCCTTCATCAAACAACACGGTACAAAGTGACTGAAGAGTTTCAATTGGTACTAAAGAATTCGCTTCAGCCGTATGAACAACTCCGTCTAAATATTCTCCAATTAGCTCTTCTCCTACTTGCTGTAATTCAACGATAGTACTCGGCTTTCCTTCGACAATGACATACTTAGCCGTCAAAGGACTTTCTGGTGTACGATATAAAACGTCTGATAATTCTAGTATACCTTCTTTAGCTAATCGATCTTCAAATAAAATTATTCTCTTTTTAGCAGACATTACAATTCCAGAAACCTGCTGGTTAATTTTTGTTCGATCATCCCGAGGTGATTCTCCTGCCACATGGTAGGTTTTATTCACTAAAATCCCTTCTTTAGAAGTGTACGAGCGGATCGCAATAGTAGAAATCACCTTATTTCCTTTCTTTTTTTCATAAGCCACTGTAGACAAAAACATCGTATCTTTTAGCATTTTTTGATCCCAGCATCCTGTTAAAAAACTTAGAACTAAACATACATTGAAGATCTTGATAAGTTTATGCTTCATTTTTTACTGTTCCTTTTCTTATCCATGATAGAATTAACAAACAAATAGGAATACAGAAAATGAATACGTAAATTAAATAGTTAGTTGCCTGTGATAAAGCTGTCACAAGATTATCCGTTTTTGAAAAATAAATGGAAAGACCTGTTACGAATATCAATACAATTGGAACAAACGGACGGTGAGTTTTCTTTTTGAATATTTCCTGCATGCCTACACTTGAAATATACACGTACATAATAAGGGACGTAATAACAGAAATAATCCAAAAGGTAATAAAAACCAAGTCTATTCGTTCAATAACTGAGTTTTGCGTCGCCTTCAAAATGTACAAAACCGGTTCTGGTACGATTAAGATTTCATCCGGACTAAAAAACAAATAACAAGCAATGATGATATATACATATAAAACGGTAACGATACAATTACTAAGCATGACCATCTTTAATGTCATAGTAGATTTTGCCTTTACAAATGGAGCTAAAATCAAAATCGCTTCAAAACCTAGCATTGAAATACTTCCCTCTTTTGACGCCAGCAAGATATTTTGAATACCGCTGTGCCCAATCGGAAACAGGTACCGGACATCAGCCTCTTTATAAGCATTCGATATCAACAGCACTAAAATAATTAAAAATACGGATACAATTGTAAAGAAACGCCCTATATTGCGGACATTCTCTTTTGCAAAATACAGCGCAATCACAACTAATAAAAGGACCAAAACATACGCTGGCGTTAAGTGGTACAGCCAGCGCTTTAACACGTTTACATACAAAACAGTAATAACACTTGAAACAATGATGTAATAAAATACATATCCTATATTTAAAAAATTACCTACCCACTTGCCAAGCAGCTTGCTAGTCATCTGATATAAAGTTAGACCTGGCAAACGATGCGTTAATCCCCAGTGGAATAATGTAATTACTTGAATAATACACCCGCTAATTAACATTGAAATCCAGCCGTCCGTATGCGCCGTCTTAAATAAGTTATAAGGTAACCCTAAAACACCAATACCAATTTGCGTTTGTAAAATGATAAAGAACAGCTGACTGACTGAAATACTATTTTTATTCATTTGAATCCCAATTCCTTATCGCTTTTTGACGTTGGCGTTTTTGAGGCTTAGCGTTAGCAGGTCTTTCATTCAAATAGATCTGATGCATCCTCATAAAAACATCCTTTAAACCAGAAATTTTAAAGGGCGCAAAAGGGATTAAGTAAGGCATCGTAATAGACTCTAAAATAACTAAATGCATAACAATAAGAACTAATACAAAGACAATACCCAAGTAGCCAAAAACTGCTGCTCCAATCATCATCGGAAAACTTAAAATTCGCAGCGTAGTGCTCATTTCGTTTGATGGCACAACAAAGGAAGAAACGGCTGTTAGAGCAATAACAATAATCATCATATTTGAAACTAAACTCGCCTCAACAATTGCTGTACCGATAACTAACCCTCCAACTACCCCAATCGTTTGAGCAATTGAAGAAGGCAGCCGAAGAGAAGCCTCTTTTAGTAACTCTAATATTAAAACCATAATAAACGCTTCTACTATCGGAGGAAACGGAACGTTCTCAAGAGAACCTTTTACTGTAAAAACTAAGTCCAAAGGAATCAATTCATAATGAAAAGAAATCGTTGCAATATAAATTGCAGGTAAGCTCATAGCTACAAAAAAGCTGAATATACGTAAAAGGCGGAAAAATGAGCCATAAAGTGCACGCGTATTATAATCTTCAGGCGATTGATAAAAAGAGAAAAAATTAACGGGAGCAATCAACGCAGAGCTATTTCCATTTGTTAGCACTGCCATTCTTCCTTCTAACAGATTGCCCATTACCCGATCCGGCCTTTCGGTGTTCAACAGCTGAGGAAATGGTGAAAGAGGCGAATCTTCTAGAGCCTCTTCAATGATACTCCCACTATCCACTCCATCCACTTCAATTTGTTGGATACGATTAATGATCGTATTACAAATCTCTACGTTAGCTATATTTTTCAAATATAAAACCGCTACTCGCGTGCGTGAAATACTTCCTACTTCGATATAACGTACAATAAGGCTTCCATCTAAAAACCTTTGTCTCATCAAGTTCAAATTTTTATCTAAGCTCTCCACAAAGCTTTCTTGAGACCCCCTGATTATTTTCTCATTCAGCGCTTGGTTCACTTCTCTTGTAGCTGTTTTTGTGGAATCAATTGCATAAACCAACGGATCATTCTCGATTAATAGAAGAGAAGCACCTCGACTCATTAAACTAATCATTTCATCCAAATCTTTTGTAGGAGTAATAGAAGCAGCCTGAATGACTTCTTTTATCTCCCCTTCTTTTTCTATTAATAACGGTTTGATAACATGATCATTTAACTTGATTGAATCCATAAGGGGCACAAAATAGACTAAAAGCGCACGCTCATGATTAAATTTCAGCCACCTTTGCCCTATATCACTCGTATAGTCTAACCTTTCTTCCAGCATTTTTAGAATTTCTTCTACATTTGTGCCAAGTTCAATTTCTGTTTTTGGCTCTTTTTCTTCAAGGGAGATAGGACTTTTTGTTCGCTTAGGCCTTCGTTTAATTAACAGTGCCACTCACCTGCCTCGATGTCTCTTGTTATTATTCATTGTTTCTAAAAAAATGAATAGTATGTAAAAAAATGCAAAAAGACGCAGCGGAAAATTTTCGCTGCGTCTTTTTAATCTGGATAATAAGGATTCAAATGGATTAATACTTCCTGAATATTATCATGCTTTTTCATAAGTGTTGCTTTGATTTCTCGTCCTAAATCATGACCTTCCTTAATTGTTTTAAAGTGGTCAATTGAAATACGTACATCCACTAATATGTAATGGCCATGTTCTCTTGCTCGAACGCGATCAATCCGCTTCACATCTTCAAATTCATAAATGCTTTCTTCAAGTTCTTTCAGTAGCTCTTCATCAATATTGCCTTCCATTAAGATTTGAAAAGACTCTCCCATCATTTGTCTGGCAATGTTAAAAATTAAATAAGCAACAAAGATGCTTGCTATTTTATCTCCGTATAACAGCAGTTGAACATTCATTTTATCACCAATAATCGATAATAAAACGCCAATTGCCGCTGCAATAGAAGCAACAATATCTGCTTTATGATCAAAGGCAATTGCCTCAATTGCCTTACTGTGGTGCTGCTTCGCTACGTTTAAAGAATAACGGTACAACAATACCTTTGCTATGTATGAAATAACAGCAATCCACATGGCTAAAATATTTGGAGATTCAACCGGATGGAATAAACCAACGACTCCTTCAAATACCACATAAAATGATACAAGCAATAAAATAATTCCTACGATTCCTGAGACAATCACTTCTGCTTTTCCATGTCCATATGGATGGTCATCATCTGCTGGTTTATTTGCTACTCGTATAACCAACAAGACAATAATAGAGGCAAATACGTCCGCTGCAGAGTGAATACCATCAGCAAATACAGCATCACTATTTCCAATCCATCCTACTATTACTTTTCCTAGCGTAAGGGCAATATTGCTCCATACGCTAATCCATGCTACTTTTTTCGCAATGGACTCCCTTATACTGTTGTTCATTTGCACACCTCGACTTACTTCTTGAAAAATCAGCTTTTTTATCTTATCACTGCTCATTCAAGTGGGTCTAGAGCAATCTATTTTCGCTTAGCTATATATGTTTCAGTACCGCAAAATTACTGATAACCGACAACATACTCCTTATTATTTCTCCGCCAACTTCTTACGGTCTGTTGACATTGGAGGTTCTTCCATCCAACCTTGCTCAATCATAATCCGAATTCCATCTTTTCCATACTTCCCTATACGCCCGATTAGCTGAGAAAATTCTAATGCGACATCCGAACGGAACGACATAGACAAGCCAGCACCACAGTTATCAATAGCGATCGTCACCGCTGTGGAAGTATGATACATCATCAGTTTATCTGAAAACGGTGAAATCGTTGAGTTGGTTACATACGCATCAAGCAGACGCGGACTTGGTAGGTCAGCTTCAGACAATAACTCAGTGAATTGCTTGATTTGCTTACTCGCAAGCTTGACTCCATCAAAAAAATAAGAGCGTAATTTTTGTGTGGTAGCTACTTGACTAAATGCCAGCATCAGCGTTTTACCTAATACATTTGTATTAACAATTTCTTGAATAGCCGTAACCTCCAAAGAAGTTAGAGGATGCATTTGAGAGAAAAATGGTGATATAAACGTTTTATGATCCACAAAATTTACTTTTACAGGATAAGGAATAACTGGAGGTCTCATTAGCATGCTTTTTCTTAAAATAACGTGGTTAGAATCCTCTAAAAGACTGTCGCTTTCTTTTACACATCGAGACAGGTGATCATAAATATCTTGCCTTCTCACTGCGCTTAGGGCTCTGGCATATTTTTTCATACCTCCAATTGCCATTTCATTTACATAAATAGCCATAAAAATATCATCAAATAAAGCAGGAACTCCTTTGTTCACATCTTGTTCCCCAAAACCTACTGGTATTGGAATTTTTTCCGAACTGAATAATTCCGTCAATTCGTCTACATGAGTTTGTGAAATCTGATGGGCTCTTTTTAAGAGATCCTTAATCTCGGCATCTTTTACAACAGATAGAAAATACCCAAGAACACATACATACAGCGTATCGCCTAAATATTGCGCCCATAAGTAACCTAACTCAGCTGCGTTCAACCGCTGATTTTGTTGATGTTTTTGCATTTCGCTCTTTATATTTTCGTTCATTCACTTATTCTCCTTTTGGATAAAGTCGTACTTTTACTATCTCCAAAGAAGCGCTGAATAAACCGCATAAAAAAGACCTAGATAACAAGTCTAGGCCTTTTAGGTTAAGCATATTTCTGGTCTTCTGTTTCTTTTCTAAAAAAGCTTTTCATCGCGTGAAAAACGTCTGATTTTTGTTTTAAAATAAAGTGTCTAAAACTTTCGTCTTGAATATTTTTGTACGCAGACATTAAAGTGGAATGTCGATTGTACTGATTCACTTCCCCATATCCAAACATATTTGACACTTTCATTAATTCATTTACTAACTTTACACACCTTGCGTTATCTGAAGTTAAGTTATCGCCATCTGAAAAATGAAACGGGTAAATATTATAGCGGCTCGGATCATACTTTTGGTTAATTAATTCAAGCGCTTTTCGGTAAGCAGATGAACAGATAGTTCCTCCGCTTTCTCCTTTAGAGAAAAAGTCTTCTTCTGATACTACTTTTGCCTCTGTATGATGCGCAATAAATTCAATTTCCACTGTTTCATATTTCGTACGTAAAAAGCGTGTCATCCAAAAGAAAAAACTTCTTGCCATATACTTTTCCCATATGCCCATCGAACCGCTCGTATCCATCATAGCTAAGACGACTGCTTTCGATTCTGGCTTTATAACTTCATTCCACGTTTTGAATTTTAAATCCTCCGGATAAATAGGATGAAAAGCAGCCTTTCCTGTCATTGCGTTTCGCTTGTAAGCGCTCATCATCGTTCGTTTTTTATCGATATTCCCCATCAAACCTGTACGTCGTATATCATTAAACTCAATGTGCTCCACAACAATTTGATCAGATTCTTTTCGCTGAAGATTAGGCAGTTCTAATTGAGCAAATAAAGCCTCTTGAAGCTCCATAAGAGACACTTCTGCTTCAAAGTAGTCTTCTCCAGCCTGGTCCCCTGCTCCTTGACCTTTTCCTGCTCCTTTTTGACCATCTCCAGCAGATCCATCACGTGCTACTACATCCCCAACTTTACTGTCTCCATCACCTTGACCCACATGTTTGTTTTTATCATAATTGTACCGAATTCGATATTCATCCAATGATTTGATCGGAATTTTAACAACTTCTCTTCCATTGGACATCACGATATTTTCTTCTGTAATTAAATCCGGTAAATTATTTTTAATTGCTTCTTTAATTTTTTCTTGATGTCTTTTTTGATCATCGTGGCCTTTACGATGGAGGGACCAGTCTTCTTTTGAGACAGCAAAACTTTTATCTACTTCTTTTCCCACGCTATTCCCCTCCTTATTTAAAAAACACCTGCACATTTTTACTCGGCATGCATAAGCTATACCGAAAGTTTCTGACAAATACCTTTAGTTCAAAGGTTGGTTACTCTTATCCTATGCGCAAGAATGGTATACTTGCTAACTAATTCTTTCACTATTAACTATTCATTTTATAGTGTCTAGTGTCATGTATATGTTTATGACTTATCATATGATGGTTAAGTGCAATGCGTACTACACATTAGCCTAATTATGCAGAGTTTATTTTAAGAGATAAGAAAAACATGGCACAGATCGGAAGTGCCATGTTTTCTTGTTAGTACTGAGTTATCGATTTAACAAACTTCCTACATAGCGCAGCAGTTCATTAGCAGATACTGAATTGTATCCATGCTCATCAATCAATCGAGCCACTACTTCATTTACTTTCTTCAGCTGCTGCTCATCTGGTGTTTTAGTGGACGTTGTAATTTTCACTACGTCTTTTAAATCCGCAAACAATTTTTTCTGAATCGCTTCGCGTAAGCGCTCATGGGAATTATAATCAAATCGTTTTCCTTTACGTGCATAAGCCGAAATACGAATTAAGATTTCTTCGCGGAATGCTTTTTTTGCATTTTCTGAAATACCAATTTGTTCTTCAATTGAACGCATTAATTTATCATCTGGATTTAACTCTTCTCCTGTTAGCGGATCACGAAGCTTATTTTTGTTGCAGTATGCTTCGACATTATCTAAATAATTATCCATTAATGTTTTAGCGGACTCTTCATACGAATAAACGAAGGCTTTTTGCACTTCTTTTTTAGCAATTTCATCATATTCTTTACGCGCCAGAGAAATATAATTCAGGTAACGCTCTCGATCCTCAGCAGAAATAGATGCATGCTGTGCTAGCCCTTCTTTCAATGAACGCAGTACATCTAATGCATTGATTGATTTAATATCTTTTCGAATGATGGTAGATGAAATGCGATTAATGACATAACGAGGATCAATACCGCTCATTCCTTCATCCGTATACTCTTTTTGTAACTCTTCTACGTCTGCATCGTTATAGCCTTCTACAGATTGACCGTCGTATAGGCGCATTTTCTTTAATAAATCGATATCGCCTTTTTTAGGCTCTTTTAATCTCGTTAATGTAGTAAAGATAGACGCAATACGTAACGTATGAGGGGCAATATGAACATCTGATACGTCACTTTCACGAATCATTTTGTCATAAATTTTTTCCTCATCACTCACTTTTAAGTTATATGGAACAGGCATTACAATAATTCGTGAATGCAAAGCTTCATTTTTCTTATTGGAAATAAACGAGCGATACTCTGTTTCATTTGTATGCGCTACGATTAATTCATCTGCACTAATTAAAGCAAATCTTCCTGCTTTAAAGTTTCCTTCTTGGGTTAAAGAGAGTAAATGCCATAAAAATTTCTCATCACATTTTAACATCTCCTGGAACTCCATCATTCCCCGGTTTGCTTTATTAAGCTCTCCGTCAAAGCGGTAAGCACGCGGATCTGACTCAGATCCATACTCTGCAATTGTTGAAAAGTCAATGCTTCCTGTTAGGTCGGCAATGTCTTGAGATTTCGGATCAGAAGGACTGAACGTTCCAATTCCAGTTCGTTTGTCCTCTGAGAAGAAAATGCGTTCGATAATGACGTCTTCAATTCTCCCGCCATACTCTTCCTCTAATCGCATTGTATTTAAAGGAGATAAGTTTCCTTCGATTCGGATACCATACTCTTCAAAGAAGTCTTTACGCAAATGATGTGGAATTAAATGCAGCGGATCTTCATGCATTGGGCATCCTTTAATAGCGTAAACAGCTCCTCGATCAGTAAGCGAATAAGCTTCAAGCCCTCTTTTTAACATGGTCACTAGCGTCGATTTACCACCACTTACTGGACCCATTAAAAGTAAAATACGTTTACGAACATCTAAACGCTTTGCAGCTGGATGAAAATATTCTTCCACCAAGCGTTCTAGCGAATCTTCAAGTCCAAACATTTGTCCACTGAAAAATTTATAATGTCTTTTACCATTTACCTCTTCAATTCCTGCATCCTTTATCATGTTGTATACTCTAGAGTGTGCAGGCTGAGCAATTAAAGGCTCATCTTTAATCAGCTTTAGGTACTCTTCAAATGTCCCTTCCCACTTAAGACGATTCTCTTCTTCGCGGTATCTTTCAACTTTCTTTAATATATCCATTAAAGGACCTCCCCTACTAGTTATGGTGCTAGTGAACAAGATTAATACAATCTATGCAGCAAAATGTTTGAACATGCTTTTTAAATTGTAAAATTCAGAAATTTGTCCTTGCTAGGCATTCACAGTAAAGTATTTATTAGCTATAATAAAAGAGTAAGAAGGAACGGCTAAACTTTGTTAGAGAACTTATGTCTCTAGAAGAGTTATTTTGTCATTATTATCATCATGAGATATGGGAAGTCGGTTTTAACTGCAGTAGCTATATAATCCTTTTAATTAGATTGAGGAGGAAAATCAATGCGCTTACTTTTAGTATTAGGAGTAACAATTGCTTTTTTAGCATCCATCTTCAGAGCGGGATACAATGATAAACCGGGCGTTAAAAAATAACCACTACATATCATCGTCGACATAAATAAAAAAGCGAGGTTCAATAAAATTTGAACCTCGCTTTTTACTTAAGATAAACCAGCATAATTTTGTTGACGCAGCGCTTCATAGATTAAAATAGCTGCTGTATTAGATAAATTTAAAGAACGAACATTTTCTGTCATCGGTAAACGAAGACATCTTTCCATGTTCTCTTCAATAATGTGCTTTGGCAGACCCTTTGTTTCTCTTCCAAATACGAAGAAATGATCCTGCTCTAAGTCACTATAATCAAATGTTGTGTGTGGCTGCTGACCAAATTTTGTGATGAAGTAGAAACCTGCTTCAGGATACTTTTCGAATACTTCCTCTAATGAATCATGATACACCACATTTACAAATTCCCAATAATCCAATCCAGCTCGCTTTAACATTTTATCATCTGTTGAAAAGCCTAACGGACGAACTAAATGCAGCGTCGTATTTGTTGCTGCACATGTTCGCGCAATATTTCCTGTATTTGCTGGAATTTCTGGTTGAAATAACACTACGTGTACTCCCACAAATTTTCACCTCTGCTAACAAATCTATTCATCATTATACCACTAACTTGCTAAAACGAAAGACTTACCGATCAACGATATGGAAAAAATCATACTTAATCTTTGGCGTGTAAGCCGTTGAATCTTCATAAGCCCAATATCTCATTCGACTATTATACGTGTTCGCATTCACAAGAGGCATACCGTGACCGTCTTTTGCTACAACAATCGTCGTATGATTCCATCTTCCATCTCCTTCAAAATCGTAGCAGATAACGTCTCCCGGGACAAGTTCGCTTGCTGAAGATTTCCTCACAGCCCGAAGTCCTGATTTGGAGTTACTTAAATAGCTGTGCATGGAATGAGCAACTGCCCAGCTATAGCTCCAGGCGTTCCCTCTCATCCACCATCCGTTTGCTTTTTTAGGATATCCCCGCATCGGCGCCTTTCCTGCATGCAAACACTGTGAAATATAGTTGGTGCAGTTTACCTCAAACTGCTTATAACTTTCATTAGGTTTATCCCAATGTTTTTCTGCATACTGAACAGCCGCAAGACGATCATAATAAGAGGCTCTTTCTTCGTCTTCCTCTACTTCTTCTACATCCATTTCAACCTTATCTTCAGAAAAACCCTTTACCAGCAGCTCATCTTGAATAAGCGTATCTTTATAAAAAAGAGCTAAACGATCTTCAATTTCTTCTTCTATATAGAAAAAATCGTTTTGTTTTAAAAATGCCTGAATGTGCACCTTATATAATACTCTTGTTTCTTCCTGATCCGTATGAGCAGATTGAATAGAACCTTTCATATTACATTTTAAAACATCAACTTCTCTTTTTTTTATAAGAGACCGCTTTAGCTCACACTGATGTTCAATGAAAGGCTTAAAGTCTTCATGAAGCTCACCTTTTACATAGCTGTCCGCACGCGCTTTAATTAAAGTATATAATACATTCCTTTTTGTTAGCATAATGTCACCACTTTTCTAAGCGTTTATTATACGCTATGACTCATTAGCTAACTTTATCAATAAAAATACGGTTTAGATCTCTTGAAGCATCTCTATACCTTTTGACATTTCTTCAATTACTTCTTGGTCCTTTTCTTTTTCTCTTAAGTTCATAAGTATATCTAACGCTTCTTTATCGCCAATTTTGCCTAACGCCCATGCCGCTGTTCCTCGAATGACAGGGCGAACGTCATTTTTAATTAACTCAATTAAATCTGGAACGGCGGTTTGATCTTTAAAATGGGCCAGTGCAATAATGGCATTACGCTGAATTGGCTTTTTCCCTCTCCAAGAACCTGAAACATGTCCAAATTTCTCTTTGAATTCACGATTACTCATCGTTAAGAGCGGTTTTAATTTAGGCTTCGCAAGTTCTGGGTCAGGCTCCATCTCAGGGTGAAAATGAAAGTCTTTTCCTTTATTTTCAGGACACACAGTTTGACATGTATCACAGCCATATAAACGATTGCCTAATTTACTTCGAAATTCTTCAGCTAAAAATCCTTTTGTTTGGGTTAAAAAGGCAATGCATCGCTGCGAATTCAGCTGACCGCCTGTTACAAGCGCACCCGTAGGACACGCATCAACACACTTATTACAAGTACCACAACCGTCCTCTATCGGTTTATCAGGAGGAAACGGGATATCTGTAATCATTTCTCCTAAATACACGTAGGAACCAAATTCAGGTGTAATAATCGCACAGTTCTTACCGCTCCAGCCAATACCAGCTCTTTCTGCTACAGCTCGGTCCGACAGCTCACCTGTGTCTACCATCGATTGAAGGATAGCTGCAGGTACTTTTTCTTTTATGAAGGTTTCAAGCTTTTGAAGCCTATCACGTAGAACCGTATGATAATCTTGCCCCCAAGAAGCACGGCAAAAGATTCCACGGCGATCTTCCTTTGTGCTCTTTGGTGCATCCTTTAATTTAGAAGGATACGCAAGTGCAATTGAAATAATCGATCTAGCTTTTGGAACAACTAATGTGGGATCTACTCTCTTTTCAATATCAGGTTCTTCAAAGCCTGAAGCATAACCTAACTCTTGCTGTGCTAACAATCGATTCTTTAACTCATCAAACATGGAAGCACTCGCAAATCCAATCTTATCGATTCCAATCTCTTTGCTGTATGAAATAATTTCTTCCTTCAACTGATACGCATTCATAGTGAATAATGGCCTCCTTTCTAAGAAATTCTATATATTCATGCATTGAACTGTTTTCTCACTCAATGAAATGATAGGATGGTATCTATAAACGAACAAATACTAATTATAATAGAAAGGATCAAAAAAATGAACTTTACATTATCGCCCGCTATTAAACAGCTTTGCCCTTCTTTTAAAATGGGAATCATTCAGTATAAAAATATTGAAGTTGGTGATTCTCCTCAAATGCTAAAAGGACGTCTGCGCCTCTTTCAAGAATCCATTTATTTTGACCTTGAGTCAAAAAAAGTAACAGAATTCGAAGGTGTTAGCGAGTGGAGAAAGCTTTTCAAAACATTTGGAACTGATCCAAGTAAATACCGTCCTTCTATAGAAGCTTTAATTAGAAGAATAGGAAAACAAACGTATTTGCCTTCTATCAATTCTGCTGTGGACATTAACAACTTTTTTTCATTGCAATATGAAGTCCCAATTGGAATTTATGATTCCTCTAATTTAGAAGGCCCCATCGAATTTACTATCGGTAAAAAAGAAGAGTCTTATGAAGCTCTAAATGAACGTAACATTTCTTTAGAAAATAAAATCATTTCTAAAGATGCCCTAGGAGCTTTCGGAAGCCCTTATGTCGATTCTAACCGAGCGTACGTAACTGAAAAGACAACACAAGCTGTACAGTTCATTTATTTAAAGCCTTCACTTTCAGAAGAACGGGCTTATAAACTAACTAAATCCCTAAGTGACATGTTCATTCAAATTCACGGCGGCGCAGCAACCTATCAAGTCATTAACTGATGTACGTAAATATAGCGTCTATCTTTTCAAGATAGACGCTATATTTACGCTAAAAATAAAAAACGCAACATCTCAGCTTTGAAAGCGAGACACTGCGTTGTGATAACAATATGTATGGAGCGGGTGATGAGAATCGAACTCACGACATCAGCTTGGAAGGCTGAGGTTTTACCACTAAACTACACCCGCAAATATTATCAAAATTTGTCGACCGATAAGTAAAAATAAAAACAGGAATCATCCTGTCAAGTAAAGCTAAAGTACCGATGGTCGGGGTCGAACCGACACTCCCGAAGGAACACGATTTTGAGTCGTGCGCGTCTGCCAATTCCGCCACATCGGCAAAATAAAAAAGGCAAGTTAAAATTATAAATGGTGCCGAGGGCCGGACTTGAACCGGCACGGTAGTCACCTACCGCAGGATTTTAAGTCCTGTGTGTCTGCCAATTCCACCACCCCGGCAGCTTGTAAATAAATGGAGGCGGCAACCGGATTTGAACCGGTGATAAAGGTTTTGCAGACCTCTGCCTTACCACTTGGCTATGCCGCCATTTACTCAAGACTAAATAACTTTATTAAAATTGGAGCGGAAGACGAGGTTCGAACTCGCGACCCCCACCTTGGCAAGGTGGTGTTCTACCACTGAACTACTTCCGCATATATGGCTGGGCTAGCTGGATTCGAACCAACGCATGACGGAATCAAAATCCGTTGCCTTACCGCTTGGCGATAGCCCA
>NZ_JBHZOZ010000022.1:0-40751 GCF_042787865.1 Priestia sp. YIM B13486 | reverse complement strand
TCTAATTACGCCTTATCAAAAATAGAAGCATCTAAAATGAGTGTCTTCAGTAATTTTGCTACACTCATTACAATCTTAGCAGGAGTAATTTTTTTAAAAGAACAATTTCACCTTTATCATCTAGTTGGGGCAATTATCATTATTACAGGAGTTATTGGGACAAATTACTTTGGTACAAAAGATAAACACAGTGAAAAAGCCTAATTTTTTTTTAGAATATATACAAGTCTAGTTACCATAATGGATTTTATAGGAAACCGCACAAAGACAGCGCTCAATCAATTGAACGCTGTCTTTATACAAAAAAGATTTCTTCAGAATCTTCAATCAACTATCTTTATACTACTAAAAATTGATATAAAAAAACTATAACTTTGTTATGATTTCTGACATAGATAATCGAATATTTTTTTTGTACAAAAATAAAAAGGACATTTCTTCTATGCCCTGTTCCCTCGTATCAGCCCCACCTACGCTAAATACTATGACAGCCACTCATGCCATCCAACCTATCCTTAGTATATATGAAAACGATTACAAAGTAAAGTAATTATTAAAATATTCCGCCTATTCCTTTTGTTATATTTAACTTGTCTACCTTGAATAATATCAAATATCGTGAGCAAACTACCCAAGACACTATAAGGTGTCAAATACATCTATTTAGAGCATTCACCAGAAGAACTATCTTACTCACATAAGGTAGTTTTTTCTGTTTTTAAGGTGTATAAGATATACAATTATAGTTAACATAATACCTCTTTCCGGTAAACATCACAAAAAAGAACCCTTGTCGCAGAAGAGGGACTGCCCCCTAATAGTGAGACAAATAAGAAACACCTTTAAGTTAAAAAAAGGGTATATACGACCTAACAATCACTTGGAGGTGTTTTTTCTATGGGGACAAGATATACTTAATACATATTTTGATTCTTGAATTTATAAAAATAAAGCTGTAAAAACTACCAATGCATATAAATGATTCATTACTCCTTTATAAGGTATACTATAGTAAGAGGAGTAGTGATGTTAGTATGTATTATTACGGCAAAAGAAATCAAGAACCTTTAGCCCAAGAACAAACAGAGGTTTGGGAATGTACAGTAGAAGATTGTAAGGGCTGGATGAGAAAGGATTTCTCTTACGACAATCACCAAAAATGCCCTTTGTGTGGAAATTATATGAAAGCTGGAGAACGACTTATTAATAAAATCCCCCTTAATCCTCATCGAAGATAATTTATACCAACGCTATCACATAGATTAAAAATTACTACTATATTATTTAATTGAAAATATAGTTAATTTATTTGCATTTGCTTTCTATTTCTAATGTATGTTATAACTAGTTATACCTTGTATCGATCGTCTTGTCTAAAACCCATGCTTTTTTTAAAGCCTGGGTTTTCTATTGAACTAATAGTAGATAAATCATGGTTTTTTAATTATAAGACCATAAAAAAAGGACTCCTTCATAAGGAGTCCTTTTTGTTATCACTTTTAATTATGCTTTGTGAACGTTAGCAGCTTGTGCTCCACGTTGACCTTGCTCGATATCAAAAGTCACTTTTTGACCTTCTTCTAATGATTTGAAACCTTCACCTTGAATAGCACTGAAATGAACGAATACATCGTCTCCGCCTTCGATTTCAATGAAACCGAAACCTTTGTCTGCATTAAACCATTTTACTGTACCTTGTGTCATAATGTTGCCTCCTGCTGTGGAATGCTCCACAAATGTATTACCTCTCTTGCTCAATCATACTATTTCAAGATAAAAACTTCTGTTTAAGATTTTTTCTTCTCTCAATCTTATACCGAACAAAAACAAGTTAAATATAGTTTAACACATAGGGATATTGATAGCAAATAATTGCTTTTTTCCATTTAACCGTTATAATCATACTTGTATACGGACTAAATTAAACAGTAAGAAAGAAGTGCCACTATGAGAAAGTTAAAACCCTCTTTTCAAAACCTAGTCAATGAAAACAGACATAAAATACTAGAAGATAAAAAGGTCATGGAAAAGATTGAAGAAAAAATTGAAGCTCGCCAGGAGCAGGCTACAAAGATGAAAATGAAATAAGAGTAGAATAAAAACATCCTATCTAAACGGATGTTTTTTTGTATTGTGCTGCTGTTGCATTTCTAGGTAAATGGCTTTTTACAGGATATTTCATCTGCTATGTCGAATCTAGCAAGTCATAAGAAAGGGGCTGTTAATATGAATTCAAAAGAACAAAAGAAGTTGGCAACTACTAGAGAACAAATGGAGAATGCTAAAGAACAAACTGATTTATCTTCTGAATTAGAACAGGACTTAGAGAACTTAGGATTGCAACGACGAATGAAACAATTAGAGTTAGAAAGCAAGTACCTAAAAAACCAGAACGATGAACTACTTTAATTCACAGCACCCGTTCAGGGGTGCTTTTTCAACATTTTAGTACTTTTGCCTCAGAACCACCTATCTATGATTAAGACTTTCTCCCAGAGCAAACAAATAAAAAAGATGGTTTACTCTCTTTTTATCTAATTCAGTTCTATCTATGTATGTATGTTTTATGATGAGATTCCATTAATCGCTATTTACTTTAAATCAACATGTTTCATTTCCAAAATAAATCTTTGATGGTCCAGATTACTTGATCTACAAAAGTTAATTCACGCTTATATCTCTTCCATTCCTTCTCATAGTTAACCTCAATATAACATCCAAAGAAAAGAGCTAATCGTCTAGTTGAAATATCTTTA
This sequence comes from Priestia sp. YIM B13486, assembly GCF_042787865.1. Taxonomy (NCBI): domain Bacteria; kingdom Bacillati; phylum Bacillota; class Bacilli; order Caryophanales; family Bacillaceae; genus Priestia; species Priestia sp. YIM B13486. Next base: position 37,995 of record NZ_JBHZOZ010000022.1, on the reverse strand, counting down.
TAATGGCTTCTTTATGCATCTTCATAAATTATAGTATTAAGACACAACAAAATTTGACAAAATAAAAAACTTAACCTTATTCTATACTTAAAGATAAACTCAAGGAGTTGAGTTATAGCATAAATGGATAACATGCAGCGCTTTATAGAGTTAGTTTTACAGTTTGAACAATCCTTAAATAGAAAGCTAACTAATCAAGAAAAGGAATTCCTGATGTGGGTTGTAAAAAAGGAAAAACAGATAGAAGCGTAATTCTGAATTAATTACTCCTATCTGTTTTAGTAATGAAGGGTAGAGCCCTTCTTTTCAATTCTTCTTCGAGAATAAGAATGTTTGATCATTTAATTTCTCCTGTACCTGTACAAACCCTCCCGTAACAAGTAGCTTTAAATGTGTTGTATTATTTTCTATCCCAAAAGCTTTACATAATTCATATTGAATTTTCACACATCCCAATTTATCTAATTCCCTTACAATACCTGTTCTTTTTATTTTATCTGAATTAAAACCTTTGTTCCACTCGGCAATTGATCGACTTGATAAGATATCAAAGAACCTGCGCTCCGATTATCAGCAGGCTTACCATACTCAATTTCTGCACCTGTTCCTCCTTCATCACAAAATGTCATTGAAAATTCATCTCTATCATAACCTTACTTAGTAGGAAGCCTCTTTAAAGATTGGCTTCTGTTCTCTTCTGCCCCATAAGGATTAATTGTACAAATAGCTGACTTACCTTTATTAATGGTATGTTCAATATGTGCTGCAGTTTTAGAGTATTTATCAGTCGGAAAATAAATCACTTTATCTATCATAGGATGTGTTACTCTCTTGTGATGAAGAGAATAAATCCTTTAAGTCAATGTTTTCTACGTCAGTCACATAAGCTAAAATCAACAAAATAAAAATAATCCAGTATATGATTTTTTTCAATCTTCTCAACTCCTTCACTAAAAACAGTATTATGAGAAACGCTCAGAATTGCAATGAATGGACAATGACCCGCGAAATAAAGAATATTTTCTTCTGGTAGCTTCTCAGTAACAACACTTCAACACTTATGCACCAGAATCCCCTTAACTATGTATAGTTAATTTATGATTAAGGTTGTCCAATATAGATAGTCCCAAAAAGTACACCTTTTAGACTGTGAAAAAATGACTTAAAAAACAGCTATCCCATTCGAAAAAGTATACTTTTTCGAATGGGATAGCTCATTAATGTCTATGATTTTTGTATTTTCTTGTAATTTTTTGATATCTTTTGTAGAAACCGTTTTCATTCTATCTTATATTGCTCATAATATTTTTTATTGGCTCTATCTTTTTATTATAGACCTACTAAATTTCCTAGAAACTGAAAAATTGCGATGAGGTGAGAAAAAGCTATGTCAATGGTAATCAATTCAGTAGGTCAAATAAAGGACTTACGAAAGTGTATTGCAAAAAAAAGGAAAGAATTAATTGATCTAGGTAATAATTATGGACTTTTAGATAAAAAAACAATTAAGTGTAGTCAAGATTTGGACAAGCTTATAAATTTGCATATGAAATCTTATTCTAGTTCAACTAACATGTTTTTAGATTACGGAGGAGATCTACCTAGAACGAGACACTCGTATGGTAATCGTAAAGTTAGTGATTTTAAATATGAGGTAAAAGCCGTTGAGCTTGCAAGAAGTAATATTCGTTTTTGTTCTGCCCAGTTGATTGCTCATTCAAATCTAGCAACATTTGGAGTGTGTACTGCTTTAGTTCTAGTTGGTAATGGAACTAAAGCAGGTTTTGTTACCCTTCAAAATTTACGAAAGTTAACAACTCATTCGTGAAAATCTATCTTTTCTAACGCTTTAAACTAAATGTATAAATACTTAAAAAACATCGGATTAGAAAAAACTGATGTTTTTTTAAGCACTTTAAAATTAGAAACTGATACTAATTTAACTTTTCCTAATGAATCTTATTCCTTGATTTCATATGTACCATTGTTATATAACCACAAAACAGTATAATTTTTTTCTTTGAATATGACGTTACAACCAACCTTCATTAATTATCCTACCAAGCGCAAGGTTTTCTAAATAATTCTTTAAGGATACTGATTCATCAGTTTCCTTTTTTATTTTGAGAAAACAGGGAATCTTTTAAGACTCGTCGTATTCATATAGATAAAGAGGTGGTTGAATTGAAACAATTAATTATCAATAATGTTGAATTTAACGTTGAAAATTTCGAAGAAAAAACAATTACACATTCCACTACAGGTGAGCAGCTAAAAAAGATTGGTTTTGCATTTTCGATTATAGGAAAAAAAGATTATAACTTATATGACTTATTTTTCGAGAGCCCCGATTTTGAACTTACTATTGTTGATACAAATGAGAAACTTAAAATGAAAAATATTTCACACAGTACTTTTTATCAAGCAGCAGAGATAACAGATGACACAAAAATCGTATTTAGAATTAAGTTACAACAAGAACCAGCCAAAGAAAAAGAACTTACACAAGATCAGAAGTTGATGGTTAATGCCGTAAATGAGGTTGTTTTATCTAGAGTAAGATTTAAAGCTTTAGAAGAAATACTAGAAGAAAAAGGATTAATCAAAGGTGATGAATTATTTGATAAGATTGAAAAAGTAGCTAAAAGAGATTTTGACAAGTTAAAGAAAGAATTACTTTAGGGTAAAGAAGAAATAAATACGTAAAAGTACTCCTATTTTATCAAGGTACTTATTTATTTTTCCATAAAGATCCTTTTCGTATATTATTTCCGAGAAATAGATTTTATAGGTAGCTAAAACCTCCAATCTATTAATATAAATTGGAGGTTTTATGAGAGATACATTTACAAAGTTCTTACACCCTCTACAGCTAACATATACATTGTTAAAGATTGAGCCTCTTTAGTCATCCATTCGCGATATTCTTTTTCCGCCGTTATATATTCTATTTCAGTAATATACCCATCCCTTTCCATTTGAATTCCTCTACTTGAAGCAGTATCTGCCCATATCCCAATATTTGTATTAAAATTAGAATCTGTTCGGTTAGATACCTCGTGTTGAGGGGTTATAATGATGTCTTGAATACCAATTTCCCGAAACATATTAGTAAGGTCATCAGCAATTGCATTATTCATACCTGCGTCAGAACGCCATTTCAAATATGTAGAATAGAAAGAAGTCATACTTGAAGGAGGGGCCGGTTCCCATGATATCTTTTCATGATTATAGTCTACGACCAAAATACGACCACCAATTTTGGCAGCAGATTTCATCATTTGCAATGCTTTCAAAGGGTCGGACAGCCATATTAACACCCTAGCACAGGTAACAATATCAAATTCTCCTTCATAGGTAAGATTAAAGATATCACCTGTTTCAAAAGTTAATCCTGGAGTTTTACCATGATTTTGACGAGCTTTTTCGATTAGATTGGGATTGCTATCGATTCCTACGACCCACCCCTTTGGACCTACTGATTCTGCTATTCCACGTGTAATTGCTCCTGTTCCACATCCTAAATCAAGAACCTTCATACCTTCCTTAAGTATACTTGCAAGCCTTTTATGGGAGTATGTTAGTGACCGGGAATCTAATACGTTTGTTAACTTCCCTGCTAATTCAGCCCGATTGCGGGCAATATTCCCTTCCATATGGTAGACCTCCTAATTAATAAATCCCTACTTTTTCTTAAAGGCGACAATTCGAATTCGTTTATATTCAGCTACCCATATACCATCTTTATATAGATTGGTATTTATTTTATTTTTCCACTTAGAAACTCAGGAAAAATCATCTGCAAAACTATCTAACCAATAATTTAATCCCTTTTCTCCTTCTGTTAACGATGTAAGTCGACCGAAGTAATTACCCAAACAAACTAAGCACATTCCCTTAAATATTACCTTTTATCTATTCAATCGGAAGTAAAGTATCAACCACAATACTGTTTACAGCATTGATATACGCAAATGCACTTGCTTTCATAATATCCGTATCTGTCGCTTTGGCAACATACTTTTCTCCTCTGTATTCCACTTGAATCTTCACTTTCCCTAATGCTTCCTTACCTCTTGATACACTGCTAATATTATATTCAATCAATTTAATATCTAAATCACTAATTTCTGTAATAGCAGAATACAAAGCATCAATCGGGCCAGACCCGACTGCACTGTTTTTCAATATTTGATCGCCCTTTTTAATCTTCACACTTGCAGACGGGAAATTTGTATTACTAATCACTTGCAAGTCCATTAGTTCATAAAAGTGATCGCTATAATGCGTCATATCCTGATTATGAATATCATTTTTTGCATAATAGTTCTCAACGATGACATATAAATCATGATTATATACTTCCTTTTTTGCATCTGCCAATTCAAGAAAATCTTCAAATACCCCTTCAAATTGTATATTAGTCATCTCATTAAAACCTAATGACTCAAGCGCGTTTTTCACCGCATGACGTCCAGAACGGGCGGTTAAAACAAGTTCCATATCATCTAAACCAACTTCAATTGGACTAATGATTTCGTAAGCATCTCTTGCTTTTAATAAACCGTCTTGGTGTATACCTGAAGAATGAGCAAAAGCATTATCACCTGTAATGGCTTTATTTACTTGTACTTCAAGTCCCATTAAACTACTTACTAACCTAGATGTATTCATGATTTCTTTTGTATTAATATTTGTGTACGCGTTATAAATTGATGAACGCGTATTAATTGCCATAACAACCTCTTCTAGTGCAGCATTACCTGCACGTTCACCAATGCCATTTATCGTACATTCAACCTTATCTGCCCCATTTTTTATTGCAGCTAACGTATTCGCTGTTGCCATACCAAGATCATTATGACAATGGACACTTAAAAGCACTTTATCATTCAAATTTTTCAAGCGATCATTTATTTTAAAGATTAGTTCACCAAACTCTTCCGGCTCGGCATAGCCAACTGTATCGGGTACATTAATAATGGTAGCCCCTGCCTTTACAACGGCTTCAATCGTTGCCCATAAATATTCAAAATCGGAGCGAGACGCATCCTCCGTTGAATATTGTACATCTGGTAAAAATGTTTTTGCATATTTTACTGCATCAACGCCGAGATCTAAAATTTGACTTTTCGATTTCCCAAACTTCTTTTCCACATGAATGTCTGAAGCGCCTAAAACTATATGGATTAACGGTTTTTTAGCATATTTCACACTATTATAAACAGCATCAATATCAGCCTTTACTGCTCTTGCTAACGCTGTGATGATCATGTCTTCTGTATTTCCTATTTTCATAGCAATTTCTTTCACAGCATTAAAATCACCAGCTGAAGACGAAGGAAAACCAGCTTCGATAATATCAACTTTCATCTTCTTTAGTTGCTGCGCTACTTCTAGTTTTTCATACAGATTCAGCTTAGCCCCTGGAACTTGCTCGCCATCTCTTAAAGTCGTATCAAACATCCAAATTTTTCTCGTCATTTCAGAAACACTCCTTTGTCATATTAATGTATAAAAAAAGCCCCGCCTCTATAAAAATATAGAGACGAGGCGTTGCTCGCGGTACCACTCTAATTGATTAATCATTACATAATTAACCCACTCATTTTCGGCAGCTATCACCACCTATCTTCATAACGGTAGAAAACCGACATCCCCTACTTATAATGTTCAGGGAGTAGCTCTTGGATGAGTTCAAAGGTAATAACTACCGATTCTCACCAACCACCGGCTCTCTGACAAGTTTATATATCCTTCTAATATTTCCAATCTTTGCTTATTATTATTTGATTACATGCAATATTATATCTATCTAATCGATTTGTCAACGAGATTTTTTGAATATAAAATTTATTGGGAATATAAAAAATATCTCTTTTGCAAGTTATTAATTTGCACATAAACATCCACTATTCTTGAGTAATATTTAAAGTATTTTCTTAAAATGATTTTTGTATATTACTTATATTGGAGAAAAATATGAACTATAGTCGTTGCATCGATTGTTGCAGTGTATCTAGCTATAAAAACAATATTTTAAAAGAGGGAATGTTCCCTCCATAGTAGACAAATAAAAGAAAGCAACCTATTCTCCCTACGATGGAGGGGATTTTTTATGGTGTCTTAGATCTAGATAAAAAAATGTCCCTCGATTTGAGGTAATGATTTATAAAGATTAAGTTATTCCTCATAGTAGTATTCATGACAATTCTCATTAAATTAATGGTTGTATTAATCAATTATTTGACCTGCCCTCTATATATTTTTGTAGTTGTTCCAAAAGACAACGAATCTCCATACATGTGTATAGAGGTAAAACAATATACTTGAGCAAGATTAAATGAACTGTTTTTTCTTTTTTATATAATTTAATACAACCTCACGTTCATCTTCAAATAACATGTACAAATGATTAATTTTAGATATCGGTTGCCAGCAATATGAATCTACGATCTGAACTTTCTTCTCTCCAGCTAATACCTTAACTTCAAAATAGGTCATGTGAACTTCAACATTATAGGTAGTTGCCCTATTCTCTTGTATCTTTTTTACTATCTCTACTTGATAACCTGTTTGATTCCACATTTCTCGAACACAACAATCTTCAATCCTTTCATAGTCTTCAATAGCACCAGAAGGAACAGACCAACGCTTTGGTGTGTTGGGTTTCTCTTGGGAGACCATTAATAATTCATCTTTATTATTTAAACAAATTATTGCAAAACCACTACACTTATTCACTGAGATCTCCCCTTAGAAAAACATTGTAGGCATACAAGTGTTTCTAATAAATAGAACTTAATCAAACTGGATTTTAATCTTAAGCAAGTTCTTTAAAAAATGTTAGAGCGTGAGCTTAAACATAGGTAATCACTTTATTTGGTAAGTGTAACTTTAAATACCACTTCTGTGTTATCTGTTACTTCAGCTCCTTGATAAAATGTACTATGCGAAACACTATGAGTTATAAATATTTCACTCGTTTCAGGGATCACAACAGTATAATGAGTATTCTCAAAAAAGGTATCATATAATTGATAATCTTGTTTACCCAAAACAGAAAATGAAAACTTAATTTGATCTCTTCCCTTAGTCATTTTTCCATTATTAATAATTCTTTTTTCAAGGCCCACTTCTTCTTTGCTGGCTGTAGACGTAGTAAGGTATTTTACATCAAATACAACATCATTAATGACTAATTCTTTCACTATTAAGTCCTCCTTCTCTACTTGTTTCCTCTCCTTAATTCGCCAAAGATTAACAGGTCACCTCTTTTCTACTGTATAACACATATCTTTCCAGAACCCATCTAAAAAAGCACCCTGAAAGAATACTTAAAAGTTAGCCTGTAAATCTTCAATTTTTTTCTTGAGTTTTTGGCTTTCTTCCTCTAACTCGATGATTCTATCTTGGAGTTCTTTATTATCCCAGTTACTTTCCAACTCTTCAGATAACTTCATTCGCTTTTTATGGATTTCAATTCGTTTTTTAGCCATCTCTTCTACTTCTTTATTTAATAGTATCAATTTCTAATGGCTTGTTATTAAATGTTAGAGCCTAATTAATTCCGATTAGGAAAGTTGGAGGAATCGTGAGTGCTAAGAAAAGAAGATAGTAGGCTTGATCAGGAATGGATAAGTCTTATAAAAGAAGCTTATCAATTAGGTCTCTCAATTGTAGAAGTAAAAGAATTTATATACTCAAATCAAAAAGGACCCGTTTCTAAATGACTCAGGCCTTTTTTTGCGCTTATAAAGTGCTCTATGTTAACTAAGTTTGTAGACTTTATACAGCTTAAAAAGGGAAAAAACCACCATCGAGAAAGAGGTAGTTTTTTCCAGTCGTTAAAATATAGATGTTCAGTTGATGCTCTATTGCATCTTGATTAGTTTGCTGAATAGATTCGTTTGTATTCATTTCTTTATCATTTTTCTTTTGCAATTTCTTTTCTATTAGGAGCAAGTGGTGGCTGTTCTAACCATTTATTTTTCATCATAATATTAAACCATTTTTTTGTTACCATTAAATTCTTTAGAATAACGCCTTCATAAGCAGCTACAAGATCTGTTCGCATGGCTGATGCTAAACCTGTTCCATGATACGCTTGTGCAGCTTGGAACAAGAAACCAATATGATACATCATTAATTTATCAGAAAAAGGAGCGTCTGTTGAAGTTGTTACTTCTGTCTCCCACGATTTAGGAACTGGTAAATTATCCGCGTGCATTATTTTTGAAAAGGATTGTATTTGTTCATCAGCTGTTTTCTCAGAATCCTCTAAAAATCCCCTTACTTCTTTTGATTGAGAGACCTGACTAAATCCAATAGAAAGAGTTTTAGCCATAATGCTTTTCTTAAGGTTGAAGGAAATACTTATGATTTCTAGTGCCGTTAAGCGTCTGCCTTTTCCGAAAAATCCATCTAAAAAATCCTGGCTAGAAATATATTCAGGGTTTTTAGCAGGATAAAAATAAGGGTCCCTCTGAAACTCCCCTTTTTCAAGTAATAATTCAATCGTTTGATGATACATCCTTTTTGCCTCATTATCACATGTATCGTAGAAGTAACGTAAGTCTTCTCTGACAGAAACACCTAATGAGGTTGTATGTCCTAGCAAGCCATGTAATGTCATGATATGTAAATAATTCAAGCAGAATATATCAGTAAATAATTTTTTAGTACCTTTATTGAGGTCAAACTCAGTAAATCCAATTGGAACTGGAAACCCTTCGTTTTCTATAAAAGCTACAATTTGTTTCTTTTGGTTTGCGAAGGTCTTAATAGCATCTTCAAAAACGGCCTTTATTGACTCGTCTTCAATAATAGAGAACATATATTGATTTACTACATCTGTCATTGTTCCGTTTACATACTCTCCCCATAGTGTCCCTATTTCGGAAGATGTGAGTTTTAACTTATTCTTATCCATATTATCACCTCATGGATAATATTCACTAATTTATTAATAGATATGAATTTTATCTTAACAAAAATGGCTTTTAGCTTGTAGTTACTATAACGTACATTATAGTAACTACGATTGTATGTCATATACAGCTTAAAAACAGAAAAACCTATCTCTTCCCAGTCAAAAGAGGTAGTTTTTTCTGTTGCAAAATTTAGTTGTATGAGTCGATATTTAGTAACATCTTGGGTAGTTTGCTCAATTTGCTATTCATTATTCGTTTTATAATCTTAAATAAAAAAAGAAACAGATCTAAAAAGACTGTTTCTTTTAAAATTCCACTCCAACATAATAATGTACCCTTTTGATTGAAAATGAAACATGGAATATGATTATTTTTATAAAACTTATTTTACTTCTGATAATTCACATTATGGACATTTATGGCGACAAATTTTTTTCGCTGAAGGTGGAACTCAACTCTCCGATAATCTCCCCTTATTATTCCGATTAAATCTTCTGCAAGGTATCTTCACTGACCATGAATTACACGACCTATGTATATTAGTAGATGTAAAAAACACTTTGAATCAACAATCAACTATTTCTCAGGATGATTTTGACCACCTTAAATATTTTTCTCACCAACTAAACAGAAAGAAATTTCTCTCATTATCTATCTAACTTTATTCACAATGAACATGAAAAGCCTACTTGTATAAGACCAAGTAGGCTTTTCTGCTACGTTAAAGTCGATAAATTTATGCATTGTTTCCAAGAGAATTATAATATTTTCTATCTACATATCAAAAAAATCATGTGCCTTTAAATTTGGATCTATTTTCCTTAAAGCTTTGAGTATTTTGGTCATAGTTCGCTGTGTAGGTGCATGTTCTACATTTCTCTTACAAAGTTCGCTAACAGTGGATCTACTAACCTTTGAAGTACTCGCTAACCATTGTTGCGAAATTCCTCTTTGATCTAACCATTTTCCTAATTTACTACGTTGCTTACCTAACCCAAACATATATAATCACCTTTTTAGTATCAGTCTTGTCCAAGAATTCGAAGTTTCATACACTTTTGAAGAAAATATCGGAATAGTGGACAAGTTATCGTTCATATCATTTAGTAAGACGTCACCTCAAGACGTCAGGATAATCATCAGGAATGGAGCGAATCAAATGACAAAAGAATTAGCAATCTCGTTATTAAGTCGAAAAGACGTCTACTTAACGGTAGAAGGCAAACAGATGTTAGAGGTCAGTTTGAAAGAGAAAAACGCGTATGAAGAAAAATAAGAAGGCCCAAAATCAAGTAGACACCTATCGACCGACTGTGCGGTATCATTCTATTTACCGTACATATGTAGATAGCCTTTTTCAGGCTACCGAGTTAGACCGAAATCAAATTATAAGGTGTGCACTTTTTACTGCAGCGCACAATCCTGTTTTCTTAGCGTTAATGAATCAGTATAAAATGAGAGACGTTCCTCTTCCCTCATCTCCGTGGCAGCCTTCTTCCCACCCATTATGGATGGAACAAGAGCCCAACATCGAAAAGAAAGGAGGAGGAGAACATGATGATCTTGAGCGAAAAGGAACGCTTACAAACACTTCTACGTTACTTGGAACACCAACAGATGGCCAATCAGTGTCAGGAACTACTACTCAACCCGACCGACAGTCTTCCACCAATGAGAAGACAGCGCGGGTTACAAAGACGTCAGCAACCGATTAAGAGACGAACAAGGGAGATTCCTACCTTACAATTATCAAACAATGGAGGAATTAGACTTGATTTTAGATGAAGAATTCGAGATACAACGAAAACTAAAAATAGATCCGATTGAAGGTTCTTATAATAGCTATGCGGTGAATGAAAAAGAAAAGAGGGACTGGAGTGGAAATATCTATTTAGCTTGTGTCGCAGCAATTTTAGCCATTGCCTTTTTCACCTGACGTCTTTTTAGAATAGTGTCGATATTTTGGTCATAAACATATAGCATGAATACAGTTAAGACCGCCTTATAAACTGATACATAATGGGCGGTCTTTGTTCTAAATATGATTAAAAACGTTTGGAAAATGAAAATGATTTCGGTAACGAAAAATAAGGAAATAGAGATATATTAAATGTACCTTTTTATACTTGTGACATAGGAGGAATGTAGATGGAAAATAGCCCTCGTTTTGGAGAATTAGTTTCTGATTTTGAGAAATGTTTAGATCGACATTTAAATGACAAAGAAAAAGAGTTACTTGCATGGATAGTGAAAAAAGAAAGTAATAAGTATGTTCAATAATCTACGGTTAACCTTTTCATATTTCAAGAAACTTTCTGATGTGTAGCTATTTTACTCAAAACTGGTAGTTGCTACACAGAAAAACCTCCTACACCTTAATGTGTAGGAGGTTTGAATAGTCCCCAATAGTAGATTAGAAATAGAAGGTATTCGGCATTGTTGATTAAGTATTAATCTATAAATGCTTGTTTATCCTCTATTTCACCGGGCTTTGAATATGTAACATACGTCCCTGCCATCATGTCATGCAGACTTCTTTTATCCTTACGGAAAACCACCATGAACACACTCACAATTAACGCAATACCTAATGTAAGGCCATAAACAATGCCGGCCACAAGAACTCTTAGTAGCATTGCTCCGATTCCAAGTTTCTTTCCATTTATTTTGACAATTCTAACCCCAACAATTCGTTTCCCTATAGTATATCCATACCATAAAATAGGTACAGCAACCGCATAGATGAAACCTATGAGTGATGTAATGGGATCTTCACGATCAAAGTCTCCTGTAATAAGAAAGCCAATAAGCCCCAAAGGAATACTTACAATAATGCCATCTAACAGATTTCCTAATAGGCGTATCCAAAATCCTGCTGGTTTTGTTACTTGATCCACTTTATATTTCTCCCCTTCTTGTAAATTAACACTTTATCTATCTAAATAGCTCCTCAGATGATGATAACATGATTGAAGATGAAGGTAAAAAATATAAAATATTTTAAATTTATCCACTAATAATAAAATACATGTCTCTAGTATTGATATTACTAAAGACATATTCATAGAAAAGAGATAAAAGATTAATTAGTTTGTTTAAGTTGTAAATTTTCCTTATCAAAGATAATAACGGCATTATAAGCTTCATATAAGGCATACACAGGGTAACAAAAAGCCATAAATACAATCATAGTTGGTACCTTTTCAACAACAGGAAAATGGCCGGACAAGGTGTTGACTTTTTCATATAAGTTTCTCCTTTTTGAAATGTAAAAGAGTAGAAATAATAGGGTTATTAAATATATAACATTGCTCTTTTAAAAAAAGCTTTAAATAAGTTTAGAGCTGTCTACTTTGGTAGGATCTACACGTTTCACATAGGTAGCTGCCATCGAATCGTGTAAACTTCGCTTATCCTGGCGGAAAACCACCATAAAAAAGCTAATGATAGCAACTATTCCTATTGTAAGACCACACATAAGACTCACGATGAAGACACGTAAAACCATAGATCCGAAGCCTACATTTCGCTAAGGTTATAGTTAAATCGTTTGTATACCTTGTTTTTGTGTTGGTGATTCGTTTTCATAATGTTGATAATGACATGTTGCTCACTTTTCCAATGCACATTCACATCATGAATCATAGAAGGTTGAATTCCTTGAAGCTCTTTATATTGGTTAAGAGTGCTTCCGGGTTGTCCGTAGTACATTCTAAGAGAATCAGCCTTTTGTTTTTGCTCATAATCAAAGTAATCAGTGGTTTGTTTATACATCTTTTTTACTTCAACAATGTTTTGTTTATTAGGAGATGTGCTGGTCGTAAGTGAGACGTTACGTATCATGTTTGGCTGTTGCTCGTTTTTATCCAAGAAGTAATTCATCATAAATACGAGAAAAATTACTCCAAAGGATAACATGATCCAAAGCCATTTTTTCATGTCGACACTTCCTCTTTTATGATTGAAAATCAAAATGAGTAGATGATCTCATTGCAAAATAGCATTTTCTGCTATTTCGTATCCTTAGATAATAACATACTCAAAAACTCTTGAAAGTTCTCAGCCACTTTTGATGTAGCTGGATCACACTCATATGATTCTTCGTAATCTAGAAAATCAACAGACGGATTGTTTTTATCATAGTGAAAGTTTAAACATAAGTAATCTCCCCATGCTAGCTTCGCAATTGGAATTAATTCAGATCCGATAAGGTCTTCATCATAAAAATTCCGTCCTTGTTCTCCTAAGGAAGTTTCGCAGCAACCAATATCATACACACCATAAGGATGCTCACTAAAGTTTTTAATAATGCCTAAAAAACGTTCAATTTGACACCTCTTATTGATGATTGTTAGTGGTGTAGAATCTATTACTGTACATCCGGTATATTGTTTCAAGAATTCTTTATACGCATTGGGCAATTGGATGCGAAAAGAAGCTTCTATTTTTGCAATGTCTTGCTCCTCTGGTAATGGATAAATGACGCTTTCCTTCATCAATCTCATTTTTATCAGTCCCCTTGCAATAGGCCATCTTCAAGGAAATACATTATGACTTTTGATATTCATACATAACCGGAACTTTATCCATTTTAACGGTTTTGGCTACAACATAACGACGATAACCGTCTTTTAAGACATTCGATCCTTTTTCAATCGTCAATGGCTCATCTAAGCGTCCTGTGCGTTTCACAAAATCAATGACCTTTTGGGTTTTTTCAGCATTTGGACGTGTCTTTAAGAATTCTTCAGGTACGATAATGTCATCAAAGTTCAACAAATCCTGTGTCCCTTTAGGTTGGTTCGGTAGTGTATTCTTTTTAGGCTCAGCCTTCTTCGCTTCTGTAGGCTCTTGCTTTACTTCTAGCTGAACAGCTTTTGTTTCTTTCTTTTCTTCTTTTGGTGCAGGTTGAGAAGTAGCTACCGGTTTTTCTTCCTGTTTGGTAGCAGCAACTTCTTGTTGCGCTGCAGAAGCCTCTTGTTTGGTCTCTTTTTTATCGTTTGATTCAGTGCCTTCTTTGTCTTTCTTATTCGGGAGAACAGTAATCTGGAAGCAAATTACGCCTACTTCACCAGGGCATTCATCAATCGGAATGTCTAATGTGGGTTCTCCTTGAATTAAGATTTTTTCTTGCATAATACTTTTTTTCGTAAGACCTGTTTTGTTAAAAGCCTTCTTTGCAACAAATACCGTGTACGAAATAAACGTACTCTTCTTCAAGCCTTTAGGCGCAGATGGTGACCCTTTTTCACGCATATCAAAGGCAACATAGCGATCGTATTCTCGTAGTGGTCCTGTGGCTGATCCAGTTAACGTAATTTTATGTGGCATAATGTTCTCCTCCTGCGTAGATATAGATTTATTAATTATTTAGAACAGTGTTCTAAATAAACATATCCTAATAATAATTCAGCTTATAAGGGATTTCTTTACTTTTTACATTTTCTCCTATCGTACATATAAACAGAGACGATGCGCATACTTTGAGTATGGACTTGTAGCTCAATAGCAGAGCAGCCAGTCGTATTACACTATACAACTTTGGCGTCTTGCAGGTTCAAATCCTGCCAAGTCTTCTCTTAAAACACTGAATACGTTAGAAATAATGAAAGTCCTTGCTATGCTTTAATTATTTTTAAACATTAAGAAGCTGGTTCCTTTAATTTAGCATGTTGATGCAATAAGTCTTGCTCCTCAGGTGTTAATGCTTGTCCTAAATCTTGTTTCAGTTCCGCCATTTCTAATGAACTGTACGTAGAGCAGTGTTCTTGCAGCAAGCATTCCTCTTCTGGTGTAAGCTCTTGTTCTAAGTCTTGCTTTAATTGAATTGTTTCAAGCTGTTGTTCTAACGATATTTCTACTTTTTTTGTACCCTTCTCTTGATCCTGCTCAGCCTTTAACCAATCAGGAACGATTTCTTTACGGATAATATGTTTTGGTATAAACAAGTTTGTTGATGACGCTTCTTTATGTATAACTTCCTCATGAGTTGGATATACTGATGAATAATCCTGGTTTTTAGGATCCACCAACTGATAGAATTGGTTTTTCGCAATTTTATAGAGTAATTGGCACATATTATCTAAGGACAAAGAGTTTCCTTTATGATTAGCTTCATGTACGTATTTGTCTAATCCAATAATAGATGTATACGCAATTTCATGTACTTGCCCTTTGGTAATATCAATCTCTGTATCTCTTTTGACCGTTTTTGCAGCATTTTGAATGCGAGCATAAAAGTCTTTTAATTGATGACCATACTTACCTGAGTAGACTTGATTAACTTTTTTAGGAACACCTTTGATATAGGTAAATGACTGTGAAGCAGACATTAAATGATTATTTATATGATTTACAGGTAAATCAAGGTTAATAAAGGCACCAGGTGATTTATCAGCCTTTAAGCTTGGTGTATCAACGTTTTCCGCACTTTCTGGATATATCACAGGAAGCGTCACAGGAGTTGTCATTTCTTCTTGTTGGACCGTTTGTATGCCTGTTGTATCATGGGCAAAAAAGATTTCGTCGCAAATCCGATTAAAGTTTTTATGGCTTTTAAGAATAAATACATAGCTATCAGGGTGAGTACCTGTTGCATCCTCTTTAATGTAACGTGCTACAAGGACAAACGGCGTCGCTTTTAACGAACGTACAAAACGAGAAACCGTACTTTTAGAAACTTCAAATTTCTTCATGAGCGTTTCAGAACGAATGGCTTGGATGCCTGTAGCCACTAGGTTATAGATGACATGATCGAGCATTTCCATTCTTTTTTTAGGAAATTCTTTATGTATGGCTGATTGGTTCAGTTTGTAATGGGTACGAATAATTTCTAAAAACTCTTCTTTCTTTTTCCGAAGTATGGATTTGTTCTTCCATAACCATTTAAACCGTCCGTTGAAGGTGTCTACATCTCTTAAATAGCAGGTTAATATTTTTGTCATTTGTTCATCTTCTCCTTTAAGGAACAAAAAAAGACACTGTTTCCCTGGAAAAAGGAAAACAATGTCTTGATTTTGATGAACTAAGCCCTTGAAATAGATAGCTATTTCATATAAAATAAAAGCATAAGTTTTATTTTATAGAAAAACTAAATCTATTAACAAGAGACTTCGACAAGTGTTTTCCCTACCGTGATTAGGGGGAACGGTTTAAGTGTGTTGGTCGCACTACTTAAACAGTTGAAGTCTTTTTTCTATTCCGGTCATTTTTGTTAGTTTTATTATAGCGTTAATTAATCTTATAATTCAATAAAAATTAGTAATATATCTCAAAAGAATTCTTTTGAACTGTTTTTCTTGTAATAAATTTATTTTATTATACAATTCATTTTAAAAATTAAGGAGGGTCAAAAAAATAACCCTCCTCAATTTATTAAAAATGTGTTATAATTCGTGCTTTTATAACTAAATTACATCATATAAATAACAGAAAGCTTCTACTAGGGATAGTAGAAGCTTTCTGTTATTTACCTATTAATTTTTCCCACCACGTTTTTTTCTTTTCTAACTCTGCACTAGCAGAAGCTTCTTCAATCATTTTTTTACTTTCAGACAATCCTTTCCTGAGTTCTCCTATCAACTCAGCATCTTTTCTGTTTATCATTTGCTTTAGTTCTTGATTTGTTTGGCTAACTTTTTGTAGCTCTTCTACTAACTTTTGATTAAATTGCA
Source organism: Priestia sp. YIM B13486 (assembly GCF_042787865.1). NCBI lineage: Bacteria > Bacillati > Bacillota > Bacilli > Caryophanales > Bacillaceae > Priestia > Priestia sp. YIM B13486. Next base: position 21,389 of record NZ_JBHZOZ010000022.1, on the reverse strand, counting down.
TCTGCTGTGTCATCTGTTGTTCTTGTTGTTGTAACATCTTTTTTATTTCAGTAAGCTCATCGTTGATGGAAATAGAACCTTTTTCTTCTTGATTTTTGACTGTAATAGTTATAGGAAGCCCATCACTTGCCAAATTATCGTTTACATCTTCTTTTAATAATCCCTCACTATAGAGTTCACGGATTTTTTTTAATAGATCTAGTGATTCAATACTTATTTTATAGCGTCTACCTTCTTTTTTAAAATTTAAAAACTGTTCATGATTAAGTAGATACCTTTTTAATGTTTCAGGAGGAATATTGGTATATTCAGATGCTTCTGGTACGCCAATGAAATTTGCACTTTCAGAATTATTCATTTAATCCACCACCATTTATCATTATTTTATGTACATTCACTCAGTTCACAGTCATTCACTTGTGAGTTTCATAGAGATTCATTCATTTCACGGTCATTCGTTCAGATTATTTTCTTATAATCACCCAATTCACGGTTATTTACCTGCTAGATCTATAGGTATTCACCCAGTTCACAGTCGTTTATTCATTTAATTTTATATGATTTCGACAAAAAATCAACAATTCCTGTTTTGAGTTTGTATATATGATTTATTTTATGAACTGAGATAACTTAAGTTTAACTTAAGTTAAACTTAAGTGGATATTAATGTGTTTCGTGGTGAATAAATGGTGAACTTGTGTGAGTTTTAGTTGAACTTGTGTTTTGATAGTGGGAAGAATGATTATTAAGTGCGACTAAAGATTAACTTGAGGGTTTTGGTGACACCAATCGTTGTTTTATAGAAATAGGGACGATAACATGACAATGAATTAATAGCAGTTCATTATCTATTTTTAAGAATTGAATTAAGATAATTTCTATTCCAAACGTAGAGAATGTTTATTAAGCTCGTGGAACATTTAATATTGATTACAGTAACAGAAAATTCTTTTTTTACAAAAGATAAGGCTATAGACTATCATATGATTCGAAAAATGGTAAAAAAAGGTTTTGTTCATCTTGATATAAACAAAAAGAGATAAGCTTCCGTGCACAAGAAAAAGCGAATCCAAGCGTAAAATTACCTGTTCAATTATTGTATGAAGATGATGGTTATTATGTGGTAAGGATCAGCGATTTATCTTCAAATTGGGAAGCACTTGCCTTTGATCTGTATCAAGAAAATGAAGAAAAAGAAACGGTAAACGTGGATGACGTAACGAGTGATTCAGAAACAGATTCAACAGAGGAAATAGATGCTCATGCATTAATTACAACGCTCTATTCTGACCAACGAAAAACAAAAAGTGAAGAAGGAAAAGGAACAAAAACCAAACAAGATTATGCACTTTTGGTCAATGATTTAGAGAAACAGTTCGTCAAAAAGAAAATGAAAAACTATGAAAAAGCGATCACAGTAGAAGCCAAACACAAACGTCAAACGCAACAAGAAATGAACGAGTTACAACGTGATATGAAGTACCAAGTACAGGAGGAAAAAGCCGATACAGAATCAAAAATTGCGATGAAAAAGGATGCCATTCAATCGAGTGATGCAAGCATTCAGCTCTATAAAGATAAACAAAAAAGTTTACAAGAAAAGCTTCAAAAATTGAATGAAAAGCAACAAGATTTAGCCATGAAGTGAAAAAACACATGTCAACAGTAGGTCAACATGTGTTTTTTTGAGGTTCACAGTAGGTTCACACCACTGATTTTTTATGTTCACAGTAGGTTCACTTGGCAGGGTTTAGGTCAACAGTAGGTTCACATTCAACAGGTTTTCTTGTACCCACGGTTTTGCTAGGCTCTGCCTAGCCCCACACCTATGGTGGGGGCAAAAACCCCTTATGCTCTTCTCTCTTTTTAGGGGAAAGAGCACTACTACAAAAGAGAGGTCGGATAAAATGGAAATTAAAATTCGATATGTTGATCCAGTTGCACTTAAAAAAATTGATAAAATCGCAAAAGAAAAAAAGATTTCTCGGCAAGAATTTTTAAAAGGTCAAATTGAAACACTGGCTGTTTTTCAAGAACAAAAAGATCGTGAAGCAGAGCTAGAACGTCTCATTGATCGAAATATAAAGATGATGGAAAGGTGTGCAGTGGCAATTGAAACAATCAATGGATTTATTGAAGATATGATGGGAGAAGGTGAGGAATGAGTACATCTCCTGTTATTCCAGGCGTAGTGTTGAAAACAAAATTTGTTACATCTGATAAGAAAGCTTTTCAAGATTATGTCGATTATGTAGATCGTGATGATGCGAAAAAAGAACAGCATACTCATGAGAAACTGTTTACTCTTTATCAAGATTATATGGATAACCCTGATAAGACATCTTCGTTGTTTACCGAACAGTCAAATCAATTGAATGACGAGGAGAAAAAACAATTAAAAAAGGTGTTTGAAAAAGCGCAAAAAAGTAACAGCATTATGTAGCAAGATGTCATTACATTTCATAATCCGTGGCTCCAAGAAAATGGTTTATATGATGCTGATACTCATACAGTGGATGAGAAAAAATTAATGGATATTACCCGCCAGTCCATGAAGGAAATGCTTAAAAGGGAAAGGTTAAATGAGTCGGCTGCCATACACTACAATACAGGGAACATTCATATTCATATCGCAACAGTAGAACCACAACCTACTCGTGAGCGAGGTAAAAGAAAACCTAAAACATTGGATGCGATGAAGTCAACAGTCGTAAATCAAATTATAAATCGAGGTGAGCAACATCAGAAAATAAATGATTTAATACGAAAGGATATGGTCGAGAAAAAGAAGCAGGATTCTTCATTAAGATGGAAGAATCGTGACATTCAACCACTGTTTCTTCAAATCTATAATCATCTACCAGAAGATAAAAGACAGTGGCAATATAGCTACCGAACATTAAAGCCAATGAAACCATTTATTGATGCGCTGAGTCAAAAATATATTGAAAAGTATCATCGCAATGAGTATCAACAATTGCTTAAAAAGTTAGATAAAGAAGTAGAGGAATTAAAGAAAGCATATGGAGAAGGAAAGGTTGATGAGAAACGATATAAGAATTATAAGCAAACAAAAATAGATGATCTTTATAAGCGAATGGGCAATACCTTTTTAAAAGAAATGAAAGATTATAATAAGCAGCAGCAACAGATTAAAAAAATGATAGAAAGTCGAAAACAATCCAAACGTCCTTCGAATTTTAATCGAAATGTCTCCATGCACTTTGCATTAAAAAAGATGGAACGAGCGTTTAAATCAGAATATGAAAGTTGGAAGAACCAAAAACATTATGAGCAATTGCAAAAAGATATTGAACATAATCGAGACGCTGAAAGGGGTTATGAATGATGGAGAAACATCGACGTACCATTTCATTAGATACGAAAACAGATGAATATATTCAAGCTTATATGGAAGAACATCATTTTCGTTTTCCTGGGGAGGCCATTATGGATATTTGCCAAAAGTATCAAGAAACCACGGAAAAGGAATGGTCATTACAATATATTTCGGAAGTGGTTAGCAACAACTTACATCAGGTTTTAAAAGATGAATTAACAAAAATTCGTCTTGGGGCGAACAGTGCCGATAAAAACTCACAAATTTTAATTGAATATATGAACGGTCTTTTCTTCCATCACGGTTTTGATGGATTGATGACAACCGATTTACAAGAGTTAGATAGCACAAAGGTGGCGAAGGAAGCTGTTGAGAAGCGTATTGCTCATCAACGTCAAAAGAAGGTTGATGCAGAAGAATCAAGAGGGAAACAACCATCTTAATGATGGATTTATATAAAGATAGTTTTAAAAATGTAGAGGAGGAATCAAATATGTTTTTTAACAAAGATTTGGTGTTAGCTTCGATTAAAGCTGTAGGAGAGGATCACGCCATTGTGCAATATCAAGACAAAGAAGTAGAGGTGAATTTAAGTCCAGAAGAAGCGAAAGAGTTTCATCAATATGTGGTGCATCAAGAGAATATGTTGGTGCCCATGAATATTAAAACACAGAAGCTTTTTGTAGATTTAGAGGAGCCTTGGTATGAACAAGAATTAGAGGAGCTTAAGGGGATCTCCTATCAAGAAGAGGAGGGAGAAGATGAGTAAAGCCTATACAAAGAAATCAGCCGAAGATAAGCGTAAAGAGGTTGAAGAGCTAGCGAAAGGAATGGAAAAGAAAGTTGAGCAGCATTTTCATTCTGTTGAAGATTTAAAAGACTATTTATCTTTTATGGGTAAGTTTTATCAATACTCCATGTCAAACACGGCTCTTATCCAAAAACAGTTTAGGGGCGCTCAAGCTGTTGGATTATTCAAGTTTTGGAAAGATAAAGGGTTCTCTGTCAATAAAGGTGAAAAGGGTATTAAGATCCTTGTGCCAAACAAAACGGTGCCTAAATTTAAAGATGAAAAAGGGCAATGGAAATCGATTGATAAAGCCACTCCTCAAGAAAAGAAGCTGGTTAAAGAGGGAAAAAAAGAAGTCACTCAAGGCCGACTGTATTTTTCAGTCGGCCATACGTTTGATATTAGCCAAACGAATGCGAAAGCAAGTGATTTACCTAAGATCTTCCCGAATCGTTGGTTAGAGGGCAACATGGAGGATTACAAGGCGCTTTATAAAGGAATGGAAGCCATTGCTGAAAAGAATGGTATTTCCATCATTGCACCTAAAGAAGAACTAGGCAGCGCAAAAGGCGCGTGTTATCCACTAACGAAGGAGGTTGCGTTAAATCCTCGTAACTCTGAGCGTCAAAATGTAAAGACGCTCCTTCACGAAATGACGCATGCCAAGCTGCATACGACTGAATCACGAGCAAACTATAGGGATGCGGAAAGAGAATTTCAGGCAGAAATGACAGCTTATACGGTTTCTTCTTATTTTGGCATTGATACAAGTGAGTATTCGCTTGGTTACCTGTCACACTGGACGAAAGGAAAGAGCTTTGAAGATAAAACCAAGCTTTTAAAAGAAGTACATGAAACGTCCGTTGGCTTTATTGAAACAATCGAAGAAACGTTGGTAAAAGAACGAAAAAAAATCAGTCAACAGAAAAAAACGATGAAAAACAGCAGCAGGCAGATCCTCTTTCTTCTGAAAATGTACAAGAGAAAATGAAAGAAGAATATGAAGATTATAAACAAAAACAGCAACAGGAATCGGCACAAAATGTAGATAGTATTCTAGATCGTGTCACGGCTGAAGAGAAATATTATTCAACCAAAACACAAGCAATCAAAAATGGATGGATGACAAAGGAGGAAGTCGTGAAACTTGAACATCAGATTGATTCAATCATGACTAAAAACGAGAAGGGGATCATGAATGGTCAAGTTCAAGAACAATCTCTTACTTTTCAAGACCGTATGGAAGTGGGCAGTCAAATGCAATTCCAAAAACGTACAGGGACCGTCAAAAAGAAAAAAGAAGAACAGGAACTCGAAAGGTAAGGGAGCGTAAAGAGCTCTCTTTTTTATTAATGTTGGTTGTTCTTATTTGCTGTACAATGAACATTATAATATAAGTGGGAATATTCAAACAAAGGAGTAGAGAGTATGGAAAAACAAGAGTATGAATGGGTAAAGCAAACACGTCAAATCTTATTAGCACAATGTAAAGAGTTAAATGAAGACGATTTTACAAAAGAACTAGGATTTGGTTCTCAGAGTGTAAGAGATTCTTTGATTCATATTGCAGGTTGCTATCATGCTTGGCTAGGTTCTTTTGTTCTCTTACAAACGAAATCGCCTCTTTTACCAAAAGAAGTAATTAGTAATATGCAGATAAGGGATATTCAACGTTATTTTGAACAAGCAGATGCATATGTGGATGCTGCATTTCAACAATTTAGCGATAATTTCGATGACATTATTGAAGGGAAACTTGCTTGGAGACCAGAGGTTAATAGTATAAGAAAGTCCCCTCGACAATTGCTCATGCATACAATTACACATGAGTTCCACCATAAGGGACAAATTGTAGCTATGTTACGTTTATTAGGTCATATCCCTAAACATACAGACATAATTGGTCTACCTGACAAGGAAGTTGGATCAGTTGCTTCAAGTAAGGAATAAGGGAGTTAGTTAAAGGTTCCTCTTTTGAAAGTAACAAACTTTAGCCAGCATCTAAATTTAACTTAATAAAATTAAATGTAAAGAAGCAGAGGTTGTTTATTCCTCTGCTTTTTCTCATGCAACTTGGAATTTATTTATTATCTAAATACTAATTACTTGGGGGAACAATGATGAAAAAAGTAACGTCTCTTTCAAATGACCAATTTAAAACACTTATTGCAGATAAACGAGAATTAAAGAAGTTTATGAAGCACCCACAAAATGAAAAAATCGAGGCAGATTGGGCAAACATCAGTGAGAAACAGCTAGAAGACATCCCTTCTGGTGCTGTTTACTTAACACAATCAGCTCTAGGAAAGGAAAAACCGCAGGTTTTACTTGTTTCTACGGATGAAAAAGGGCAAAAAAAAGCCTATAAAAGTGAAGCAACAGTTGATTTTTTAAGAAGTCATGATGTGAATCCTGTTTTAGAGAAAGATCGAGAAACGCAGCTCAAAACAAGCTATCTTACGTTTTTACAAGCGCATGAAAAAGAAAAGCCTCAAGATATTAATAGTATGTTAGCTCGTGTGAATGCAGAAAACTATTACGTGATGTTAAAATCGAGTGCTTTAAAGGAAAAACAGTTCACCCCTGACCAATTGAAAGGAATGGAAAATGAACTCTCTCATCAGTTTCAAGTACGAAAACAAACACAAGAAAAGGAGCAATATCAAGAAGATTACAAACAAGAAGTACTAGAAGTTATGCAGCAGCCTAGCGAAGATACACGGTATAAGCAGCTATTTAAACAAAGCTTACTGGCCCAATTAGGCATATCAGATGAAAAAGATTCTTCTAAAGAAGTAAAAAAGGAAGCTGAAGCAGAAAAGGCTCCTGTCGAAAAGCAGCTCAAGCAAGAAACACCTCAAGAGAAAGAGCAGCGTTTGGCCAAAATGAAGGAATTTGAACAAAAGCATTCCTTTGATAAGGTGTACAAATTGAAAAAAGAAGTGTTGAAGGAATTAAAAGAGCTTAATTTGACTGATTCTCAACGTGAGAAGTTAACGAAGCTTGAAAAGGCGTTAGACACAGAGAAAAAGGATCACGATAAGCAGAAAAAAGAAGAGAAATCGCAAAATGGATTTACAAAGTTTTTTGCACGGAATAATGGAGCATTTTCTTCAAAGAAACGGGACCAGACACAAGAAATGGAACGATAAAACAAGCAAAAGGTGAAAAAAAATGAGAGGGCTGAAAAGCCCTCTTTTTTCATAGGGTGAAAGAGAAGGAGGGATTAGGTGGGAGAACGAAAACACGTCAATGAGGGGGAAATTATGAAAGCACGAGATGTTGATTTGTTGTCGTATCTGGAAGCCAAAGGCGAAACCTTTGTACAAGAAGGAAAGTACTATCGTCATACGGAACATGATAGCTTACTTATTAAAGGAAATATGTACGCTTGGAACAGCCGGAATGAAACAGGATATGGAGCGATCAGTTTCGCTCGAATGTATTATGGGATGTCGTTTCCACAAGCTGTATTAGATATCAACAAAGGCGATTATAAAGAGCTTTCTCAGTCGCAAGAGCAACCGTCGGTTTCACCATCAAAAGAGCCTTTTCGCTATCCAAAAGAGTTAGAAGTAAAGGATCAAAGCAAAATAAAGGATTATCTCGTAAAAGAACGTAAAATAGATTCTCGGTTAGTTGACTGGCTTCTTCAAAAAGATTTAATCGCCCAGGACAAACGGAACAATGTCGTGTTTAAATGGCGTGAACAGGGAGGTAAAGGAAAGGTAACTGGGGCGGATCGGCAAGGCACAGCTTCGATAAGGAATAAGCGTGGTTCCTTTAAACAAGTCTTACCGAACGATAACCCACATACAGGCTTTTCAGTTGACGTTGGTCGCCCAAATAAAATTCATTTTTTTGAAAGTCCAATTGATTTGCTTTCTTATTGGAGTATACAAGAAACTCAATTGCAGAATACCCGCCTTATTAGTATGAATGGTTTAAAGCCTAAAACCGTTGCTCAGTCCTATATAGAAGCTCGAAAAGAGGGCTTAGGCATCAAAGAAATGGTGTTAGCTGTCGATAATGACCAAGGAGGAAAAGAATTTATTGACAAAATGAACCAAATCGTTAATGCTGATTTAATAAGAGCAGATATTCCAAAGGGAGCGAAAGATTGGAACGAAGAGTTAAAGAAGAATGGAAAAAGCATTCAACCTGTGGCATCACGTCTCCGGAATAAACAAGCTGAACAGGAGCTTTCAATGAATGGATAAAGTGTTTCAAGGTGTATTTTACCTCTTTCTTATCATGATTTTAGTGAAACTTTCTCAATTTACTTACCGTGTCCTTCGTGAACGGAGGTATATGAAAGAGTTAGCCCAATCAGGTATGCCCTATATTGATAAAATGGATGGTTATCAGTTTGAAATTTATTTGCAGGCCCTTTTCCAACAGCTAGGATATAAACCTCAAGTAACCAAAAAGTCTGGTGGCTTTGGGGCTGATTTAGTAATGAAAGGCAAAGAAAAAATTGTCATTCAAGCTAAACGATATGGAATTAAAAATCGGGTCAGTATTTCAGCTGTACAAGAAGTGTATGGGGCAAAAGCGTATTATAAAGCGAATCAGGCGTGGGTTGTGACTAATAGTTATTTTACGAAACAAGCAAAAGAGCTTGCAGCTGCATGTGATGTGACCTTATTGGATCGGGCGGATCTTCAAAAGTTTATTAATGAGGTAAATCCCGTTTTCAAGGCACGGGAAATCTTTGAAAATATTACACCAGAACCTCGTAAATGTCCCAAGTGTGGGCAAGATCTAGTCGTACGAGATGGGAATGGCACTCGCTTTTTTGGCTGTTCCTCTTTCCCTTCTTGTCGTCATACAGAGAAAATTAATAAGGAATAAAAAATTTAGAATGGCGATAAAGTTGTTAGGGTTTGTATATGTTGTATCCGTACGCTTAGGAGGATTTATACTTTATGGAAGAAGTAAAAGTAGTCTATGCCCTCATTAAAAATGAGTACAATCAGATTTTAATGGTTGATAATCATGAAGGACATTGGTCTTTTCCAGGTGGAAGAGTAGAAGCTAGTGAGTCATTAGTCGAAGCTATAATTCGAGAAGTATTTGAGGAAACTGGATTGATAATTGAACCAGGAAAAATATTAGCCATCAACGAAGGGAAATATTTAAAAAGGAACCATCATGCTATCTTCTTTACTTTTGAAGGACATATTGTAGGTGGATCTGAAGAAATCAAGATGCCTAAAGAAATATTCCAACTTGCATGGGTCGATATTGAACAAGTGGAACGACGTGCTCCGTATTATTTAGAAGGAATTAATAAACTTTTGCAAGGGCATGCATTTTACTACAACCAAGGAACAGTATAAAGAAGACAAAAATAGTTCTGATCGTTTTTAAATTAGTGTTTTAATACAAAAAGGCCTCTCTTCTATGAGTGGTCTTTTTTATATGTATTTTGAGGTGCTGAAATTTGCATCGAATGAGCAGTTATACGCAAAACAAAAGTTCATTTCGTTAGAGAACGTTTCTCTGCAAAGAGTAGGACTGAAATAGTGCCTAATAGAGAATAAAAACAGGGGGATTTCAAATAATATTAATAATTCACAAATAATGGAGGTCGTTTATGCGTTCAAATAATAATTTTGTGGCACTATTGTTCTTCTCTATTTTGGGTATGGTTGCTACCATCGTTTTTAGCAGTGTTATTATTTCTCAGAATAACCGTCTATTAAGGGACAGAAAAGAAAGATAAAAAGAGGTCAATTTGTTGTAATGAAAAGTTAACCTCTTTATTTATTAAATAATCGTTACGATAAGCATCTTTCCATTTGGAAGGTGCTTTTTTCATTTCATATAAACATATAACAAAGAGGAGAGATATTTTCATGAAAAACATCTTTATGAAATCGATGACCGTTCTTACATTATTAATGGTCGCATTATGTGGAGTAAATCAGGGGGAAACAGAAGCAGCAAGTAAGCCAGCGAATCAAGATTTAATCATCATTAACAAATACTACAACAAGCTTGCGTATTTTCATAATGGTTATATTGAAATCGTTGATCCAGTAGCTACGGGGAAAACGTGGAATAAAACACCTGGGGGCTTTTTTAAAGTGGTAAACAAAATTAAAAACCGCCCTTACTATACAGGAAATATTCCTGGGGTCGATCCTCGCAACCCATTAGGAAAACGTTGGTTAGGATTAAATGCTAACGGTACGTATGGTGATACATACGGTATTCATGGCAACAAAAATGAAAGCAGCATTGGAAAGTACGTGAGTCAAGGATGCGTGAGAATGCATAATGCAGATATTGAAAAGCTTTATGATAAAGTTCAAGTAGGTACGCCTGTTGCAATTACTTATTCCTATAAGAGCTTTGTTGATCTTACGGGCGTATATGGTTATAAATTCAAAGGTTATAAAATGAAAAACAACTAATACCTGAGTAGCATTCCCAAGTTCTTCTCATGCTCATGTGAGTGAAGTATCTATTGGGGGTAACTTAACAGGATGGGAAAATGAAGGTCTGGTCCGTGCATTAACTGGTTGCGAAACATCCGGTAATTCATTCGAGACTGAACAATTAGATTTGTTCACCTTTGAAGAAGCAGAACCAGTTGAGTCTCCACCTATAAAACAAGAGGGAGATACAAGATCATTTTTTTTAGTAGGAGCATAGGTTAACCCTCTTGTTTCTTTTGTATAATGTTAATAATTGCAATTACTAAACGACTAAATAAAGCTCTTATATTAAGGCTAATAAGGCTGTAATACCATTTCCATCCTTTTTGCCACTTGATTAGTTCCGTATATTTTTCTGCCCATAACTCAACTAAAAACAATGAACTGATGGTAAGTACAATCTTGTATACAATTTTAAAAGGATTATCATTTTTTGTTAAATGATAAAGCCATAAAGAAACAGTTGGTAAACATAAGAAATCAAATAAAACATTCGATTTAAACTCTTTAGGTATAAAGCGTATAGGGTATTGAAGTATTTGACGATTAACTAGAAATCTGTCAACGATAGCATTTGTATATCCATTCATAAACAAGACCAACAGTGAGTCTTTGACAGGGGTTTTCTTTAAAACGAAGGGTAAGCTACCTAAAAATATGACGGTTATACACTTTAGAAATTGTCTTTCTAATTTTTTACTTTTCATATAGTTTCATCTCCTTTCTTAGTCGTAAAATTAGTATTAGCTGTTCTATCATTTACGATGCAACAGTTTTTCCTATGTCATGCAAATGTAACAAAATAAACCATTAAAAGTTTTCTCAAATTGTTACATTCGTTCGGTATTAAAAAACTGAATAGGAGTGTTGTGCATTGAAGAAAAAGCTAGTACTTATGATAATGGCTTTGGGAGCTTTTACCCCGAATTAGGCATTTTCCGCACCAAGAGATAGCCTTATTAAGGTAGGCTAATTCTTTCTTTTATGTATTTATTGTTTCATACCTTATTTTTTCGTAAACATTTAGGATATGCAATAACATTTATACTAAATTAAAAACTCTTTAATTCATTTAAGTAAATGATAAATTATTTTTATTATAGATACTTCAGTATTTACATCTATTGTAGAAAAAGGATTTATTTGTCGTCACTAAGTGTAAATTATAAAACCTCAGTAATATATAAAATACTTTAGTATTTACTTATATGGTGAAATAACTTAAATAAGGTTATTTTCTAAAAAATAATCGATCACAATATTTATTTTTAAAGTTATGTGTATATGAATCTACAAATCTGGACAGACTAATAAAGTATTCCCCCCCTATTCCAATAGGTTTGCAAAACCTTTGCCTGTATGGAGAAGGTTTCTTTTTATGTAAATAGTTTTAAAAGTGCATATCTTCCAAAACTAACAGTAAGGTATTAACCTTAAAAGCCAATTTTAAAGTTAGTTATTAAAGATAAAAACTTGAAATCGCGACATTAAATAAGTAAACGTTTACCTTAAATATTTGGTATTTTTCTTAGTTTTAACTACTATAAAAGGTGTAAAAAGAGCATTTTTTAATTTATTTTGTCAGAAAATAAAAATAATATTGACAATTAAGCGTTTTCATTTTATGATTATTTACGTAAACGATTACTATAAATTAAAAATTGACAAAGGGGATGTTTTTAATGAAAAACAAAGTAAAATGGAGTGGCGTATTTCCAGCAGTTCTTATCCCATTTAAGGACGATTATTCAATTGATGAAGAAGGCTTTCGCTCTTTAGTTCGCTGGGTCGCAGGTCATGAAGGAGTTAATGGAATTGTAGTAAATGGTCATACAGGGGAAATTATGACTTTATTGCCTGAAGAACGTGCAGAGGCCGTACGAATTGCAGCAGACGAATTAAAAGGTCGCATTCCTGTTATCTCTGGTGTATCAGCAGAAGGAACAATCGAGGCCATCCAACATGCTCAAGCTGTAGAAAAAGCTGGAGGAAGTGGAATCCTCCTTATGCCTCCACATTCTTGGCTCCGATTTGGAATGCAAGAAGAATCACCAGTACAGTTTTTTAAAGACGTGGCAGAAGCGATTAACATCTCAATCGTTGTTCACCAATATCCAACTTGGACAAAAACATCGTATACAACTAGCCAATTATTAGAAATGGCTGCTATTCCAAACGTTGTGTCTATTAAAGTCGGACAACGAGATATTGCACAATATGAAGTAGATATTCGAGCGCTAAAAAAGAATGCGCCTGATGTTTCACTGTTAACATGTCATGATGAATATTTGTTACCTACTTTAGTTCAAGGAATCGACGGTGCATTAGTTGGATTTGGTTGTTTTGTACCGGATTTAATCGCAGAACTAGTGAAATGTGTGAAAGATCAAGACTTAAAGGCTGCGAACGCTGTATATGACCGTATCTTTGAATTAAAGCAAGCTGTATATAAAATGGATGAGCCTTCTTCTACCTCACATTTACGTATGAAGGAAGCAATGTATCAACGTGGATTAATTAGTAGTTCATTAGCAAGACGTCCTGTATTACCTTTAAAAGAAGAAGAGGTAGAAGAGATTCGTCAAGGATTACTAAAAGTAGGATTACTAAAAGATGAAGTAAAAGCGTAATAGATGTTGTAGGTAGTGGGGGCAATCTTGCAACCACTACTCTTTAGTATTTAGGTGGGACTCGTTTATAATAGATAGATATACTTGACCCACGGAGGTATGTACTATGAGTGTAAGTATCAAGGATGTGGCACTTAAAGCTGGTGTTTCAACGGCTTCTGTGTCACGAGTATTGACAAATAAACCTGGTGTTGGTGCGAAAACAGCAGAACGAATTCGCAAAGTAATGGAAGAATTAGATTATCGTCCTAATTTAGGAGCAAGAGGACTTGTTAAACAAAATACAGGAAATATTGCAGTTGTAGTTCCAAGGGGATCGTTTATTTTAAATAACCCGTTCTTTTCAACAGTATTAGAGGGAATAGCAAAAGGAATTGACCAGACGGACTATAATATGATGATGTCGTTTACCTCTTCCCAGCAGAAACGGTTGCTTGAAACTCAAGCCGTAGATGGTGTTATCCTTTTTGCACCTAGAAATGAGGAATTAAGCTTAGAATGGTTAGAGAGTATTCGATTACCGATTGTCGTAGTAGGTAGCTATTTAGAAGGATCACCTTTCCCTTGTGTACGACCGGATGATGAAGATGGTATCAAACAAGCAGTGAATGCTCTCTATGAGCTAGGGCACCGAAATATTGGGATTGTGAATGGACCGATGAGTTCCATGCATAGTGTCAAGTGTTTGAACGGCTACAAAGAGAAAATGGATGAATTAGGTTTAAATTATTCTTCTGAAAACGTTTTTGAAATTGCAGAATTTGATGCTCTAAAAGCTACAACAGAAGTAGCTACGTTTCTAAAAAAACATAGAGACATCACAGGCATCGTTTGCTCATCTGATTATTTAGCCATCGGCGTGATTAAAGCAGCTGATATGATTGGCTTGTCAGTACCTGAAGACTTATCCGTTGTGGGAGCTGATGATGTTCCGATTTCAGACTTTATAACTCCTGCATTATCTACGGTTCATGTGGATTTACTAGGTATTGGACAAAGAGCAACCTCGATCCTGATGAGTATGTTAGAAGGGAAACAAATTCGAAAGAAAGACGTCGTATTCACGATGGAATATGTCGATAGGTCCACAACCGATCGGCCAAAACATAACTAACATTCATACGTAGGCTCTAAAAAGATTTTAGGGTCTACTAGTTGTTGCTTTTTATTGTAAACCTTTTCATTCTATTAAAATCTTATATTTCCACTTTAATTAAGTATTGTTTTATACATCTTAGGATCATTGTCATTGCGATTAGAGGGAATCGCTACTAAGGAGGATTTATGTATGAATACAGAATTAAACAGAAATTCTTCAGAACCCACTAAGACTATCAACTATGATCACGAAGAAATTGGTTTGTCTAATCGTGCTACTGAACTGCTTACACGTATAGAGAGCGTTCCCTTTTCACGTTGGCATATTAAACCACGTGTCATTATGGGTTCAGCCACATTTTTTGATGCTTTTGATGCATTATCTCTAGCATTCGTTTTGCCTGTATTAATTGGCATATGGAATTTAACTCCTGGTCAAATCGGTATTCTTATCGGTTCTGGATATCTTGGACAAGCGATTGGAGCTATCTTTTTTGGTTGGTTAGCTGAACGATTTGGACGTGTTTATAGTGCAAAATGGACCATCTTTTTAATGTCAGGAATGAGTATTGCTTGTGCGTTTGCCGGGAATTTTCATGCTCTATTATGGCTGCGTTTTGTGCAAGGCATCGGAGTAGGTGGTGAAGTTCCTGTTGCTGCAGCTTATATAAATGAACTTTCAGTTGCCCAAGGACGCGGACGTTTTTTTATGCTATATGAAATGATCTTCCCTCTTGGGTTAATGATATCTGCGCAGATTGGCGCTTTAGTTGTACCTAGTTTTGGATGGAAATGGATGTTTTTAATTGGTGGAATTGGTGGATTAATTGTCTTTTTATTCTTCTTTAAGTTGCGCGAATCGCCTCGTTGGTTAATTTCAAAGGGCAGATTCGATGAAGCAGAACGAGTAATTGAAGAAATTGAATCGAGTACGGATAAACGTATAGAAGCAAAAATTAGTGCACCTCAAGCTGTAGTAAAAGGAGATTGGAAAGAATTATTTTCCCCTTTTTACCGCAGTAGAACGCTAATTGTTTGGACTCTTTGGTTTTCTTCCTACTTTGTTGCTAACGGACTTAATAACTGGCTCCCAAGTTTATATAAAACAGTTTATAACCTTCCGTTAGAGGAATCTCTACATGCAGCATCGCTAACAAATGTGATTCAAACGGTAGCTGTGTTTGCTTGTGCATTACTTATAGATAGAGTTGGACGTAAAAGGTGGGCAACTATTGCTTTTCTAATTGTAGGGTTACTTTTAACAACGCTTTGGTTTAACGGTGCAAAATCTGCTGAAAGTGTTATGTATTTAGGTTCAGCAGCATACGGTGTCATGGGAACAATTACGGTTCTTCTCTATCTCTATACACCAGAAATTTATCCAACACGTATGAGAGTACTTGGAATCGCGTTTGCGACAGCATGGTTACGACTAGCTTCAGCCATTGCTCCTACGATACTCGGCTTTGTATTAGGCGCTAAAGGGATTAGTTCTGTTTTTGTTCTGTTCGCTTGTGTAGCTGCAGTCGGTGCATTTATGGCATTTAAGATGATTGAGACACGTGAGAAGGTGTTAGAAGATATTGCGCCATAAGCGATCCAGTTCTAAGAGGTAAGGTTAAAATAATCTTACCTCTTTGTTAATGAGTACTGCAATGCGCTAATCCCTACACGTTATATCCTTATCCTTACAGGTGGAGAAAAACAGTGAAATAATAATAGTTACATTAATTTTGCAGTACATAGACGATCACTAGATGAACCAGCGTTTTAAGTAACGTTATTTTTTATGGAGAGAGGAAGAATATGAATGATAAAAAAAGTGGAACACGTAGCTATAATTGTTAAGGATATGGATCAGGCCATTGAATATTACTCGGATATGTTTGACTTCAAGGTTCGTCTTCGAGGGTCTTCAAAAACAAAAGAGATGGCATTTTTGTATTTGGACGAACAGCCAAGTGTAGAAATTGAACTAATTCGAGATATTAATCCTATGAGCGACTATAATAAAAGTGGAATTGTTAATCATCTTGCTTTTACAGTAGAGAATATGAACGAAGCAATAAACCACTATAAGAAAAAAGGAATTGAATTTTTATCTCCTGAACCCCAACCGACGTTAGAAGGGGGCCGTATGATTTTGTTCCGCGGCCCCAGTGATGAACTGTTACAATTAGTAGAAAGAGTAGTAGTTATCGCCGAAAATCCACTGGCCTAGTCAGTGGATTTTTGGCTTTTTTAGTTAACATAAAACGGATTCTAGGAATGAAGGCGAAGGTTAAGAACTATCAACCTAGCTCTTAACCTTTTCTAATGTTCTGGAATGATTAAAACAGATGGTAATTCTATATTACTTAAAAATAGAATATGGAACTTTGAAGAAACTAATACCGTTAGCATAAGGTCCGTATTCATACTCACCAAATATAATTACAATGCCACCGTTCGTGTAATAAAAATGGTCTTGAGTTAAGTTCACTGATTTGAAATCTTCAACCCAGAATTGAGCGCCTTTTTTATTACGAGCAATCATTTGTTCACGGATATATTTATTTACTTTATCTAATTGCTTTTGGTTTGTAATGACATCTTTCAAACTAAGTTGCTTAGCCGTTAATAAATTATAATTGTAAGTATCAATCCAAGTCATACCATGTGCACCGCCAGAGTACTGATCATTCGTAACAGAAATACTTAAAATATTATCTTGATTGTAAGGTACAGAGTATTTCATATTTTGATAATAAGGACCTGGTGACCAACCGTTTTCGCGGTCCTTCTTTTCCTGTTCTTTTAATTCTTTATTTGCTTGCTGAGTTTCTTTAGCAATGTTTAAGAATTTTCTATTGAAACTAGCCTCAAATGGTTTATTAAAAAGGCCTGATGCTTCTGGATAGCTAATATTGCTTGCTAATGATTTTTTTGTAACGGTTATTCCCAAGGCCTGTATCTTGTCACTCGGTGCTCTCTCATACTTGATGCTAGACGATTTTTGGGCATATAAATCTTTGGATACACCGTAAATCCCATCATATTTTCCAGAATAAGAATAAACACGATATATTTGACCTTTTGATCCTTTTTTAGCTGCTACTAATTTATTATTTTTAATATTGTACAAACTAGTATCCTTTAACATTGTAACGCGCCCTATTTGTCCTTTAACCAGCTCTTGATTTCCCCACATTACTTTAGCTTCTGCCTTTGAATATGGAACAAGAGGTGAGAATAATACAGCAAAAACTAAAATAGTTGCTATAACTTTTTTAAAACCTTTCATAAATGAACCTCCTGAAATGTTTTGTAGGGCTTTGATTCATTCTACAAAACCCAATGGAATATAACACAAATAACAGTAAATAATGATTATTTATATTTAAGTCTAGTTACCATAATCATTTTTCCCGAACAAAAGAGGGTTCTGGTACAAAGTACATTCAATAAATGGGAATAGTACAATTCGTCTTATATTCTATAGACAACCCTCTACTTTTAAAAGTTAACAGAGGAAAGAAGAACATGTTTTCAAGAAACGGCTAATATGCAAAAAATCATCATTCTCTCATTCATTAAATGGATGAGAGAATGGTGATTTTAGAACTCTCTTATTTGTTCGTTGACAACCCCTTGTTATTTTATTTCAATTGCCGAGGCTTTGTTATCCCAATCCGAAGCCATATTAGCAGTTTTACCATACCAATCCGAGTGTCTAAATGAAACACCTTTTCCGTATCCTTGAGATGAAGTATGCTCCCAGAGAGTTGTTGAATAGCTTGAAGAAGGTGATGCCGTGCTTAAGGACGAAATCCTGTCATTCCAACTAGAAGGCAAGTTTTTAAAACCGTCTCTCCAATAAATGTACTGACCTCCTTTATTTTTAGACTCGTAGAAATCCGTACAACAAGCACCACTACCCATCGTAGTGACTTTGTTTTGAAGTCTCTGTTTATCCTTTTCAATAAATGCGTTCAAAGCTTCCCTGCTCGTAAACCCGTAGGCCAACCAAGCGCCATCTTTATTCTGTTTAGGTAGAACCATGGTTACTTTTATACCTTTGTTAGAAATGCTATTCATTTTACCTTGAGAATCTACATCTTTTCCATCGACAGTTACATAATCGAATGTTTTAATTGTATAGTCTTTTTCTGCATACGCGCCGTTTGCAGGTCCTGTTATAAATACCATCACAACAAAAAGAAAACATAGTGCGAAAAGAAAACGTTTTACTTGCAAGTCCTTCACTCCCTTATTAGTTACATTTTGATAATATGGTTGAAAAAGCGAACCGGTGTTAATATCCATGTGTAAAACCTAGATGAAATAACTATTTTTTCGGTTGAATGTTATAGCTAGTTATCCTAAATCCCCTATACCCTAAATATAATAAAAATTCGAAATGTAATAAAATGCTAAAACTACTAAATTTAATTTTAGTTAAAAATGAGTATTTTTAACAATAAATGTTAATTGATCGTGAAACAAATAGTATTTAGTTAATTTTTATAATCGTTTATTATTCCTAATAGAATAGTTCTAGTTACTATAATTCATGTTCTAGGAAGGGAATATCAATCACTAGGCACTAATATCCTTTAACTGAGTAACAGCTTCTAAACTGATTTTTAATAGGAAAAAGGGTTACAAATTTAATTGTAACCCTTTTTCGACGTGTTTTTTGTTTTATATGAGTCCTATAATGATTACAGAACTGAAGTATGGTGCGAAATAGCGTTTATTATATAATCCCAATCGTCAAAGTGTATCTCGTGACTTGATCCCTTAAGAGATAACAACAAAGCATTCGGAATTTCATTAACAAGGGCAAGAGCATGCTCGTATGGAAGCACTATATCTTCTGTACCATGGAGAACTAAAGCAGGTACCTCAATTTCTTTTAACTTCCCCTCATAAGAATCATCGCCTTTAAGAAAAGCGTGATTAAACATACTTAGTAGATTATTTGCTCGTTTTATTTCTTTTTCTACCTGCTTATAAGCCCTCTGCTCATCAAATTTATGCTTTGAACCACAGAGTAAAGCTGATCCTGAGACCAAGTAGTTTGCAACAGATTCTTCATCCGACCAATTTAGTTTCGCTCCATTAGCATGGTAAGCGAGTATCTTCTCATCCATCGGAGGTAAACTCCGATGGTTGTCATCAGAACCAAAAATACCCGATGCAATCATAGTTATACTTAGAACTCTTTTGGGATGCTTTAAGGCCATAATTTGAGCGATCATTCCACCCAATGACATTCCAACAATGTGCGCTTTGTCAATATGATATGAATCAAGTACCCCTACAGCATCATCAGCCATATCTATCACCGTATAATTGGAACTCCCGGGCTCATAAGTAATTGACCGCCCGACATCTCTATTATCATAACGAATAACATATCGCCCCGTATCAGCTAATTGTTGGCAAAATTCTTCATCCCAATAAACCATTGAACACATAGCTCCCATAATCAGTAGGACTGCAGGATTTTTGGGATTGCCAAAGGTCTCTGTACATATATCAATTCCATTAATTTTATTAATCTTTTCATTCATGATTAATTCCTCATTTCATTCGTGTTTAGTTAATTAAAAAGACACAGTCAAATAAACCCGTACGTTTTAAAGAAAAAAACCGGGCATAATGAACTATATTTACAATTAACGTAAACGAATGAATTTGATAATCATGTAAACACACTCCTATAAAAAGGGAATAAGGGTTTACCCCTCATCGTGATTATAACATACCTCTGTCAGTTATAATAAGGGCTCATATTCTTAGTGAAAAAAGAGGTTGTATGCAATATATAAGCTTAGTTAACATAGTGTGAGTTCTAGGCACTCTTAACAAAAAAATGAAGCTCACCTAACAAAATTGTAAGCCCGTCTTACATTATTGTTAGGTGAGCTTTATTAAATCTCGTATTATAATTAGTTGTAGAAAATATTTACAATTAACTAAAGGGATGAAATATATTGAAGGTAAAAAAAGATAATCAACCTATTATTATGTTTGATGGTATATGTAACGTATGTAATCATTGGGTCCAATTTGTGATAAAAAGAGATCCTAAAGGCATATTTAAATTTTTGTCTCTTCAATCAGATTTAGCACGTTCATTGATAATAAATCACAATCCGAATAATACGCAATTGGATTCCATTATCTTAATTGATAAAGGTCAAATATATACGGAATCTACAGCAATCTTACATATCATGAATAAGCTTACCGGACCTATAAGGTTTTTCATTCTCTTTTGGATAATACCTAAAAAAATCCGAGATAGAGCGTACCGTTTTATTGCAAAGAATCGATATCGATTCTTCGGGAAAAAAGAGAGTTGTCTCGTCCCTAGCAAAGAAATACAAAATAGGTTTATTAAAACGAAAATAGAAAGTGGGAAAATCAATGAATAGAAGTACATTTCTAAAAAAGCTTAGAATGACAATTATCACTACATTTAGATGGTCTTTAGCATTAACTTTCTTGATTTACGGTATTTCTAAAATCTATCCAGGCCAGTTCTCTACTGGCGACTTTATATATGACTCGACAAAGGACTCAGCAATGCAATTGGCTTGGCACTTCTTTGGATATTCGGATACATATAATCTTTTTATTGCTTTTGGAGAAATAACAGCAGCCTTATTATTAGTGATTCCAAAGACAGCAACTTTAGGAAACATTATTTATTTACCTATCACAGTAAATATTACTATTCTTGATTTTTGTTTTGAGATACCAGCTCGTTCTGTTACCACATTGTTAACCTTTATGAGTATAGCTTTACTTTTCTTTGAATATAAAAAATTAAAAAGAGTATTTTTTGACTCTCCAGTAACAGCTGAAACGTCTATCCAAACAGGCCTTATGAAAAAGAAGGTGAACATACAATGATTGTGCTACCTATTATATTGGTCAGTTTAGGAATTTCTTCTTTTTACTATTTTATTCTTAAAAAAGAAGCTTGAGGTGAATACAATATACAGATCCAGTTAAGTCGGGTAGGCAGGCACTCTCACGAGCGCCCGCCCCCCTAAGAACCGTACGTGACAGATTTCCCGTCATACGGCTCA
>NZ_JBHZOZ010000021.1:24652-43793 GCF_042787865.1 Priestia sp. YIM B13486 | reverse complement strand
TTATTGTTAGGTACTACATACCCGTTTTTTACTTAAAGGTGTTTTTTTATTTGTCTCACTCTATGGGGTCAGTCCCGGTGATAGGGTAGTTTTTTCTGTTTCATGAATGGTAATCAATAGTTAGCTGACGTTGCAGAGCGTCTTGGATAGTTTGTTCAGAGTATCAAAATTTATCCTTGTGTTTCGAATTTCCTGTTTGAAATTTCGTTTATTCGAGTTAACTGTAAAAAAAATTAAAAAAGGTTTAACATATATTTCTCTCCTTCTACGTCTTGGATGGCTAATGGGAATTTTGATCCCGACTTTAGTGACCAAGATCAAATTGCAAACCCTTCTATGCCGATATCAGGGCAAGTTTAATAATAAAGGAGTATGCTTTTTATGCCATGCAATATTAATGTTCAAAACTTTAATGCTAATGGAGTTACAGAAAACGCGAATTTAGATATAGGTAACAACGTTCAAAATAGTCATACAGCTAATTCAAAATCAGTAGGGGCCTGTTTTTCCTTTGGCAATACATCTCCTTCAGTGGCACATATGATAAATAATAATTGTGACCCAGATATTAGTGATCAAGGTCAAATAGATAATACTTCAAACACTTAAGCCTTAATAAAGGCTAATTTATAAAAATATTCTTTTTGTTCACTTTCTTGATTGATGATTTATAGTAAAAAGCTTCTGGATGTTTCATTCAGAAGCTTTTTTCATATAGGTGACAATAGTACAAGCTAAAAAAAATAAAGGAATAAAATATTTTATCTAGATTAAAGGGAGGGATATATATGTGTTGTTGGAACAATATTTTCTTCTGTGGTTTCTGTGGTTGTAGACGCCGTCGTTGTAACCACAATAATAATTTTGGTTGTTGCTCTTGTGGTAGACATAATCATCATAACCACAATAACGATCATAACTCTTGTAATCATGGTAATAACAATTGTAGTTGCAAGGATAGAAATAATAATCACCACCAAAATCATAAATGTAATTGTGGACATAATAGTCATTCGAATTATTAACTTTAGCTAATTTATAAGTAAAAGGCTTGTTCATATATTTATTGAGCAAGCCTTTTACTTGTACTTGTTTAACTTTAGAAATTGCTTACAATAATGCTAGATTAATAGTAAGGCCTGAAGTAAATTGGCTGGAGCCTAGGTCGATAATTAATTAACCATAAAAACCCTCTTATTAAAATCGTAAGAGGGTTTTTATGTAATAATTTTCAAAAAATATTGTTGGCTATGGTAATTATATCCTTTAAAATTTTAATTAGCACTCAAATGAGTGCGAACTCGAAAAGGGGCGATGAAATTTATGCCTAAAACGCAACCTGGATTTAAGCGTTTGAATGCTGATATCCCAGAAGAACTGTTTAAGGAATTTGCCAAGAGATGTATTGAAGAAGGCGTGAGCAAAAAAGATTTTCTTGTTCAACTTTTAGAAAAAGAACTCTTTAAAGATTCAAAAAAGTAGAAGAAAAAAACGAAATAAAAGGGCACTTTCCCGGCAAGGAAAGCACCCCATGTAGAACTCGTAAGGACTTTTATTATAACATGGGTTGCCCTCAAAAAATAGGAGGGTCTTATGATGGATCAAACCGAAAAATTATTGATGGGTATTGAAAATATTTTAAGTGTGGCTTCTGATTTAGTACAAGAAGTAAATCGTCTTAAACGTGTTGAAGAAGAATGTCAGATGCTTAAAGAAAAACCTTTTTTGAAACAACTTACGTCATCTGAACAAGACGTTTTTGCTCTTACACTTGATGGCCATCCCATCACCGAAATGCAAGATATTTTGTTCAAAGAAGAGAGCACGATTAAGAATCAAAGACGCAGCATTCTACAAAAATTAAACGTTTCTTCGATGAAAGAAGCAATCGATTTTTATAAAAAAACTATCCAGACTTCTTCTCAAAACTTCACGAATTATCATCAAGAAATCTTTCAAAAACTCCTTAAAACTTCATAAAAGTCGAGTGGACGTTGAGTGGGCAGTAGGTCAACATTTGCAAAAAGGCGTAAGGTTTGATGTCGACACTAGGTCAACATTAGGTGCTTTTTTTACTTTTTAGGTCAACAGCAGGTCGACAGACTGGAAGTTTTCATGGGGTCACTTTTTTCGAGGTAAAAACGTTGTTTTGCTGGGCTTTGCCCAGCATATCACAGCCATGTGATATCAAAAACCCCTTATGCTCTTCTCTACTCGTACTGGAAATTTTGCAATTTGATAAAAAAGGAATGATTTCATGGATATCTTTTTACGAAATATTGATCCGGTTGCTATGCAAAAAGTTGATGCACTAGCAAAAGAAAATGGGATGTCTCGTCAACAATTCTTGAAAGAACAATTTGAAGTATTAGCTTTTTTTGATGAACAAGTAGAAAGAGAAAAAAGATTAGAAGCAATCATTCATCAGAACATCGAAATGATGAAACAATGTGCGATATCAATTGAAAAGATGAACGACATGATATACGAACTGATGGGAGATGTAGAGGAGTAATGGAAACACAACGACGTATGATTACACTTGATAAAGAAACAGATCAATATATCCAAGATTATATGGCTGAACATAAACTTCGTTTTCCAGGAGAAGCGATTATGGATATCTGTAAAAAGTATCGAGAAGAAAAAAAGAAAGAATGGTCGTTAGACTACATTACGGAAACCGTTAGTGAAAATCTAAACGATGCATTAAAAAGCGAACTTAAAAAAATTCGATTAGGAACAAATAGTGCTGATAAAAACACACAAATTCTTATCGAATTCATGAATGGATTGTATTTTCACCATGGTTATCAGGGAATTATGACAACGGATCTTCTAGAGTTAGAAGAAACTAAACTTGCCAAAAAAGTTGTAGGAGAACGTATCGTGAATCAACGACAAAAACGGTTAGATAAGGAATACCCTAAAAGCTAAAATAGCCTTTAAGGCTAGCTAGGTAGGCTTAAGCCTACTTTTCGTTTTAGTAAACGAGGTAAATATAGCTTGATATGTAGTTATTGTGGGACAGAAGGATTAGAAGAGAGCTGCTCTTTTTGTGGGGCTACTTTAATATCAAAAGACCGAAATTAAAAGAATTTGTGGTCTTAGAGGACGTTGAGAAGCCTTTTGATGAACTTACATGCTTTCATACGTATGATTTGTTGGTTTTGCTGCGTTTAGTACGTAAAGAAAGGACAAAGGCTTATGATTTAATGCTAACGCTTAAAAAGCGCTGATAAGAGTCCTATAATTTAAACTCCTCTGAAGAACAATATGGACTTTATGCAAAGCTTATGAAGGTTATAGAAGGTATTCTAATAGACAGAATAGGTTATAAACCTCAACGAGTAGATAATAATTATTAGCGAAATTAGTTGAAAAGCTACAAAAAGAGGGAAAATATTGATAGTGTTGGATGTAGTATAAAATTGGAAAAACCGCCTATCCTTTGGCCGGCTTGGCGGTTTCTCGAATAAAGAAACGGAATGTGTCCCTTATCAAACATATTTATGTACATATTCTAAAATAATGTACTAATAACCTCCTTATAAGTAATTA
This sequence comes from Priestia sp. YIM B13486, assembly GCF_042787865.1. Lineage (NCBI taxonomy): Bacteria > Bacillati > Bacillota > Bacilli > Caryophanales > Bacillaceae > Priestia > Priestia sp. YIM B13486. The sequence goes on along the minus strand of NZ_JBHZOZ010000021.1, from coordinate 40,232 downwards.
ATAGGTATGTAAAAAGTGAAAATAATCTATCTTTAGGAACGATATTAGACCAAGCAAATAAAAAAGCTCGACCCAAGGATATTCAATATGAAAAAATACTTAGTCATGATGAAATGGAATTTGTCGAGGGTACTTTCTTTGCAGAGGAAGTGTTCTTTTTTTACTTTTCTTACTTTCTTCAGATGTTCTTCTAAAAGCCCTTTTACATATTTCATAACACCTGTATCATGATCTACAGCTAAAAAACGTAGTTCCTTATGTAACCCTCCTGGAATATCATAAGTAAGACGTCGATTTCCTTCTTTCACCCTGCCCCTATGCTCTACCTTCCGTACAACTCATTTATTTTGCAACGTTGCTTATACCTTAGTTTAAAGAGTAAAAATTACCATAGTAACCAGAGGAAATTTTATCTTTTAACCCAGTATATAAAAGCAATTAATCATATATATTACATAATCGCATTAAATTTAAAGTTATAACATTTTACAAATTCATGTACTTTTGGGAGTGATAATCATAAATCAGAATAAACATGAGAATCCCGTTATAGGAATTTGTGTATCTAAACTAAAACCAGTATTCCAAAGACTAGTAGAGAAAAGACTCGAACGATATACCAATGATATTACCGTCATAAAGTTCTATATAGACGACTTGGATTTCAAGAATCGCAAGATAAAAGGAATTGCTTTAAAGAAAAAAAAGGAGAAAATTCATGAAATACAAGGGGTTTTCCCTCTTCCTAGTGTTATCTATTTACAATGTCATGTCGAACCTAAAATAGTAAGAAAGATCGAGGGGCTTATCGGCCGTAAAGTTTTTAATAATTTCATATTTGATAAATGGGAATATTGGGAAATATTAAGGAAGGATGATGCACTAAACCCTTACCTTCCATACACACAAAAATTAGAACATAAAACAATTCTTCAACACCTACTATCTGTATATAAAGATATTTTTTTAAAACCGGTTGACCACAGGAACGGACACGGCAGTAGAGGTGTTTTTAGGGTTAGACAGAAAGAAGGGTTACTGATTGAGGTGACCTATGGAGAGAAGGAAAGCATTCAAAGAAAATCATTTGAATCCTATGAAAAATTTCAAGATTGGATTTCACCTAAACTTTCTAAAACCTATATCATACAACAAAGTATTCAAACCATCACTTGCTATCAAAAAGCCACCGACATTCGCCTAAATATGAATAAAAATATTCAAGGTCAATGGGAAGTCTCTCTTTTGTTACTTCGTGTCGCTTCAAATGACAGCCATATAACCCAAAAAGTTTTAACAGCCCAACCCATAAAAAATTTAACTAAAATGTTCCCTAGCAATAAAAATATAGATGAAGTTAGCATTGAAGAAACTCTTGTTAATATTGGATTTAAGATTTGTCATAGCTTGGACAAATGTGGTCATCATATGGCAGATCTAGGAATTGATTTAGGGATAGATGAAAACGGACATATATGGATTTTTGAGGTAAACTCCCTTCCGCATCCATTAAAAGGTGTTCTTGATCATTCACTGACTAGACCCATTGAATACTCGGCTTATCTTGCCTTAGAATAGAAATGCAATTAGTATCAAGAGCGTCAAACTCACTTTAGAGGAAAGTCGCTCTTTTATTTTCATCTTATTAGAAAAATTTACATACTTGGCCAAATAATATGAAAATATTAATTTATTCGCCCTTACATAAATTTGTTTGCACCATATAATGATATAAATTAGAAAAAAGGAGAGATAGTATGGGTATTGGACCATGTTCTTGTAAGTTTCGTTTAGGTATTTCAGGTGGGGATGCTCCAGCAATAGTTACAGTCACAGGACCTACTGGAACTGTAACTAATTTTACTGGGACGATAAACTTTTCAGCGGAACAATGTTTTACCGGAGGACCAATGTGTAATCCGGCTGTTAATAACTTCGACATCGATTTTGGAGACAATGAGGGGAATACGATTAATTTCACACAGGGAAGACGTGGAACGATAGCTTGTGTTGACAACACGATAGCTACGTTAATGGATGGAACAGCACAGGCTGCCGGGAATGTACTCGATGGCGACTTTACTGTTGATTTCTCGTACACAATTAACCCAATAACAGATATAGCTTCCATCATTATTACGGCAACGGGTGAGGACAATACTGTATTCCAAACAGCTTTTACTGCTCCTATTTCCTCCCAAACATTTATTGGAGACTGTGACGAAACTGTTGGACCATAATAAGAATTTGAAATAAAGCGTTTTTAATATTTTACGAGAACATATCTAATTAAGGGTATCTCTTTCTTGTTTTTAACATGTATATTATATACATGTTAAATTATTATGATGAATTTTATAGGTATTAATAACGCAAAATGAGAAACATAAAATATAATCGGGAACTATAAGCCTGGTCTTTCTTTGAGAAAAATCAATTCACCTGCGACGGATTGATTTTTCTCTTTTTTTATCCACTATCATATAATCTCATTTCAATATTTTCTAAGCATATAATTCAATAATGAAACCTTTAAAGGTTTTATAAACATTGAGGAGATTTGATTATGAAAACAAGAGGTATGTTAAATGCATTAATTGGTGCCTAGTTTTACTAGTGCACCTTGGGTTATTGGTTTTGCAGATCAATCAGGAGCTTTGTCATTAAGTACATTTTTTGGAATTATTCAGATTATCGTGTCATTGTGGGGATTTGACAAACCTGGTTGGAGTGCGTGGCAAAATTGGATTTCAGTGATTACTGGCGTCTGGTTTGTAATTTTCCCATTTATTTATTCATTAACAAATGGAGAGGTTTGGTCAAGCGTAATCCTTGGTTTAATTAAGCTTATATTTAGCTTATGGAACTTAGGAACTAATGGACTCAAAAGCTGTAGGTTGAAGATAAAATGAACAGCATCCCATAGTTTGAGCAAACTATTTAAACTGCTAAGAAGCATCTTCAATCTAGAATCTCATTAATTTATAGAAAAACTCCCTATTTATGTTGGGAGTTTTTCTAATTTTACACTGTATATTATATATGATTTTAGTTGATATAAAATACAGTGTAAGATGTAATACAAGCCTTTTGAATAAACCAAAGGCTTGTACTTTTAAGCTTAAAAGATATCTAATTTGATTAATAGAGCAACTAAAAGCTGAATAAGAATTTGAATATTAGCTGCAATATCAGTATCTGTAGTTGTCACTTTAACATTTCTTGAGTTTTTAACAATTGTACGTTGCTTATTAATTTGATTAATAGAGGATTTTTGGAAAAGTTCTTGCGCTACCTTATCAGCTTCTGTACTACTTCCTAAAGAAATAGTTAAAATAACCACAATAGCAGCCTGTAAAGCTGCTTGAATTGACAACCCTACTTTTGTATCTGTCGTATTAATTTCTACATTTTCTGAATCATAAATAAAGATATCTTCTTTAGAAAATTGAAAAGCTTCAGCTTTTTGAGCTGCTAATTGATTGACATCACCAAAAATTGGATGAGAAGAAGATTCTAAAGCACACCACTTATCATGTTTATGATGATGCTTGTGCTTGCTCTTATGTTTACTCATTTACTCACCATTCCTTCAAATTTTTTATATAAATAAAAAATCACAAAAAGCTTGTACCAAAAATATCAAATGAAAATATTCTATTTTAAAGTAGGTATCACCTAATAATAGGATATTCATGTAATAAAAGGATGTGCAAGTTAATGATAATAGATAATAGCACATTTTAAATAGAATTATGATTTTCTTTTTCATGCTGTATTTTCAATATATTTCTAGTTAACGCAATATCTCTCTCCTGAATGCATCATAAAATAGAATCCTCGCAGAAGGGCTCAGCTAAGGTTCTTTTAGACATTGCAAAGAAGGCCCCAGTAACGTTATTTATGATTGAAAAAGCTATTAAAAATCAATAAGATGATCTATACATACTAAAAAAGAATCTAAGGATCTTTCAAACAGAAAAAGATCATCTGGGTAAGATAAAAGACTAAGTTACTAAACTCAAAAAATCAGGGGCCAGAACTTGATCATTAATAAAAGAAAGCTTATTCAAATATATGAACAAGCCTTCCTATCTATAAACTTAATAAAACTAATACTTTGAATGAACATTCTTTCTACAGTTACAATTATGCTTTTGGTGATGATTATTTTTATTATCCTTACAACTACAATCGTTATTGTGGTTATGATGATTATGTCTACCACAAGAGCAACCACCAAAGTTATTGTCGTGGTTACAGCGACGACGTCTGCAACCACAGAAACTACAGAAGAAAATATTGTTCCAACAACACATATCTATCCCTCCTTTTAATCTAGATAAAATATTTTATTCCTTTATTTTTTTTAGCTTGTACTATTGTCACCTATATAAAAAAGCTTCCGAATGAAACATCCAGAAGCTTTTTACTATTAATCATCAAATAAGAAAGTGAACAAAAAGGATATTTTTACAAATTATTATTTATTAAAATTTAAGTGTTTGCAGTATTATCCACTTGGCCTTGATCACTAATATTTGGTTCACAATTATTATTTAACATATGAGCCACTGAAGGGGGGATGTCTTGCCAAAAGAAAAACAGAACGAGCAAACTACTCAAGAAGCCGTGAGGCATCTACAACTAATTTTCTTCCTTAGCAGAAAAAGCTACTGATCCCTGTTCAGTAGCTTTCTCCTTTTAAGTTGTATATGATATAGGCCCTAGTTAACATAAAACGGATTTCCGAAACCCCACTGCAAAGAGAAAACTTTTGGCATAAGCATTTTTTGAACTATGTAAACAGAAAACCTACGTCGCCCCAAGAAATAGGTTTTGCTGTTTAAAATCATACGATCCTTGTCGAAAAAAGGATGGTTTACCATAACTACTCTTACAAAGATAGTAAAGATGATAGACTAATACAGTATATGCACTTTATATATACTTGTACTAGACAAAAGTCACTATTTTGAAGAAATCTTGGTTACCTCTATGAATATAAAGTTTAAATTTATAGGCAAACTACTCAAGATGCCTTTTGGAGACAAAACTTATGACCTCCAAGCAGTAGTTTTTTCTCTTTTTAAGTTGTATATCGTATACATTTTTAGTTATCATGAATTTTCTAGGAAGTAGACATAAAAATGGTGAAAATTTTGTATAGAATAAGCACTTGTACTCACTCTTATCATTAATGTGCATATTATAAATCGATCATTCAACTTTCATTAGCTACTTTGTCTTCTATAAATTTCTATCGGATTAAAGAAAAACTACTGTTTGAACCTGAACTGCACCCCAATTGTTAGACAAAACTAATAATTGGAGGTGGAGATGGTACGATAAACTGGACACTAAATTAAGAGAAAAAGGTGATTCGGTTTATGGGTAGAAAAGTTTATGATCGTCAATTTAAAATGGCTGCCGTTCAGTTGGTGCTGGAAGAGAACCTATTTGTAAAAGAGGTTGCGAAAGAATTATCTATTCATCCTAATACGCTATATCGTTGGATAAGTGAATATGAAGAATATGGGGAAAGTGCGTTTCCAGGCCGTGGGAGCGCACTTTATAATTCCCAGTATGAAATGAAAAAGCTCCAGCGTGAGAATGAAGAATTTAGAAAAGAGCTTGATTTATTAAAAAAGTTCCGGGTCTTCTTGAAGAAAAAGAATGTGTAAGATTTCAATTCTTAAAAGAAAACAAACACAAATATAACATCAAGAAGGCTTGTAGAACGTTAAATATCTCACGATCAGGTTACTATGAATATTTACAGAGAAAACCTTCTAAAAGGGCTTTAGAGAATGAAGTGTTACGTGCGGAAATACAGGAGATATTTAAGGAACATAAGGGGCGATATGGATCCTTAAGAATTACAAAGGTTCTTGAAAAGAAGGGAATCAAGGTGAATCGAAAAAGAGTAGGAAAACTGATGCGTCAAATGAACCTGTATGCGAAAGGAAGTCGGTATCGCTATAAACGTTATAATAAAAAGTCACCTTCTATAGAAAGACCCAACCTCTTAAATCAAGTTTTTCACACAGACGGACGAAATAAAATATGGGTCGGTGATATTACCTATATCCCTACTCAAAAGGGCACTTTATACCTTGCGGTATTTGTGGATATGTACTCGAGAAAAGTGAGTGGTTGGTCTATGAGTACACGGATGAAAGATTCTCTTGTGATAGACGCTTTTTTACAAGGATATAACAAAGAACATCCTCCAACAGGATTAATTATCCATACAGACCAGGGATCCCAATATACAGGTAGTAATTTTCAAGCCATATTGAAAAAGTATGGTGCTGTTTCAAGTGTTAGTAGAAAAGGAAATCCTTATGATAATGCGTTAATGGAATCTTTTTATAAGACCATAAAAAGAGAGCTCATTCATGGTGCCAAATTTACGACACCAGAACAAGCTCGAAAAGAAGTATTTAAATATATAGAGCTCTATTACAATACCAAAAGAATGCATTCTTCTCTGCATTATCTTTCCCCTATTGAATACGAAAAGCCTATTCATCATAGTATCTTAACTTAGTGTCCAATAAATATTGACAAGTCCAAACTTTTTGGGTTCAGTTCAAACCACAGTAGTTTTTTCTGCTTTTAAGCTGTATATGATATACAAAGGTAGTTATCATAATGTGATTATCGGAAACTATAAACTAATAAGGAAGATCACATTTCTGACCTTCTCTTTTTTCTATCTTAGATAAATTTATTATTTAGCATTCCACACAATATTTATATCCTTTATATTTTATATATTTTTAGATCATTTTTAAGACTTTTAATACCTAAAAGTTAGTTCATTCATTAGTCTATTTAAAGCAATTTGTAAAACTTCGTATTCCGTATATTCTTGTTTAGATTCTAAATATCTCTGACCCCTTTCAAGCAATAATTTTCTAATCTGATTACACAAATCAATTTCAGAATCCAAGAGTTGTATCTCTTTTCTGGTTTCTATTCGCTGATGCACTAAATCATCTCCCTTTTCTTTTGAATTCATAAAAATATTCTATGCAAAAACGTAAAAGTCCTATGAACATGAAACAGAAAAAACTACCTTATCCCTAACTCTAAGGTAGTTTTTTCTGTTTTTTTAAGTTGCATATAGTATTTATTTTTAGTTAACATAATGAAAATTGTGGCTAGGCGCAAAACAAAATAACCAACCTTTAGCACCTGAAAGATGCTTATTTATCTATAAATTTTGAGAGCCTTCAAATCCTTCAAAATCCTCATACAGGATACTTCAACACTCTGTTCCTTGGTCTCTATTGCCATTTCCCTTAAGGCTTCAACATTTTTCTGAATTCTATTTATAGTATCAACAAAGTATTGATCTTTCTCATCTTGTGTAATGATCCAAGTTTTCTTCAACCTTATCATCCCCTCTCACTTTCTAACTTATTTTGAGAGTTGAGGCCCAAAGACAGAATGATTTTCCCATCCCTACACTTTATGTATAGTTTTTAATATTAAGGACTTAAATTAAGAATTTTTCATTTGAACTTTGAGCAAACTACTCAGGACGCCGTGAGGCATCAGTCCTTTAATCAAATAAATGTAGCAGAAAAAAGCTAGCATAAAGCTAACTTTTCAAAATGAGAAATAAAGGTAAATAATAATTAAAAGAAAGATGATTTTTAATTATTAGCAACCAACACCAAAGCCTCCTCCAAAACAAGAAGCGCCAATAATGATTAATAAAATGAATAGTACAACGATTAAAGCAAAGCCGCCACCAAAGCCGCCTCCGCCATAGCCGTAACCGCCGCCATAACCACAGCCACCGTAACCTCCAAAGCCCATATTTCCACCCCCTACATGCTTAATACTTTTAAGATATGTATAAAAAGTAAAAATGCTCGCCCATACTCTGCACTGGTAGAAATAATAGGATTTTTGTAGATATATATAAACCCTTTAGATTACTTTACATAGAATGAATGAACCATCCCATTGAATCCCAGTAAATCAGTTACCCTCCCTAACGGATTTGCAGTTGTTAAAAAACAGAAAAACTCCCTTCCGCCTGGGAGTTTTTCTGTTTTTAAAACTATATATTATATACAAGGTCAGTTAACATAATCACTATTATCAGAACAAAACTGAACCCAATAAGCTCGGTATTGATTAGATTCTAGACCAAAAGCATAGCCAACTCCAGTATCTATATTCACTTCAATACATAATAAAATTTCCATAATCAACGACAGTAATTTTACCTTTCTTGGATAACCTTATATTACTATTACCCATATCCCTAGGCTTGATTCCGGCATCGCTAAATTTGTTTTTTAATGGGTTTAATTCTTTATTACTTATTTCAACGGGAACTTTAATGTCCATTTTTTTCATTATGATCCAACCATGTCCAACTTCTTTCACTCGGCAGAGGTGTTTTCGTAAATCAGCTCGACAATGGTTATATATTTTAAATTCCGTTTCATTACATTGAATCCCCTTCTTAGTAAGGGCTACTTTTAATACATATCCATTATTAAGATCAAAGACAATACGGTGGCGACCATTACCAATCTTTTGGTATGTCAACTGTAAGATTATGTAAGATTCGTTAGCCCTTTGACTTTTACTTGTATCCTTATAATGATGCATTTTTGATAGCCATAAATTAATAGATTGTATATCCCAATTAGACAAAAAAACACTCAACCTTAACTCTCCCTCCCTTTTTTTTCCTGAAATTATAGTTTATGCAATAGAAGAATTCCTTGACAGGGCGTTTGTATAAAGAAACAGAAACTATAAGCTTGATCTTTCCTAAAGAAAAAACAACCTACCACACCAAGGAGTTTTTTCTGTTTTTATGTTGTATAGAATATACAAAGTTAGTTAACATAATGGATTTTTCTCGGTACCAAAAGCCTCTTCAATGATTGAAGAGGGTTTTGGTGTGTAATAAGTGTACTTTGAAAGGAATTAAAGGAAAGATTATATTAACTACCAAATTAATTATATTCAGTAGCCCACTTTAAGTGAATTGTCCATTATGAATAACATTTAAAAATTTGAGCAAACTACTCATAATGTTACAAAACATCGTCCTAACAATAAATTTGTGTAGAGAAAACTACCTTGGTTAAAGGTAGTTTTTTCTCTTTTTAGGCTGTATATCCTATTCATCTCTAGTTAACATAATGGATTTTTCAGCGACCCCACTGCAAAGAGAAAACTTTTGGCATAAGAATTTTTTGAACTATGTAAACAGAAAACCTACTTTGCCCCAAGAAATAGGTTTTGCTGTGTAACTCACACGTGCCTTGTCGAAAGAAGGATGATTTGTTTACCATAACTACTCTTACAAGATAATAAAGGTGATAGACTAATACAGTATATGCATTTTATATATACTTGTCCTAGACAAATTCACCATTTTGAAAAAGTCTTGGTTTCCTTTATGAGTATAAAGTTTAAAATTATAGAAAAACTACTCAAGATGAACTGGATCATCATTTAGCTAACTCCTAAAAAAACAGAAAAACTCCCTTAACGCATTGGGGGAGTTTTTCTGTTTTTATGCTGTATATCATATACAAAGTTAGTTAACATAATGTAATTTTATCGACAATCATAAAAGGTATACATAAAACATAATAGATATATAAAGGACCCAATAATAAAAAAGACATTGGCTAAGTTTCAACCAATGTCTTTTTATATCTGTTCAATTACTGTTATTAAACAACAGGGTAAATTATCTAGATTAATTTAAAATAAAGCTAGAATTAACAACAACAATGTCCTCTGTTATCATTTTTTCTATGCTTGTTATAAGAATTGTGTTTTTTATTGTGTTTTTTATCATCTTTTTTAATAATTACTTTATCTGTTTTAATAATCACTTTTTCAACACGAATAACTTTTTTTCCCTTACCATAGGCCACGTAAATCACCTCCTCAATAATAGAGATGCTACATAATATGAAAAAAAATAAAATTGGTACAAGCTAAACGCCTACTTATAGAGCATTTCTATAAAAAATGATCATATAATCTAGTTTTAGCCTTTCAATTAATAGCCTCTTACCTCTATTAAATTAAAAATTTCTTTGCAATATCCACGCTTGTCTAAACAATTTTAGGTATGATCCTAAAGTATCTGATGCCTTTTTCTATCTTAGAAAATATCCAAACTTTATCATTGCAAAGTTTCACTTTATAAAAAAACACTAAGTTTTATCATCCTGTAAACAAATGGACCTAATAAGCTTGGTAATAATTAGATTCTAGACCAAGAGCATAACCAACTACAGCATCTATATTCACTTCAATACATAATAAAATTCCCATAATCAACGACAGTAATTTTACCTTCTTTAGATAACCTTACATTACCATTACCCATATCCCTAGGTTTGAGTCCAGCATCTAGAAATTTGTTTTTTAATTTAGGTAATTTTTTGTTATATATTTTATTAGGAACTTCAATGTTCATTTTTTTCATTATGATCCAACCATGTCCAACCTCTTTCACTCGGCAGAGATATTTTCGTAAACCAGCTCGACAATGTTTATATATTTTAAATTCTGTTTTATTATTTTGAATTCCAGACCGAGTAAGAGCTACTTTTAATACATATCCATTATTAAGATCATAGGCAATACGTTGACGACCATTACCAAGCTTTTTGTATTTCAAATTTAAGATTTTTTTAGCTTTGTTAGCCCGTTTACTTTTACTGCTATTCTTATAATGATGCATTTTTGATAGCCATAATTTAATAGATTTTATCTCTTTCTTAGACAAAAAATCACTCAACCTTAACTCTTCTCCCTTCCTTTTTTATTTTTAAATTATAATTTATGTAATATAGGAATATTTTGACAGTGTGTTTGTGCAAAAAAATAGAAACTATAAGTCTAATTTTTCTATTTTTAGGCTGTATACGATATACAACAGTAGTTAACATAAACACTCTTTCTGGTACACATAAAAAAACAACCCCTTGGCCGCCAAGGGGTTGTTAACTTTAACATTTTCTAATTTATACGGGATTTTATACATTGTTGATTTAACAACATTCTTATAACGGCCAAGCTAAAATTTAATGTATAGAATATTTATTTTTTATACATTAAATTTCTACTAAATAAAAGGAGATAAACAAGTCCTCTCGAATTTGTTTAGATAAAATTGTATCATATAGAAAGCACGAAGATAACATATTAGGAACGGAGGCCAAGTATGAATATCAAGCAAGATACAATAAACGCTGAAGCAATGGCCAAGCGATTAAATACAACTTCCAGTAATATTAGAAAATGGTGTATTGAAGTAGAAAAGTATGGTTATGAGTTTGTAAAAGATAACAGAAAAAAGCGTTACTATTCTGTTACTGACCAAACTTTATTGTCAAACTTAAAATACGCTATTCAAGAGAAAAAACTCCCATTAGAAATAGCTGCAATGACTGTTGTAAAAGGGTTTGATAGGAACCGTTCCTCATCAATCACACAAGAAGAACACTCAAAAAAAGAAGAAAATAACCGTGAGCTAACTGTTCATCAAAAACATAATAATCACACAACAGATATCATATTAAATACAATGAAAGAACAGTTTGAACAGCAACAGTCCATTAATAATAAATTATTAGAAATGCTAGATCATTATAAAGAGGCTTTGAAAACATCTGAAGAGAAAAGACAAATAGAACAAGAACAGATGAACAAACAATTAAAAGAATTAGAAGAACGTTTGGCAGAAAGAATAAGTAACCAAATTAATAATAGAGACAAAGAAATGATGGACTACATACGCAAATCACAAAAACACAACCAGGAACAGCTATTAGAAATTGCAGCTACAAAAGAAAAAGAAGAAGAACACCATAAAAGCTTTTTTGCTCGTTTATTTGGCAAATAACAATATGAGGATTTATATATATTGCATAAGATCTCACGTTATTATCGTCTAAACCTGATTCAGATATCCTGATTTTAATCTTGTGTCTCCACATTCAGGGTAGTCACTTTTAACATAAGAACGATATAAATCAAATGATTGCGCATGCTATTCAATATGAAAAGAAGGTATCTATTACTAAAGTCAAATCCTATGTGAAGAAAGTAGCGTAAATGAAGTAAATCGTTTATTGAACACTCTCACCTATACAATAGATATAACCTCTCCCTACAATTCAACTTCATTATATGTATTCACTTTTATGAAGCGACTAATTTCGAGCTGGATTTACTATCAAATAAAATGGCACGGTATAATCCCCATACAAAATAATTCGAAGTTGTATATTATGTATCACAGTATAGTTAACACAATTTGCATTATCATTTATTAAAATCAATTGAGTACTATCCAGTTGCCTTTAATCATGTTTTTATAGATAAATAAACAAGTATTCAGCAAAATCAGCTGACAGAATATAAAAAGAGAAGAAATCAGCATGAATATTTTTATTTTAAAACAGAAATTTATAAAAAATGGTTTTTACGTGCGACCAGTTTAATTGTATCTTCATAGAATGATGTTTGAGGTGTGTTCTCATGATTAAGAAAGGGAGGTGAGAAAATGGGATATCATAAAAAAAATTGTAACCCTAATCGTAAAAAAAGGTATGCTCAAGATGACCATGAATATGGTTGTTACCCAGATGACCATTATGAAATTCATAAAGAAAAGAAAATTAGCAGAACGGTTGCAGATTTTTCCCATTTTAATCAAGCAGGGTCAGTAGTTCTTACTTCTACGTCAACAGATCCTTCTGGTGAAGAAATAATAGGACTGGTAAAATTTAAAGAAGTATTTAATGGCGATCTTGTCAGTTTAGGTGGTTCAAGTACAGTTACGGTTGGTGCTATTTCACCAAAGACTATTACATTTAAAATCCACAAAGTAATAAATCCCCAGTATAATCCACTCTTAAGTCCAACAATTTATGTGCATACCGTATCGGTTAATGCTAACATGACCTTTTCTGTACCCCTAGAATTTGTCGATGTTTTCACTGACGATGAGGAAGAAGTAAATTACTACTATACAGTTAGCATTCCAACTGGTGTTGCAGCAACTGCAACAGTTAGTAATAGCACTCATACAGGTAATTTGTACAGATAACAAACATAGTAAAAAGTACAATGTTTTCATTTTTTTTGTAAAAATTAAGGTGTTATGGTTATTATTTTTCTCTGTGTTTAAATTGTGTAATTACTTCTATTGAAAAACAATAAAAAGAACCCTTGAGACAAGGGTTTTAGAAAAGGCTTTTTTCTTTAGTGTGCAACTCTTTATACATTTTCTATATAACAGTACTCTGCGGATGAGTAAATATAAAATAGATGTATATAAAGCGCACCTTTTATACATATGCGGTAACTCATATGAAATAGTATCCATACAATCATATATTAGAATTTATTTGAAGCTGTGTATTCATGATCTTGCTATGTATCATTTTAAAAAAGCTATGTTGTGTGAATTATATTTAAAATGTTAGAGGAAAAGCTCTAATATAATAAGAAACTATTCAAATATTCTGTTGAGGAAAGTTATTACTTCACATGAGTTGGTGTATTTGTACGTTTATATTCAGTAGCAAGAAATCTCAATAATACTGCGGAGAAGGTCAATGAAACAATCAGGTTTAGACTGTTTTGATTTCCATTCTAAACCAATAATGTTTTCAATTACTTCTAGACTGGGGGGGGTTATTACAAGGTTTTTCAGTTTGTTACTAATTACATTCCCTCCTGGGTACTTTCTTTTTTTCTATAGATAAGTATATTAATAAAAACCTTATTTTGAAATATCTATAGTTTTTCAACTAAATGGTTTAAAAAAAGAAAAACATGAACGTTTGTCCCTTTCCTTTTTCTATTGGTTGCATAAGCTGTTTAGGTGAGGATAATTAATAATGATAAAACCACAATTACGTTAACCACGTTTTAGTTTTGTCACCATCCTCCAAAAACAATAAAAAAATGAAAGAAAGGTGATATAACATGGGTGGAGTATTAACTTGTCGTGTTACAGCAACAGTGACTGTCGGAACAGCAGCAGGAGTGACTCTTGTTGTAGATGTTCCAGAAAATGGTACAGGGTTAGTTGGCGTTACCATTCCCTTCCCTGCCCCTATAGGTGATCTTGTTTTAGCAGGAATTCCTTGTCCAACACTTGGTCCAATTACCCTTACTGTTCTTGGGAATACAGTTACAATTAGTGTTGTAGAAGTAACAGTATAATAGAAATATAATTTTAGTCCAGCTTATCCACCTCATACCCAAAGAGGTGGATTTTTTAGGAGTGATTATTATGAACCAGTATAAACAAAGTATTCCTTTTATAGGAATTTGCGTATCCTTGGTCAAACCATTATTTGAAAAGCTAGCAAGGGAAAGACTTGAAAAGTATCCTGATAACGCTATTCTTATCACATTTCATATTGAGGATCTAAACTTATCAAAACGTAATGTGAAAGGAGTTTATTGGGAGAAAATAGGGGGAGAGATTAAGCGAAAAGAAGGGGTATATCCCTTACCGGATGTGATCTACTTACAATGTTATGTAGACAATAATGTTATAAAACAGATTGAAAGAGTTATTGGTCGTAAAGTATTTAACAGCTTCATATTTGATAAATGGGAATGCTGGAGTTTATTGGCAAGGGATAGTGAGTTGCGAAATCACCTTCCCTATACCAGGAAGTTAGTAAACAAAACAAACATTTATCCTTTTTTATATCAATACAGAGATATCTTTTTAAAACCTATTAATGTCTCTCATGCTCATAATAGCAGAGGGATTTTTCGAGTGAAACTGAAAAGTAAAGGAAATATCGAAATTTTCTATCGAGAAAAAAATAAAATGAAAGAGAAAAGGTTTAAATCCTATCAGAAGTTTCAGGACTGGACTTTACCAAGGCTAGCTCCTGGAGGTTATATCTTACAACAAGGAATTGAAACAGTAAAAAGCTCCAAAAATGCAACCGATATCCGGATTAATATGAATAAAAACAGTAAAGGTCAATGGGAAGTATCTATGATACTAGTTCGAGTAGCATCTAACATTAGCCATGTTATTCCTAAATTTGTAACAGCCTATTCTATTAGTAATTTTATAAAAACACTTACTGTGGATAAAGAAAAGGAAGCAGAAATAGAAAAGTCTGTTATTAACGTTGGAATGAAGATTTGCAGTATGTTAGATAAATCTGGATACCATATGGGGGATTTAGGAATAGATTTAGGGATGGACGAGAATGGACATGTATGGATTTTTGAGATTAATCCTCTTCCATTTCCTTTTCGTGGATCAATTCAGGATCATTCCTTGATTAGACCAATCGAATATGCTTCTTATCTCGCTTTAACTAAACAGCCACAGCAAGCACCACAGCCACAGCAAGCACCGCAGCCACAGCAAGCATCGCAGCCACAGCAAGCACCACAGCCACAGCAAGCACCGCAGCCACAGCAAGCATCGCAGCCACAGCAAGCACCGCAGCCACAGCAAGCACCACAGCCACAGCAAGCACCGCAGCCACAGCAAGCATCGCAGCCACAGCAAGCACCGCAGCCA
>NZ_JBHZOZ010000021.1:0-24565 GCF_042787865.1 Priestia sp. YIM B13486 | reverse complement strand
CAGCCACAGCAAGCATCGCAGCCACAGCAAGCACCGCAGCCACAGCAAGCACCGCAGCCACAGCAAGCATCGCAGCCACAGCAAGCACCGCAGCCACAGCAAGCACCGCAGCCACAGCAAGCATCGCAGCCACAGCAAGCATCGCAGCCAGAAGCTGATAAAAAATGGTGGAAATTCTGGAACTAAAATAATATTATGGAATAAATTTTTTAAATATGTTTGAGATAATAACGATTCTATAACATGCCCAGTGGCAATGTTAATAGTCTTATTAAGAATACCTATATACTTTTATCTTTCTTTAAAAATATCTTTGTACATTATGTTAAATGCCTATAACACTAAAAGAATTCAACATATATTGGTTATAAGTGAAATAGAGGAATTTCGTTTCTGATTAAACTAATAAAAGTGGATAATACTAAATTGTGTTAAATCATCCACTATTAACTTAACATTTAGCTGATTTTATTTTTAAATGAAACAATTTAATACTAGTTTCAGAACTTTATTTAGGAACAAATAATCAGCATGTTAAAGAAAGGAAGGACATTCATGGATATAGCCATAATAGGTACAGGGTATGTGGGTCTGGTAACAGGAGTGTGTTTATCAGAAATAGGCCATAATGTGACATGTATTGAGATAGACGAGAAAAAAGTAAAAAGCTTGAGATTAGGAAATTCACCAATTTATGAGCCAGGATTGGATGAATTGATGGTAAAGAATATTCAAAAAGAAAGGTTAAACTTTACTACAAGTCATAAAGCAGGTTTGGCTAACAAGCAAATTATATATATAGCTGTCGGTACTCCCCAAGAAGTTGATGGTTCAGCCAATTTAAAATTTATTGAACAAGCCGCTAAGGATATTGCTCAAAATATAACAAACGATGTAATCGTTGTTACGAAGAGTACAGTTCCAGTTGGAACTAACATGCATATAAAAGATATAGTCTTGAATAATCTAACAACTGAATTTAAAATACAGGTTGTTTCCAACCCTGAATTCTTACGTGAAGGATCAGCAATAAATGACACTTTTCATGGAGATCGAATTATTATTGGGCATGACAATGAACAAGCTGCAAATATTCTTGAAGAAGTCTATAAGCCATTAAATATTCCTGTATTCAAAACAGATATTTACAGTGCTGAGATGATAAAATATGCATCTAATACTTTTTTAGCAACAAAAATCAGTTTTATAAACGAAATAGCTAACATATGTGATAAAGTTGGAGCGAATATTGAAGATGTTACAAAAGGAATGAAACTTGATAAACGCATCGGTTCACACTTTTTAAACGCTGGTATTGGATATGGAGGTTCCTGCTTTCCAAAAGATAATAGTGCATTGGTTAAGATTGCTGAAAATGCTCAGTATAACCTAGAAATTATTAAATCTACTATTAAAGTGAATGAAAGGCAGCCGTTGGTGCTGGTAGAAAAAGCAAAAATACGCTTTGGCAGTTTAATTGGCAAGAAGATAGCTTTATTAGGATTAACTTTTAAGCCATATACTGATGATATGAGAGAAGCCCCTTCTATTTATATTGCACAGCAATTATTGAGGGAAGGTGCCCAGGTAATTGGGTACGATCCAGTAGGTATTGAAAGAGCAAAAGAGATTTTACCAAAAGAAATAAATTATGTAGATTCTTTGGAACAAGCGCTTCTAGAGGCGGATGTTGTCTTTATCTTAACAGAGTGGAAAGAGATCACTGAACTTTTTTTAGAGAAGGCAGTTCAGTTAATGAAAAATCCGATTGTCTTTGATGGACGCAATTGTTTTTCACTAAAGGATGCAAATTGTTTTCGTGTCGAATATCACTCAATAGGAAGACCAACTGTATTAAGAGAACCCTAATTTGCAATAAGGATAAGACTGATTACTACTCTTCATATAAATAATTGTATAAACTTCCCCCTAATTTCTTCACTTATCTCCCATCGTATATAAAACTTCTGAATTCTAGAATACTCACTTATTTATTCTTAGAAAGAATTTAATTAAAAACAAAGAGGCTACTAACATTCCTTAATAGCCTCTTATATTATTTAATCCCCCCAAAAAAATTTCTATTTACTTTAAAAAAAGGGAAAAAGTTTTTTGTGAGAAATTCTTAGGCTTGTATAGGCACACTTTTGTTAGTACATGAATACATATATTCCATGATTGTCACCTAACAAAGAGTTTTTAAGCTGTTGAATAAAATTCCATTAAATGATGTTAATTATAGTCTAGAAATAAAAATAGGTTTATACATTTTGTATCTTATCTATGTAGTTAGTTAATTAATAAATGTTTATAAGCGAGAAATACGTTAAGTTAACGGAACTTAGTAATGAGCAAGTGTGTCCATCAAGTGTGTCCATTTTGAAGGAGGTTTACCATGAACTTAATTGAAGAGGAAAATAATTATTATATTATGAAAGAAATTAAAGTTAAAAAAGCAAAGGTTGTTCAAAGAATAAGCACTGATACTTTGTACGAAAGAATTGTTACACCATACGAAGATGTAGATGTATCCGATGAAGACGTTGACACGCTAGATGAAAGTACGGATGCATTATGGGAAGATAATGAACCTTTATATAAGAGCTGTGTTTGTGAATTATTAGATCAAATTGCTAATAGCGATGATACGGATTTATTGTCAGAGTATGAAAATAAGTTACTGTTACTAAATAAGTCTACTTCACAACCTGTGTCAGTTGATGGGATGGAGCCAACTATTTTTACTTTAGAAAGTTTTGACCCTGATACAGGATTAGGAGTTTTCAGCTTTGACAGAGAAATGATGGATTCTGATCTAGAATCGATTCCTGTGAAAGGGACGTTTATTGAATGCTGCGACAACATTGCTGGTATTTTTTACGTAGAAGATAATAAGGAAGCTTGGTAAATTATTCTGCTGATATTTCTATACCTGTTTTGAAAGGTGATACCGGGTGTATTACCAAAAAATTAGGCTGTCAATTAACAGTCTGATTTTTTGGTAATAAATTTAAATGTTTAGAATTTAAAACATTTTCACATTATAAGTATCTTTTTGGAGATATTTTAGGCCTCAATAAACTAAACAAGAACTCTACATATTTAGTAAGTAATAGGCTCATTTTATATGGTTATTCAGACTAATATCGAGTATATAAGTTCTTTGATTAGTGTATTTAAGGAAACTGTAAGGATCTCTTGACATCGCGGTAGACATTTTTAGAAATTTATTGAATTCTTTATATTTTAAACCACAAGTTATCTTCGCTATGTTAGAAGATTTTTTATCTAGAAAACTTTATAAAACAAAATTAATAAAAACTCATTTTATTTAAAATTGGTGAAGTAGAAAAAACCTAATTGGAAATTAGGTTTTTTTTTTGAGAGAAAATAAGTAGTAATAACATTATTCTATTTCCTTTCTGGGCGATTTGTAACTTAAAAGGAACATAAAAAAATTTAGGAGGAATTTTAAGACAAGCATACAAGCATTTTTAAGATCACTGAATATAATAACAAGGAATCCAAAGAAAGGAAGTGATAGAGTGAGGGATTATTACATTGCAAAATGTATAAAAAGCTCCAACTGTAAAGAATGTGGATGCAAGCATAAAGACCACGAGAAAGAATGTGGATGCAAGCATAAAGACCACGAGAAAGAATGTGGATGCAAGCATAAAGGCCACAAGAAAAAATGTGGATGCAAGAACAAAGATCACAAGAAAAAATGTGGGTGTAAGAACAAAGACCACAAGAAAAAATGTGGGTGTAAGAACAAAGACCACAAGAAAAAATGTGGGTGTAAGAACAAAGATCACAAGAAAAAATGTGGATGTAAGAACAAAGATCACAAGAAAAAATGTGGATGCACAATAGAGATTACTCAAAAAGTCAAAATAAAATAACTTTTTCAGAACAAGAAATCTGTAAGAATAAAATTATTTAGTTTTGGTTGGTTGTATGACGAAATGCAGAATTTTTATCCTAGGGACATCAGTAGATTAACAACAGGGTATGTTTATAATTTCTACTGATCTGATTTATGTTCCCGGCTTGATGAACATCCATGTTCAATTTTTCCTGTGTAATCCAGTAATTCTACTGATAACGAAGATGTTAATGTTGGACAAGACTGAATTATTGTGTGAGATATTGGCTCAATACAAATCTTCTCGCTTCATTACAATTAAATGCTAAAAAAATAAGCGAATCCTTTACTTACCACTAATATTTTATAATACGTTATATTCTATCAATTAATGTAATGGAATCTTCTGCTTTTTGAAAGATGACAGTTTCTTTCTAATATTTCTTGCTGGTGTTGAGCCAACTACTAGCTTCTACTATGATTTAGTACCTATATTAAACCAAAATAGTAATGAGAATGATGTAAATATAAGGAATACAAGTAAAATATAAAATATAGTCAAGGGCCATTTCTTGGTGATTGGATTTATCCTTTGAAGAGTGTCTATTTTTAAAGTAGGTGTTAGTTAGATTCGCCTAATAACTTTTATGGGGGATTAAATCAAAGGCAATTAATAAAATTACTTCTTACTCGTTGTAATAATAAAAGGGAATTAAGAAAGAAGCCTATCCTCAAGTTACGACTGCTATCCCTCGACTAACTATACTGATCTTGTACATCTCAATAAAAACATATTTAGTAAGGGATAACAACTAGACATCTCTTCTTTATTAAATTCAAGTTATATAGACAATGATATTACAACCTGTTGTGTAATTTTAAACTACGAAAAGGCTATTTATTGAATATAGTTAATAAGTGTTATTTTTTATTATAAAAGTAATATGTTTCATAATATTGAGAATTTGAACATGTCATACTAATCTTTCTCTTTTGGTAAGGCTCTTTCATATTTATTTCATTTTTGTAAATTAATCTATAGTATTTTTCTCTTACTTGTGAACAAAGTCTCTAATAATTACATAAAAAATAAAGAGTACTATCCATCTTTTCTATCTAATTACATAAAAGAAGGTTTTATAATAGATACCATTTGATAATAAGAAAGAGCAGATTGAGAAGGTTTCTTTTTACTTGAATTTCTGGTTTCCATGCCAGTTATACTCCTCCTTTAAAGTAATGGTATTAGTATGTCTAAATTTAGGGAATCGTTTAAGTTTTTTGCACCAGACTTCAAGCAGTGCATATGATTAAAGGAAGCAGTTTTACCAAAGGGTAAACTCTGCCTAGATTTCCAGCGAACTTATGAATAAACCTCTCAACTTAAATTATAACCATTAAATTAACAGGAATCTAAGTTTCTATTATTTATTATGGTCTCTTAATATCAGAATCTAATTACTAGTAAGTGAGAACGAATTTTTAGATTTATCTAATATTGATCTACGGAAAAGGAGGGGAAATAGGTGGCGAAACAAAAGAACAACCAAAAGAATAATCAAAAAGTGAAGTCTCCTATTAGAAAGCAATTAGATGAAGTTGAAAAAATTTTAAAACAACATAACTCGGATACCCAGAAACAGTCGGATACAACACCAAACAATAAAGACATTGTTTTCGGAATTTCACTCAAAAGTAAAAAGGTATCTCGAAATTGGAACAAGGTACAGAAAAACCTATCGAATACCTTGAAATCAATATTTAGGAATACTGACCAACATTTCCGTGTCATAATTGCCGGGCACAATAAACCAAATATTAAGGAATTAAAGGATAAGCGAGTTAAGTGGTTACCAGTAAAATTCTCTTCACCTACAAGTCCAAAAGGATTCTCACGAGATAAAATGCGTAAACGAAAAATAATAGGTGAGTACTTACACAAAATAGGGTTCTCTGGGTATTTTATGGCCGTTGATGCGGATGACTGGATACATCACAGGTTTGTAGAGTATATAAGATCCCAGCCATTTTCTAATGCTTTCATATTAGAGAAAGGTTTAATAACAAATATTGGACGGAAAGAAATATGGGAAACAAGCGATTTCTATAAAAAATGTGGAACTAACGCGCTCTTTTATTTCTCTAAGAAAGATTTTCCTAATCCTAAGAAAAAGAAAGGCAATGCTTTTGGTATCTTAACGTTGAAGGCACACCCAAAATCCCCAGATCGTCTAAAAAAACTCAACAAAGACTATAAAATGATTACTCTGCCTTTTGTAATCTGGGTTCTTTCACATGGTGACAATAACAGTATGTTAAAGGGGAATAAAGATCCGGGAATTTCGGCTAAAGATTATGGTATAAAAGGTGAAAAATTAGAAGCTTGGTTCTATAAATATTTTCGAATTAATTGAAATAAAACTAATAGATTAGTTTTACTTAAACGTTATTTTATAAGTGATTTTAAGAAAGAATTGTTCTGACGCAGTAAGAGTAAGGAGGAATAAAAATGTTGAATCAAGTATCAGTATTAATCCCGTATAAACCAGACAGAGGTATAAGGGATAAATTATTTAGGTGGGTAATATCCTACTATAAAAATGTAATGCCGGAAGTTGAATTGTGTATTGGTAGAAGCAAAAGTGAACCTTTCAACCGATCACAAGCTATAAATAGAGCAGCTAAAAAAGCAACCAGACCTATATTCGTTATAGCTGATGCAGATGTTATATACAGTAGAGAAATTCTAATTAAAGCCATTCCACTGCTTAGTAAACACGCTTGGATTATTCCCTATGGTAAATGGTTAGACATCTCACAAGCAAGTACTGCAAAATTATTGGGTAGTTCTCCTAAATGGCCTTTTTCAACAAAAGTCAAATCTACAGAGCGTTTTGGAAATAAAACTGTTAAACCTGTAAGTGGAGTGGTAGTGGTTAGCCGTAAAAACTTTAACAGTATTAAAGGATTTGACGAAAGGTTTAGAGGATGGGGAAGAGAAGATAACGCGTTTAGAGACGCAATGAATACTTTGTGTGGACCTTATAAAAGAATTAACAATAATTCTATATATCATCTATGGCATCCTAAAGTAGGACCTAAAGGCAATCCAAATATCCAAAATAATAATAATTTATACAAGAAATACGAAAAAGCAAATGGAAATGCAAAACAAATGAAAAAATTGATTAACGAACGTAAAAAGTAGGAAAAGTTCTTGTAGTTTAATGTTTAAATGAGAAAAATCATATTAAATGGGGGATTAAGTAAAGATGGCAGAAGATAAGAAACATCCAATGGGGAAATTAAAGGAGCAATTACGTAATATCTTAAAAGTAATTCCTTCTGGTTCTAAAATATATTACCTTGATTATCCCTTGCATACAAACGTTGGTGATTTATTAATCTATAAAGGAACCGAGAAATTTTTTGAGAATAACAACATAAAAGTTAAGGCAAGATATTCAGTATTTAACTTTCCAAAGAACTTATCAATCCCTAAAGATTGTATTATTGTTTTTCATGGTGGAGGTAATTTCGGAGATCTATGGGTGAGTCATCAACACTTTAGAGAATCCGTTATCTCAAAATATCCTAACCACCGTATCGTAATATTACCTCAAACTTTGTATTTCAAAGATAACAAAAACTATATAAAAGCAAAAAAACTATTTAGTAAACATCCAGATCTTCATATCTATGCTCGAGATAAACGGAGTTTAAATCAGTTAAAAGGATTTAGTGAAAATCTATACCTTTCACCGGATATGGCTCATGAACTTTGGCCTCTAACCCCTCTAACCTCTTCACAGAAAAAACCCCTATATTTATTACGTAGAGATAAAGAAGTTAATAAGAAAAATAGATTTAAAATAGGGAACAATCAAGATATTTTTGATTGGAACGATTTAGTAACTAAAAAAGATTCTAAAAGAGTCCAAGAAATAAAAAAAGAATATCAGAATAAGAAAGTTAATAATGCTGTCGCATGGTCTAAATTTAGTGATTATTTAATAAATAAAGCAGTATCATTATTTAGTACTCATAATAACGTGATTACAACACGGTTACATGGTCACATTCTGGCTTGTTTATTAAATAAGGAAAATACACTGTACGATAATTCTTATGGTAAGAATTATCAATACTATCGTACATGGACTCACAAGGTAAACAAAACGAAATTTATTAAGTGATAAGAATCATTGTAATTAAGTACGGCTGATCAGCTGTAACCTGCTTGTTGATAATGGGTAAAAGACCATAATTAATTTAAAGTGAAATAAATTTGGATAATTCACTGAGAATGGACAGGTTTTTATCATTCGCACTAAATATAACGTAGAATTTTTTATTATGTATTTTTAAATGTAAAATTCTTTTATAGTGGAAGGCTGTTATTAAAGAATTTATATTTTCCAATCCTAACTAATGAAAATGCATAGTGATAAATATATTAAACACATATCATTACCCATTTCTATAGTCATTTAGTCGAATCTTAGATAATCAATGAGTTTGTCTAAAAAGGAGAGAGTTTTCCAATGAAAAAACAAAATAAAATAGTTTTAGATTCTCCTAAAGTCAAAGATGGAAATAAACTCTATTGTCAATTTAATTGTTCAGGAAAAGTAAGTAAGTATTTTAAAGAAGATACCTTTTACATGAAAGTAAATGCCAACATTGAATCTGTACCGAAAAGTATTCTTGCCATTCCTGCTTTATCAAATATCTGTCCTGTTGCCTGGCTTACAGGAGCCGATATTTATGTCGAAGAAATTGATGGAGAATTTTTAAAAGCACTAAATGCGGTGAAAAAATCTTTTCAAGTGTTATACCCTAAACATTCTTTTAAGGGAGATATCAAGTATAAAAGAATTAAGAGAAACAAGCGATATGGAAAGAAAAAAAGTGGGCTTTTCTTTAGTGGAGGAGTAGATTCTGTAACAGCGTATATAAGAAAACAAAATCAAAAGCCATATTTATTGACTGTGAGAGGAGCAGATATACCACTATCAGAAAAAGAAGGGTGGGTAAAAGTAAGGGATAATAATAAACGATTTGCTAAAGAAAACGGGCTTTATCCTTTATTCATCCAATCAAACTTTCGGTCTTTTTTAAATGAAAGCAACCTTAATAAAGACTACTCTAAAAATGGTCTCAAAGGTTGGTGGGGAGGAATTCAGCATGGTTTAGGTACAGTTGGCTTATCCGCCCCTTTAGCTTTTATTAAAGGAATGAATAGAATTTATTTTGCATCTTCACCAGGTATAATATCGGTTGACAATTATTTAAACTTTACCCCAGAGCCGGAAGGTTCTCATCCATCAATTGAGAATAATCTTAGATGGGGGGCTACGAAGGTGGCCTTGGAAAGTATGGATCTAAGTAGGCTTGATAAGATAGGAGTTATCGCAAGGCATATTAAGAAAAAAAATCCTAATTTACAATTAAGGGTATGCTGGGAATCAAAAAAAGGAAGCAATTGTGGGAAGTGTGAAAAATGCACTCGAACAATGGCTAGTTTACTTTCGGAAGGAGTAAATCCAAGTAATCATGGTTTTAGAATGAATAAGAATTTATTAAGGTCAATGAAAAAAAATAAAAAGTTATTTACTAGATTAAATGAAAACAAAGAATCGCAGTGGACAATGATTCAAAAAAAATTAAGTAAAAACTTACCGGATAAGGGTTCTGAATACTATAATTTTTGTCAGTGGATTTTGAAAACCAACTTCCAGAACAAATCATAATAAGTTTATAACTTTTCTTCATTTCTTTCATTAGTTGTACTTAAGGTGATAGAAGTAAATCTTAATAAATCCAACTAAATGGTATGAAATAAAATTTTTAAGATGCACAATTCAAATAAAACAAGAATAAGAAAATTATTTTTTCATTAAGGTAATGGTATTCATAATGTATAAGGAGAGATCTTGTTAAATGAGCATTCAAAATAAAGTAGTTCTAGAATCTCCTCAAGTCAAAAATGGAAATAAACTTTATTGTCGTTTTAGTTGTTCAGGAAAAGTTGGCAGGTATTTTAAAGAAACAACTTTTTATATGGAATCAAATGAAAATATAGATTCAGTACCTAAAAGTATTCTACTCATTCCTGCTTTATCAAACATATGCCCCGTTGCTTGGATTGCAGGAGCTGATATTTATGTTGAAGAAATTGATCAACAGTTTTTGGAAGCGTTGAATGTATTAAAAAATTCTTTCCAAAAGTTATATCCCAAACATTCTTTTAAGGGAGATATAAAATATAAGAAAATCAAGAAAAATAAGGGGTATGGAAAGAAAAAAAGTGGGCTCTTTTTTAGTGGAGGAGTAGATTCCATAGCATCGTATATAAGAAAAAGTCAAGAGAATCCTTATCTACTGACGGTTAAAGGAGCAGATATACCCTTATCAGAAAAGGAAGGGTGGAATAAGGTAAAGAAGCATACTAAAGAATTTGCCAAAGAGCATAGACTTACACCTTTCTTTATTCAAACAAACCTCAGGTCTTTTCTAAATGAGAGCAACCTTAATAAGGACTATGCTAAGCAGGGTCTTAGAGGATGGTGGGGAGGAGTTCAACATGGTTTGGGTCTAGTGGGTTTATCTGCTCCGTTAACCTTTATTAAGGGGGTGGATAAGATTCATTTTGCTTCCACGCCTCTCTTGTCAAATAACAACAATTTGTATTCCACGTCATGGGGATCGCATCCATTAATTGAGAATAATATTAAATGGGGTGAAACAAAGGTTATTTTAGACGGTACGAAGCTAAATAGGTTTGATAAGATAAAAATTATCGCAGATTATATAAAGAAGAAAGGTTCCAAACTGCAGCTAAGGGTATGCTGGGAATCAAAAAAAGGACAAAATTGTGGGAAGTGTGAGAAGTGTGCTCGTACAATGGCGAATCTTCTTGCAGAAGGGGTAAATCCAAGCAATCATGGTTTTCGGATGAATGCAAAATTATTACAGTACATGAAGAAAAATAAAAAGTCATTTATGAAATTAAATAAAGTCCAGTGGAAAATACTTCAGAAAAAGTTAAGTGCTAAAATGCCAGATTCAAATTCTGAATACTATAATTTTTGTCAATGGATTGTAAAAGTTAATTTTCAGCGTAGAAGGAAAGACTTTTTTAGTTAATGTGGTTAGTATACCTTTGAAAACAACTGCTAATTATCACCTCTATCTATTGACCCTCCAATACACTGTTTCCTCCTTTTAAAAACATTCACTGTGTGCTTTAAAATAACCGCTTATCCTCTCTTCTTAATCAGAACTACTCCTATATAAGTATGGACATATCTATTTCAATAAAATCCCGCAGCTAATAAAAATTAATCCTCTCTATCTAAATGAATAATGTTCTGATTTCAATAAATCTATTGTTTCTCTACTGAACTTTTTATTTTCCTAAACGCTAGTCAAAAATAAATCTGTTTCTGAAAGGTTATTTAAATATATCTCTTGTGGTCTTCCTGTAAAGAAATATACGGGCGTCTTAATATTCATTTCAAAATTTTGTCTATAAATATTATACGAATCAAGTTTGTAGACATCTATGGAAATTTAGTTTCACCCTACAAGGCGGCAACTATAAGATAGCAACGAATGGGATTGAAACATACCTTATAATATTGAAAAAATATAATTAAAGGAGTAATGTACATGATTTCTGACGACCAACTCTTGAGCGTTGATCAAGTTTTAAAAAAGTTAAAACAAGCAATTGATAAAAAGAAACCATTCTCTTTAGTACGAGTGGGGGATGGAGAAAATATTATATTAGCTCAAAATTCTGTTATGACGATGAATGAAGTAATGAAAGAGAAATGGGCACGAAATGCAAACAAAGATCGAGACAATAAAGGAGTTACTCTTCCGAATATAAATTTACGAGATCAAATGGTAGACGCCATTAAAAAAGCCAGTATAGTTGGTATTCCTTTTTATAAAAATGATCCAATTCTTACAGAGGACAGATTAAAGCGTCCATTAACTGATCGAGTATTTAAACACTTTGGGATTACTCCTAAACTTTGTTGCCATACTTTTGTAAATCGAGTTTTTGCTCAAAGAAGTGATTTTTGGAAAGCGTTACAAGGTAAAAGAATTTTGATTATCACTAAGGATAAGTGGTCAGATAAAGTGACCCAGACTTTAAGAAAAAAACCTTATAATTTAAATGTCACTATGAGGACCACTTTTCACCATCATGATCAAATGGCAGACACGCTAAAGTTTATTGAAGAAAATAAAGATAATTATGATATCGCTCTTATCTCATGTGGTGTAAACGCTCTAATTCTTGCTCAGAAAGTTGCTGAGACAGGAAACATTGGAATTGATTTTGGGAAATCATTGATGTATATAGTACAAAAAAAGGCCGGGTTAAACCACTTTTCACGTGGAGCGAATAAAGGTTTAATTCCATAGAAATTTTTAAAATATAACAGTTTTATATAAAATTTTTGCTAACTAGGGAGGAGAAATTTAGTGAAGGTAAGAAAGGCAGTCATTCCAGCAGCAGGTCTAGGAACTAGGCTATTGCCATCGACAAAGGCAATGCCCAAAGAAATGTTACCTATTATTGATAAACCCACAATACAGTATATTATTGAAGAGGCAGTAGAATCTGGCATTAAAGATATTATTATTGTGACTGGAAAAGGCAAGAAAGCTATTGAAGATCATTTTGATACTTCAATGTTGTTAGAAGAAACTTTAAAGAATAAAGGGAAATTAACAATCTTAAATGAAATGCAAAATATTTCTCAATTAGCGAATATTCACTATATCCGTCAAGGAGTTCCAAAGGGGTTAGGACACGCGATTTGGTGTGCCAGAAACTTTATCGGTGATGAACCTTTTGCAGTTTTACTAGGAGATACTCTTATTAAAGAGAAAAAGCCCTGTTTAAAAGAAATGATTAGATTATTTGAAGAATGTAATTCTTCAATTATAGGTGTTAAACGTGTTAATGAGTCTGACGTAAGTAAATACGGAATTGTAGATGTTAAGCAGGGAAATGGACCACTTTTTAACATTCAGAACTTAGTAGAGAAACCTAAAATAGAAGATGCACCATCTGATTTAGCTATATTTGGAAGGTACATTTTGACTCCTAAAATATTTGATTTATTAGCAAAACAAGAACGTGGAGTTGGCGATGAAATTCAATTAACGGATGCTCTTCAAACTATGCTTAAGTATGAAAATGTATATGCACAAATTTTTGAAGGGAAAAGTTACGATATAGGTGAAAAATTAGGATATCTTAAAACCATTATTGAATTTGCAATCGAACGTGAAGATCTGCAAGAAGATTTAGTTCAATTTATGAAGAGCATCGTATCAAAAAAAACCTAAAATTAACTATTTGTTTATTCATCAAATTTCATAGGAAATCGCAGGTGAATAACACAAAGATGGTATTAGTGGGAGAAGATGAATAAAAAGAATTTAATTGTTATAGAGATGCCTAGAGATAGGACCAACTTGACAACTTCCCTTATTGATATTTTGTTGGATAGTGTTTGTTTAGGTAAATCATATTAGCCAGATAATATGATTTAGATATTTAATTTTTCTTATTTGGATGCCTTGAGGCATCTTTTTTAGCTTCTAGATAGTAATGGAATAAGCAGAATTTTTATCTACTGCAATTACGAGAAGTATAGAAATATATGAAAAGGCCAAGGTTTTCTTAAAGAAGGACTTGGCTGCTTGTTTAGTTCTTATTTTACTTAGATAAAAATCAATAATATTTCCTTCAAAGTCAACGGAACGATATAGATAAATCCATTTATTCATTACATATTTCAGAACCCTAGATATAAGACTTTTGTGTTAACCAAAGTCTTATATTGTCTACGTAACTAATGAAGACGACTACAAATTGTATACACCCTGTGAGGAGGATTTTATCTAATTTGTATTGAAACTATATACAAATTATAAATGGGGTGATCAAAATGGGAAGATTAGATAAATATGCACGTCAATTTAAAAGAAAGGAACCCACTAAAGTATTGCCGATTCGAATGCCTGAAAGCATCTACAATCAGTTTCGAGAACGTTGTGAAGACCTTGGTTTGTCCATGTCTGAGGCGGGTTATCTTCTAATTAAAGAGGAAATAGAGAGTGATGTATACACTTCGTATACAAATGAAGTCGCTGTAACTACAAATTCAGTACAAACTCCTATACAAAAAGAAGATGATCCAACTACAAAAGTGGTTGGCCGAAAAACTTCTCTCCCCTCCACTCGGTGGACTTCAGCGTCTTATGAGATAGAAAATGAATTGCCTTGCCCTCTATGTAACCAATGGTATAGTAAAGCTAATTTTTCTCGCCATGCAAAAAATCATAATTTTACTACTAGAGAAATTCTAGAATCTCATCAAGAGATTATTAACCAAATGATCGAACATCGAAAGGGTAAGTGAAGGTTATTTACTTAGTGGAAGTAAATAACCTTTATACTACTTGTTTTTAATTATGTAAAGTATAAAACTAACTTCTAAATTATTAAGTTTTAATTAATACACATAATGTAGACAAATATATTGTTTTTCTACATTGAAAGTAAATATTGAAACTTTTTTTAATGAAATATTTTAATATTTACTTATGGAATATAATGTGAATTAGGATTTTATTAACGAAAATAAATACCTATAAAAAGTTTGTTGAATAAAAGATTAATATAAAATTGTAGTTTGTAATAGATGTCTTGTAAATAAGATAACTCAAAATAACATAATGATTGATGTACTCCATCTTAAGAATCCTGTTTTTAAAAAATGATATTGTGAAAATATAAAAGGTTTCGTCTTTTTTAGAAGGAATCTTTTCATATAAGTGAATTCAATTTATTTCTTCTTCCATTCTTCTTTTGTTGAGTAGAAAGACCGTATTTTAAATAAAGCTTAACCGGTATGACAGAAAATCTGTCAATTGCGGTTCTTAGATAGGGAGATACTCGTGAGAGTCCTTTCCTGCCCGACTTAACTGAAAATGTATAGGGCATACATCTTAAAAGTAGAAAAAAATGTCCCATATCAACTATATTACCTAAACAGTAGTTTTTTATAAGAATTCAAATATTATCGGACAAGCATCCACACACTCTATTTATCAATGAATAGACTATATTAATAAGTTAAGAAGGAAGGTGATTGCAATAAAAAAATATTATCGTTACTATAACAAAAAATTAAATAATCAACATAAAAAGCAGAAAAGAGCAAACATCTTTATTCAAATTAACATTTATAACCATGCTGAAACTGGAGGACAAATTAGTGGTAATGGTGGACAAAATGCTAATCAGGGGGGGCAGATTGCTAAAAAAGGTGGACAGAATGCTAATCAAGGTGGTGTGATTATTAGAAAGTATGGAAAGAAAACTAAAGTAAGAAGCAATAATTTCAGAAAAAAAACTAAAGGGAAATAGGGCTGAACTCTATTTTCGAGACAGGGATCAAACCACCTTTTAAACATCTAGTTGTCGGTATTGTACCGGTGACTGGATGCTTAGTTTCAATTGTTATAGTTTTCGACCATTTGTTCTACGATGATGGTCGTAGTACATGTTAACTCATCGAGGTGAAACGTTTCAATGGAGGGATTATCTGCAGGTGTCTCTTTGCGGGATATGCTCATGATGATGCCTCTTTCTTTGATTTTTGTTGATACTCATATAAAGTGTAGACTGAACCTTGATCGCTATGCAACGTACATCCTTCAGGGAAAGAAGGAAGTTGGCTTAATGTATCTAAAACAAATTCTACGTTTTGACAATTCCCCATCGAATACGCAGTGATTTCGCAATTAAATAAGTCTTGAATACTTGAAAGATACAACTGTTTAGGTTTAAAAGGCAAGTAGGTAATATTGGTGGCCAGCTTTTGAAGTGGGTGATTTGCTCGGAAATTATGGTGTAACACGTTTCCTGCAATCTGATAAGGTTGTCCCGGGTGTTTCTGTTTCTCACGACATTGCCAACCGAATTTGTGCATGACACGCTGTACAACTTTATAGTTAATCGGCATGATTTGATTGAGTAATGCTGTAATTTTTCGATAGCCATATCGAAATTTATGTTTAAGGTACTGTTCACCAACTTTTCGTTCTATCCCTTTCTTTCTCTTTGTTTCTTCTCGGTGCTCATTTTTTTGCCAACGATAATAAGTGGATCGAGGAATACCCAGGCACTGACAGATTTGAGAGATAGGCAGTTTCCCTTTTAATTCCTCCATTAAGTTCCATACAACTTCTGGTGCCACCCCCTTTCCAATTCGTTGTACTTTTTTAAGACTTCAATCTATTGTTTTAAATATCGGTTTTCAGCTTGTAATTTTGATGAAGTATCTTGAGAATGAGCCCCTTTTCGATAGGTGTATTGCTGCCAAACAGGCTGTGCCAGGCGATAGACTTCACCATTTCTATACCATTTCATCCATGTTTTGAATTGTGTATGGTTGCAAATCTGTAAGGTTTCCATAACTTCTTTGACCGGTACTCCTGTCAATCTCCTGTCAATTACTTTTAATTTCACTTCTACTGGATAGCTAACTCTTCTTCCCATAGAAAAAAACCTCCAAGTTATTATTAGGTACTACATACCCATTTTTTAACTTAAAGGTGTTTTTTCTATGGGGTCAGTCCCAAGGTGCTCAATCTTTTTTATAAGAGATATCTTTGGATATAAAAATCAAAAAAACTGAGATGTTTTAGGAGATATCTGATCTAAAACTAACTTCTGTCAATTGTAGAACACATTATCACTCGCTCCAATTCACCAACATTCATTTGTGAATAGAAATTCCCCAGTGCACATGACGTCTAAAATTGCATCTTTTTTTACTTGATTACCAAAAATATCATATATATACTTATAAAACTGTAGGCAATCCAGTAATTTTTCAGTTTGAATATTGAAATAATCCGAAGTTTCACCCTGATTACTGGATATCAACATCACATGTTCCTTTAAAAATCCAGGATGGATAGATAAATATAAAGTTGGTTTTTGGGATTGTAAAAAATCATGTACAGTGGGGATTAAAAAATACTCTCCTCCTTCAATATCCATTTTGATGAAGTTTATATTTTCAATATGATTTTCATTTATTAAATCATGTATAGTAATAGCTTTAACCTTACAAGAATTCTCCGCAATTGTAGGAATGAGGCTTGAGGTAGAGTCACCAAATTCACTCCTCATATATAAATTAATAGTACCAGATTCCTCAGCCAATGCAGCATTGATACAAGTTACTTTTTTAGCAATTAAAGGATTTAATTGAATATTGGTAATCAGTTCATTAAACGCAACTGGGTCAGGTTCAACTCCATACACATGTTTGGCTTTATGTGCCCCATACAATACGGTTGGCCCAATCCAGGCTCCTAGATCAATGTATGAATTTTCTGGATTTAAGAATCTGTCAAAGATTTTAAATGTTTGTTCCTCCCATTTATTCTGATGTATTGCATTCCATATCCATTCAGTCGCTGGTTTCGAAATTACACTGTAATTAACATCATTTTTTAAGATAGTTTTTATATCTGAAGACATGAGTCATACATCACCCTTCTTATATTTGATCTTATCTCTATCAATCAAGTAATCCGTTACGAGCAAATACTGCCGCAAAGTGAATGGTATTGTATCGGTATTGCAACAGTCATAGTACTAATAAAACTTTGCGTTACTTTCAACAGATCCAGCTATATCTTTCGGCAATTGTTCAACCTTAGATTGAAGGCGATTGAGAGCTGAACGGCCTAAATCGCGTTTGCTTTCGATATAATATGCACATATGGAAATTTCATAATCTAAAAGATAGTCATAAACGTGATAATCTAGAAAAAGAACATCACCTTTTGGGAAAGGCACTTCTTTCCCTTGTATTGCATACATCAAACTTATGTTGTGTTTTGAGTTTATTCGATATATTCTTGCAAGGTGATACAAGGGTTCAGCTCTAGTTGGTCGATACTCCCAAGATTCCTGAAAATAAGTAGTAGCAAGGGCCAAGTATTGTTCTTCCTGTTGAGCTAAGTTATCAATGGTAGATTGATCAACCAAGGGTTTGTTTTCGTTTGCCTCCTTAACCAACTGTTTCAATTTGAAGGAAGATATACTAGCCAAACGTTCATAACAAATACCTATTTGTAGTAGAGAATAAAATACTTCTTCCTCCCACCCCCCAGCTTTCACTCTTTTCTTGTACCATTTAATCGATTCCTCGAATTCATGGAGACAAAAAAATGTTTGTGCTAAGTAAAATAAGTATCTAACCCTTAAATTTGACGGGGTTGTAGGATTGTCGATTCCTTCTAATAATAATCGTTTATCCCGTTCAAATTTATCACTCTTACTCCCCCCATCTTCTTGATCATTGATCACCAGGGTATCAAGTTTTCCTTTTGTCTCTATATCAGGACATTGTTCAGATCCTATCATCGAACGGTCAATATCCCAATACTCATGTGTGGCCCCAACACATCTCCAAGGTAAGGATGTCTTAATAAGTCGAGTATTCCAATATTTGATATGCTTATTATATTGCATAATAAGATATTGGCTCTTATTCAAACTACTCTTTTTAAACAGAGGGTTAACTGTTAATATCATATCTGCATCAAGCAACAGCAAATAATCTGCTTCTGGATAAGTCTCTTTTGCCAAATTTGCAGCTAATGTCCGATTATATCCGAAATTTTCAAACGATTTATGATGTACAGTAAAAGCCACACTGTTTTTTTTACACCAGTTTTCAATAACTTCAGGTGTTTGATCAATGGAACCCGTATCACAAATGGATACAAAATCAATCATAGATTTAGCTGAATTTAAACATCTTTCTATTATTCTTGATTCATTTTTTACAATCATACAAAGACATATCTTTTTTTCTAATTCTGTGTGTGGTGTTGGTTTTGAACTGGTTTTTTTCACCATTTATCACCTCTTTTATTTACAAAAAGCAAATCTGGCAAATAATTTATTCAACTTTTAATTTGATAATCTTCAAATTGCTTTGTAGTCGTACATCGTTCGGATTTATTTCCAATGCGTTTTTTGCCCATTCATAGGACTTATAATACATTTCTAAATAATAGCAACTTATTGCTCCTAGGTCGTAAATGGTTTCATTCCAAGCAAACAGTTCATTCAAATAGGAAAGCGTCCGATCTTGTATTTTCAATGTTTCTTCGGCCATGTGATATACCGTTGGCCAGTCCTGCTCCTCGTAAGCAAACTGTGCCATTTCTATATAGGGTTCTCTGAGATGTGGAGCCTCAGCAATTGCTTTATATAGCCAATTTTTAGCCTCTCTACGATCACCTTTCTCTTTATATGCCTTAGCTATAAACCTCATGGAAGCACATCGTTCATCTTTCCATGTGGCTGATGGCATACTTAGGTGCTTCTTAAGAGTTTCTATACATTTATCCCACATGTTGTAATACATATATTCTCGCCCAAGATAATGCATATTTCGGTCATGATCAGGGTCTTATTTTACAGTAAATTCTAATAAAGGTAAATATTGACTCCTGGATTTAGTTTGATCAGGATAATGATTAATCCTGATTGATTCTTCCTTGGCATAAACTTCAAGATTGGGCCCATAAAATTTTAAGTGTTCATGCACTGCACTTACCCATCTATATCCCCGCCTGCTATGAATCTTATCAGCTAAAAAGGTTATACCTCTGGACCCATCGGAGTTAAAACTCCACGTGAAAACATACTGTAATCTGTTTGTTTTTCGCGTCCAGATTTTTTCTATTTTTTCTCTCCATCCGGGTTCAAAGACTTCATCCATGTCTAGCATGATGCAAACATCAACATCATCTGGAACAAAATTCAAGGCCATATTTCTTGCGACATCAAATCTCCATGGGTTAATCTCTACTCTATATACAATCGCTCCTCTAGATTCCAATTTTTCCACACTATCGTCAGTAGAACCTGTATCAGCAACAACAACCATGTCTGCCTCTTCAATGGAATCCATCCAGCGATCTATAAATTTAGCTTCATTTTTGCAAATAGCATAAACAGCAATCTTCAATTTTTCCATAGAGCCTTTCCCTTCTTTTAAGTAATAAATTCCATTTTTTTATTAGATTGTCTTTACATTTACAAAAAACAAAAAAATTAAACCTCCACTTATTGAAAAATGAGAATATATCTCTTTTTGAACAAGTGGAGGATATCAGATAACTACTTAATTTATTATGGTCCTGTAGGTCCGATTGGTCCGGTGGCTCCCGTTGGTCCACTTATTGATGTACCATCGAACATTCTAACTGTTGCCATCCCGCTAAAGGCAACAAGCCCTCTAAGAGTAAGCCGTGCACTGGCAGCTTTAATAAACATTGTGTATCGAATCTGACCGGTCACCACCACTGCTGAAGGAAAGTCCACAGCATGGAAACTAATCATTGTATCTAAACTATCGGCAGAAAGCTCAGAAGTTAAAGAATATATCACAGTACCTAATCCCGGAACGGGCGGTGAACCCGTGCTGTTTCTTTCAATTGTGATTGTTAGAGTATTGGGTACGGAAACACTTCTCCCTACTGTCCTCCATAAAGCTAAGCGCACACTGTTCTGTTCTGGTGTTCCAACGACGGCATTTGCTTGGGGACCAATACATCCAAAAAAAGCAGGTGTGGTTGGAACCGGAATTGCCCCTTAACTAGTGCCCATATGTTGAGATAAACGTAAATCAAGAAAGATATTAGGCAGTTTCTTACACCTCCTTTTACTTTTATATATTTACTTTTACTTTTTTGTTATATGCAAAAAATACTCACAATAGTTCTTAAAAGAGGAGCTAAGTAGCCTTTTATAGGAAAGGGCAACCTGCTATTCAACAATTACAGATTACGTTTTCGAGAAGGTGATACACCACTACGTTATGATTTTTCAAAAAAACACATTTTAAATTAAGTTGACGAAACATTAATCAGCCTTGGTTTTAGACTATTCAAAGGCTTTTACAAGATGCTATCGATATAAAATCAGAAAATGGCTTAATAGTCTGAGGTGAATAATATAGCAATTATAATCAATATTGATGTATGTTGGCCAAAAGGAAAAAGAGTTTAACAGAACTTTCGGAGAGGGTCGGAATAGGGCTAACCTTTCTATATTGAAAAATGGAAAGGCAAAAGCAATTAGGCTTTCAACTTTAGAGGAAATTTGAAAAGCATTAGAATGCCAACCTGGAGACATTACAAAAGTGACGAAGACACTCAAGAATAATAGACAACAGATTCCTTCAACTAACAGGTGCGTTAGCGCCATAAGAAAGCCGCCAATTGGCAGCCTTTTGAACATGCGATTCTTTACATAATCATACATTCAAATCAGAGAAAAAAATACCATTCTTCAACAACAATTGGGGTAAGATAGTTGAACAAAATAACAAAAGGAAGGAGAAAGAAAAATGTGGATAAGACACGCAGATGACAAGCCCATGTATATCGAATAACATACCAAAGGCACATCCATGTGCACTATAGGAGACTGATCTTACCTGGACTTGTCAACATTTACTGGACACTAAACTAGGTTATTATGATGAATGAATAGGCTTTTTCGTATTCAATAGGGGAAAGATAATGCAGAGAAGAATGCATTCTTTTGGTATTGTAGTAGAGCTCTATATATTTAAATACTTCTTTTCGAGCTTGTTCTGGTGTCTTGAATTGGGCACCATGAATGAGCTCTCTTTTTATGGTTTTATAAAAAGATTCCATTAATGCATTATCATGAGGATTTCCTTTTCTACTAACACTTGAAACAGCACCATATTTTTTCAGTATGGCTTGAAAATTACTACCTGTATATTGAGACCCCTGGTCTGTATGGATAATTAATCCTGTTGGAGGATGTTCTTTCTTATACCCTTGTAAAAAAGCGTCTATAACAAGAGAATCTTTCATCATGGACCAACCACTCACTTTTCTCGAGTACATATCCACAAATACCGCAAGGTATAAAGTGCTCTTTTGAGTAGGGATATAGGTAAAATATCACCGACCTATATTTTATTTCGCCCGTCTGTATGAAAAACTTGATTTAAGAGGTTGGGTCTTTCTATAGAAGGCGATTTTTTATTATAACGCTTATAGTGATACCGACTTTCTTTCGCATACAGCTTCATTTGACGCATCAGTTTTCCTACTCTTTTTCGATTTACCTTGATGCCTTTCTTCTCAAGGACCTTTGTAATTTGTAAAGATCCATACCGTCCCTTATGTTCCTTAAATATCTCCTGTATTTCCGCACGTAACACGTCATTCTCTAAAGCTCTTTTAGAAGGTTTTCTCTGTAAATATTCATAGTAACCTGATCGTGAGATGTTTAACGTTTTACAGGCCTTCTTGATGTTATATTTGTGTTTATTTTCTTTTAAGTATTGAAATCTTACACATTCTTTTTCTTCAAGAAGACCCGGAACTTTTTTAGTAAATCAAGCTCTTTTCTAAGTTCTTCATTCTCACGCTTAAGCTTTTTCATTTCATACTGAGAATTATAAAGTGCGCTTCCACAGCCTGGAAACGTACTTTCCACATATTCTTCATATTCACTTATCCAACGATATAGAGTATTCGGATTGGAGTTAGTATATTTTTATGGACAAAATTTAATTAAGTCCTTACAATCATTTTTGAGAGGATGTGTCCGAATTGGAACGTAAACCTGCAGGCAAACAATATAATAATGATTTTAAAAAAACGATTGTAAATTTGTATCATTCTTGAAGGTCGGTTAAAGAATTAAGCAACGAATATGGCGAATCAGAAATAACCATTTATAAATGGGTGAAAGAATTTACGCCCATCGATTCAGAGAAAGAGACCTTGACACCAAAAGAGCTAGCCGAAATTAAGAAAGAAAATCTTCGGTTAAAACAAGAAGTAGAAATCTTAAACAAGGCTATGGCCATATTTACCAAAAAGTAACCGAAGTCGAGCTAAATCATTTTATCGTGGAACACAAAGGTGGGTATCCCGTCCAGAAAATATGTGAAGTGCCCGCTGTTCCAAGAAGCAGGTACTATCAACCTTTTGAAAAAACAGTGTCAAAGCGTGAACAGGAAAAGCAAGAACTCACGAAGGAAATCGAATGGATTCATCTGGAAAGTAAAGCACGTTATGGGGCACCAAAAATTCATAAAACCTTATTAACCAACGGTCTTTTTCTAAGTCTAAAACGCGTTCAACCCTTAATGAAAAAAGCAGGTATCCGTTCGATTACCAAGAAAAAATACCGTCCCTATCCTTCAAAAGAAAAGGTTGTACAGCTGAACAGTCTTTTAAAATGGGACATCTCTATCCAGACTATTAATGAGAAAGGGGTGGCGGCTACTACGTATATCCCTACGGTAAGGGACGGCTGGTGCTACTTGGCGTCTGTATTGGATCTACATGCAAAAAATCGTTGGCTATTCTTTTTCCATTCTCTTACATCCGGACTGATCATTGAAGTACTTCAAAACGCCTGCACTTCTCAAAAGCCTCGAAAGGATTTAATTCTTCATACCGATTTTAGCTCACAATACACCAGTAGTGAGTTTACTCAGCATATCCAAAAACATGAAATCAAGCAGCCTTTCAGCCAGAAAGGCTGTCCGTATGATAATGCCTGTATAGAGTTGTTTCATGCCATACTAAAGAAAGAAGAAGTCTATCATACACAATACACCGAATATCCATCTGCAAAGATGGCAATGTTCCAGTTTATAGAAGGCTGGTACAATCGAAATAGAATTCATAGCAGCCTGGGCTATCAAACACCTTAAGCCATTGAAGATCACATTAGAAAAACAGCTTAAGACTTAACTTTTTTGTGTCCAAATTATTGACTTAAATCCAATGCTTATGTAACCTGTCTCCTGATAATATTTGTAGCAGAAAAATATTGTATATATTTTTATTAATTTGTGTAAAAGGAACAAAAGAAAAATTAATAAAAGGCAGCCATAATGGCTACCTCCCTATAAAAAGTTTTTATTAGTCTAAACGAATGATTGTTAGAGCCGCTCCTGTTGCTCCTCCATCATTCACCAAGGTAACATTACCCGTTAGATCAAATAACTGAAGTGTAATTGTGTTACCTGTGACTAAGGAAAAAATGACATCATTATTATAAATTAAAGTAGCGGAAGCTGGAGATACTATAGAACCAGGAATTGGAGTAGTACCATTTAGTAGAAGGCGTGATTTAGCAAATGATGCAGCTATTGTATTAATCTGATATGTGATGTGATAGCGTCCGGTAGCTGGAACAGTAAAGGTAATATTATCTACACTGGAAA
Source organism: Priestia sp. YIM B13486 (assembly GCF_042787865.1). Classification (NCBI taxonomy): domain Bacteria; kingdom Bacillati; phylum Bacillota; class Bacilli; order Caryophanales; family Bacillaceae; genus Priestia; species Priestia sp. YIM B13486. The sequence continues at coordinate 337 of NZ_JBHZOZ010000021.1, read as the reverse complement.
AACTATCTAAGGTTGTGTGATCAGGAAGAGGAACATCGGTACCGGCTGTTACAACTGCAATTGTACTACCGCTTGTATTAGATGCAAACATAGAGTTAGCAGTTAAACTTGTGCCCGTTGCTCCTGCTGGACCCGTTGGACCCGTTGGACCCGCTGGACCTGTGTCTCCTGCTGGCCCCGTTGGACCCGCTGGACCTGTGTCTCCTGCTGGCCCCGTTGGACCTGCTGGACCTGTGTCTCCTGCTGGCCCCGTTGGACCCGCTGGACCTGTGTCTCCTGCTGGCCCCGTTGGACCTGCTGGACCTGTGTCTCCTGCTGGCCCCGTTGGACCCGCTGG
>NZ_JBHZOZ010000020.1:0-47297 GCF_042787865.1 Priestia sp. YIM B13486 | reverse complement strand
TTAGGCACGCCGCCAGCGTTCATCCTGAGCCAGGATCAAACTCTCCGAAGAAATGTTTGACTTGCTCAATTTAAAAATAAAATTTAACGTTGACGTTTGTCGCTTTGTTCAGTTTTCAAAGTTCAACCGTCGCTCTTGAGCGACTTTTTTATATTAACAAGTTGTCGTTCATTTGTCAACAACTTTTTAATATTTTATTTCTGATGAATTGCGATTGTTTTCCAATCACTCATCAGCGACATTTAATAATTTAACATCTGTACTATATAAAGTCAACACTTTTTAAAAAGTTTTTTTCGTTTTACCAAAAAACCTTATTTACTTCCCTGTTTTCACTGAACCTTAGCAAGATCTTTGAAAGGATTTGGTACTTCTCTTGAATGTTTCGTTCAAGAACTACATGATTCAAACTTTGTTGAAAAGCAACGTTTGTTCTTTTCATTTCTTCTCTGAGTAGTGCTTCTAACTCTAAACACTCCACTTGATTAAATAAACAAATTTTCATTGATTCACCTGCTTTTTGCGACATTGATTCTCAAAACATCAAAATAAAATCAGTCGTTCTTTTCCTTACCTGTTATTAATTGTAGACAAAACGCATACAAATTAGACAAGTACTACTTATTAAATGAGGTGACAAAATGAATATGTTTTATACTATTCGAGCCAAAAGAATCAAACAAACAATGCTTATCGTAGTTGCTGCTTTGTTTACAAGCTTTTTTCTTTATGCTCAACAGACGTTTCACTTTCCTGTGTTTTCAACAGATAACGGTCCACGAGCTGTTTATAAGGCGGATGATAAAAATCCCGAAGTCGCTCTTACATTTAACATCAGCTGGGGAGACGAAAGAGCTATTCCTATTCTAAATGAACTGAAAAAACAGCATATTGAACATGCTACTTTCTTTTTATCTGCTTCATGGGCTGAACGTCATCCAGATGTTGTAGAGCGCATAAAAAAAGAAGGCCACGAAATTGGCACAATGGGCTATGACTATACTTCCTATACAAGCCTAAAACCTAATGAAATTAGACAAGATCTTGCAAAATCAAAGAAAGTCTTTGATTCCCTAGGACTTAAAGATGTTCACCTTCTTCGGCCTCCTAACGGGCAATTTAATAAAGACATCTTAAAATTAACAGCGGATATAGGATATACAACCGTGCACTGGAGCATCGACTCTAAAGACTGGACAAATCCAGGAGTTGAAAAGATTGTATCGAATGTCACAAAACCCTTAGATGGGGGAGATATTATCTTGCTGCACGCGTCTGACTCCGCTCAACAAACAGCAAAGGCTATTCCATATATCAAGAATTCATTACAAAATAAAAAAGTCTCAAACGTAAGTGTTTCAACATTAATTTCAAATTCAAAAACCCAAGTAAAAGATATCCGCTAAGATCTATTCGCACTGTATATGGAAAGCAAAAGCAGACAAATATACTATTTGTCTGCTTTTGCTATTCTTTCGTGCGTAAGAAGTTTCGGCAAAATAAGAAGTTGATACATATTACAAATTAGAAGTGGAAACACCATAAGGTAAAGCCAGCTTTCTTCGTTCGTTCGCAGCGCAGGGAACCATTCAATTGTCGTTACAACAATCATAAAAAACAGCGCTGGTACAAAAGCCTCTTTATTCGTCTGCTTTTTCTTTGCATACGCCACTAACAACCCTACCGCTAACAAGAAAACGCTTAACAAAATATACTTGCCTATGCCTTCTCCCGGTTGTTGAAAGAACTTATATCGAAAATAAGCAACGTCAAATAATACAAATAAAACAAATACAATTTGAACCGATTTCCAAAGTGATGCAGATTTAAAAATTCCCAACCCAAATCGGTGAATAGTTAAATATGCAAAAAACCCCATTTGACTAATTAAACTAAAAATAAACCCTACGCCTACGAGCCATGTTAAAACAGCAACAATTTCTCCTATCTTTCCTTGTTGAAATAAGTGACCGTATTCCCCCCAGCGCACCGCAAATCCAACAAAAGCTGTACTTATCCCCCCGACAGCTAACGTGGTTAGAAATAGACGAACCCAATTTCGACTATTCACTTCCATCTCCCCCATAAGTTACAAAATTGTACCTTTTCATAAATTGTACCAATCACGTTTTGAAAAATCTAGAGCTCTTTTATGAATAAAAAACCTTGATTATCTCATATTAAGCGTAAGCATATTAGGAAAGGAGCTCATTACTATGAAAAAGCGACTCATGCTCCTCATTTATATAGGAATGTGTATGCTTTTAGCTACAGCCTGTGCACCGCAAGATGAAGAGAACAATGGTATGGATTATGATCAAACAAAGAAAATGGTTGTTGATATTTTAAAAACAGATGAAGGAAAAAAAGCAGTCGAGGCAATTATGAAAGACCCTTCTGTTAGACAAGATATTTTAATGGATCAAAACGCGATAAAAGATACAATTTCTCAAACCCTAGTCTCAGATAAAGGCGTGGAATTTTGGAAAAAAGCCATGGATGATCCGAAGTTTGCTGAAAGCTTTGCTAAAAGTTTGGAAAAAGAAAATAAGACGGTCATCAAACAACTGATGAAAGATCCTGAATATCAAGGAATGCTTCAAGATGTTTTAAAGGATCCGGCTATGGAAAAAGAAGTACTGACTGTTTTAAAGAGTAAAGAATATCGCACTTATTTACAAAAGATTATGACCGAAACGTTTGATAGCCCTCTTTATCAATCTAAAATTCAAGACATTCTTTTGAAAGCCGCTGAAGAAACACAAGGTGGACAAAAACAAAGCAGCGACGATGGTGGTTCTTCTTCCTCTGGATCTGATTCAGGCGGAGAACAGCAACAGCAGTGATTAAATACGCATCTCATATGAGGTGCGTATTTAATTATGTCATTTATTTTTATTAAAAAACCTAAATAACTTCTTTATATTTTTTAATACTTAGTATTTTTATTGGAATTGTAAACTTTAATTCTTAGCTTTATGGTAAAATATTAGAAATTAACACAATCGTTTTATAGCAAAAGGAGGGAATTCGATGGAATTTCGCGTTATTAAAACGTTTCAAACCATTGTTCGTTTAGGAAGCTTTCAATTAGCAGCTGAATATTTAAAGTACTCTCAGCCTACCATTACACTGCACATTCAAAAGTTAGAATCCGAACTAGGATTTAAGCTTTTAGAACGAGGAAAAAGCATAAAACTTACTGAAGCAGGTAAAATCTTTTACGAGCGGGCAAATATTTTACTAAAGGAATATGAATATCTAAATAACACCTTAAAGGATTATTCAACAGGCGAAGCTGGCACTATCCGTATAGGTGCTCCAGAGCCTACAGCAAGCAGTCGACTGCCTTCCATTCTCTCATTATTTAAAAAAAGATATCCCAACACAGAAATTAGCTTACTCGTTGCAGACGAAAAGCATCTTCATCAACATATACGCAATCAAGAAATTGATTTCGCGATTGGCACTGTCTCAGAATCGTTCAGAGATATAGAATTTGAGGCACTACTAACGGAAAAACTTGTGCTGCTACTACCATTCAATCATGCTCTAACAAAAAGAAAAACAATCTTTGCAAAAGATTTAATACACGAAACGCTGATTACAGCTGGGCACTCTTCCGTTCAAAAGAAAATTGAGCAGCTAATCTTTGAACGAACAGGCCAACTGCCTGCTAAAGTCCAGTTAGGCACTATTAGCACACTTCAGCATTTTGTAAAAGAAAACTTAGGAGTAGCCGTTGTTCCACAAATAAGCGCAACTCTTCCGCCAGATCAAGTGGTGGTTAAAACGATTCATGACTTGCATGAGGGGCCTGCAATCGGCATTTTAAAGCACCAGTCTCACACCGTAAGTACAGCCGGAAAAACATTTTTAGCTCTCTTAAAACAAAACCTTGCATTTGATTTAAAAAAGGCGCAGATTGAACTCTCTGTATAATAGCAAAAAGCACGCGCTGTTCGAGCGCGTGCTTTTCGTTATTTTCCTGTTGCTGCTTTTTCATTTTCGCAAATAAATGCAATCTTGCTTGCAATCTCTCCATATATTTTACCTAAACGATGCGATTCATCGTAAATGGAAGGTGCAAAATCTTCTTCATTCCAGTCAGGCTGACTTAACGGAAGCTGTCCTAACAGCTCTGTCTGAAGTTCCTCAGCGAGTTTTGGACCTCCGCCTTTACCAAATACATACTCTTTTTCCCCTGTTAGCTGGCTTTCAAAGTAGGCCATATTTTCTACAACTCCAATTACCTCATGGTCGGTTTTCAAAGCCATAGCACCCGCTCTAGCTGCAACAAATGCCGCTGTAGGATGTGGTGTTGTAATAATCACTTCTTTACAAGCAGGAAGCATAGAGTGAACGTCTAATGCGACATCACCTGTTCCGGGAGGTAAGTCTAGTAGAAGATAATCTAATTCTCCCCATTCAACTTCTGTAAAAAAGCTTGTCAACATTTTTCCAAGCATAGGTCCTCGCCAGATAACAGGTGAATTATCTTCTACAAAGAAGCCCATGGAAATAACTTTTACTCCGAAACGGTCAACTGGGATAATCTTTTCACCTTCTACTACAGGACGCTGTGTGATTCCCATCATATCTGGAACGCTGAATCCATAAATGTCAGCATCAATTAAACCAACTTTCTTTCCTAAACGAGCTAGAGAAACGGCCAAGTTAACAGAGACTGTTGATTTACCAACGCCTCCTTTACCGCTGGCAATAGCAATAAATTCAGGCGCATTCGGACTAGTTAGTAAGTTGCCAGTATTCGGCTGCTCAGCGCGGTACTGCTGAAGTTCCTCAGGCGTAAACTCAACAAATCGCAGTCCAACCGACTGTACACCTGCTTTTTTTAATTCTTCTACAATTGTGCCTTGAAGGCTCAGCTGTTCACTAGTACCTGTTTTTGCAACAGCAATCTTCAGGCTTATATGCTGTTTTTCAGATTTAATTGTTATTTCTTTAATCGCATCTGTTTCTGATAGTTTTTTATTTAAAAATGGATCTGTAATTTCCCCTACTACTTCTTTTACTTGCTTTTCCGTTAGCATACTCCCACCACCATGTTAAAATCTATTTATTTATACTATCAAGTATATCATACATATTAGATTTTTCTGAATAGAAGGATGCTATGCTTTTTATTTCGGCTTTTCTCCAGTAAAATACCGGCTGACTCCTTCATAAACGGATTCAGCTAACTTTTTTTGATAGCGTTTCGATTGAAGCATTTTACGTTCTGTAGGATTTGATAAGAACCCTACTTCAACCAAAGCACCGGGTGGCTTAGAATGCTTAAGAAGGTAAAGAGTTTGAATAGCTTTTGCTTCACGAGTCGTATTGTCCAGGTTATTTCTTAGCTCTTGTTGAATGAGTTTGGCCACTTGCTCGTTTTCTTTTAGGGATCCGTAATAGAAAGTTTGAGCCCCTCTCCACGCAGAGGATGGAATAGCATTCAAGTGAATACTTAAGTACAAATCAGCATTGGATTTATTAATCATCGTTAAGCGATTTTTTAAGTCTTCTACTTTTCTGCGACTGTATCCTCTTGTATCTTTGGCCGCTAAGTCTTCGTCTTTTTCTCTCGTCATAATAACAAGTGCCCCTTGCTCTTGTAGATAGTCCCGAAGCATTAATGAAATTTTAAGAGTTATTTCTTTTTCAAGCACTTCATCCTCTCCTACCGCTCCTCCATCAACACCGCCGTGTCCAGGATCTAGTACAATAACTTTCCCGCTAAGAGGGAGTGAAAGCGAACCGGATGATGTTCTATGATCTATCTGATATTGTACAATGACAAAAAGAACGAGAAGCGCTATAATTGTGCTCATTATTTTTACTTTAGACATTTTATCCCTTCCCTTCTTGCCTCACCTATTTATTTCTATATGGGACAAGAACGGGAATTATGAGTACTTTTTAATGCAAACGTAACCGACGTCTTTTTTCTGCGGTACGATAACCTTCTTTCCACCAGTCTTGCACATATCCTTGACACAAATAATACAGACCGTCTTGATAAAGATCTGTTACAGACATGCTGACGGCTCCGTACAATGTATCAATTAAAAGAGACTCTTCTTGCTTACTGTGCTTCTGAAAGTCTTCGTAGCCTTTACCACGTTTACTCACCCGGGCACCTAATAAAAATGATTCGATGGCAATATCAAGACAGTACTCCTCCACATGTTCGTCTCCTAGCATATTCCACTGAAACATGGGATGAAAATAACGGCGCAGCCTCTCTTGAAGTAAATCAAACGACAGTTCTCTTAGGACTTTGCGTTCATATTTCATTTCTTTTTCATAACGTTTTTCTTTTAAATATGTAACCTCGTTCACCATAACGCCTCCCTTTTTTACATATTGTCTGCACAAGCCTTCGTCTCATACGCAAACAACAAATAAAAAAAGCCTTGGTCCAAAGACCAAGGCTTGAAACGTAATATAAAATTAACGTTTTGAGAATTGTGGTGCACGACGAGCGCCTTTAAGACCGTATTTTTTACGTTCTTTCGCACGAGCGTCACGAGTTAATAGACCAGCACGTTTTAATGTTCCACGGTATTCAGGGTCTGCTTCTAATAAAGCACGAGAGATTCCGTGACGAATAGCGCCAGCTTGACCTGCATAACCTCCACCATTAACGTTTACAAATACGTCATAGTTACCTACAGTTTCAGTTAAAGCAAGTGGTTGTTTTACTACTTCACGTAGTGCAGCAAATGGAATGTATTCTTCGATTTCACGACCGTTGATTGTTACGCGACCGTTACCTGGTACTAAACGTACACGAGCAACAGAGCTTTTACGACGACCAGTTCCGTAATATTGTACCTGTGCCAAGATAATAACCTCCTCTTATTAATTATCCGCGAAGTTCGTAAACTTCTGGTTTTTGTGCTTCATGTGGATGTGTTTCACCAGCATACACATGTAATTTTTTGAACATTTGACGGCCTAGGCTACCTTTTGGAAGCATGCCTTTGATTCCTAATTCAAGCATTTTCTCAGAGTAGTTAGTACGCATTTCTAATGCTGTACGTTGTTTCAAACCACCTGGGTGCATGCTGTGACGGTAATAAATTTTATCAGTTAATTTTTTACCTGTTAGTTCGATTTTTGACGCATTGATAAGGATCACGTGATCACCAGTATCAACATGTGGTGTAAAAGTTGGTTTATGTTTACCGCGTAAGATTGATGCTACTTCACTTGCTAAACGACCTAAAGTTTTACCTTCAGCATCGACAACATACCATTTACGCTCTACTTCGTTTGCTTTCGCCATGAAAGTTGTACGCATGAGTTTCCCTCCTAATTTTCATCATCAATTATAAAATTATTTCAACCTTCTATTTCAACACGATTAATTTCCGGGGCTAACCGTGGGGTTAAAATACATACCATATGATATATTATATCTTTAAGCTACTAATGTCAAGAAAATGTTACACCAGGTTTAGTTGTCATAGAAAACGCGCCATAAATATAGTCCTTGCGAAGGCGCAGTTTTTCCTGCACGAGGACGTGATTTGCTTTCTAGAATATCTTTTATAGCATCTGGTTCAATACGGCCTTGTCCCACTTCTAAAAGCGTTCCAACAAGAATACGAACCATATTATACAGAAAGCCACTTCCAACGAATCTAAACACAAGCTGACTATTCTCTTCATACATATCAATCTTGTAAATCGTACGAATCTTATCTTCCACTTCTGTTCTCGCTGAACAAAAGCTTGTAAAGTCGTGTGTACCGAGTAAATATGTGATGGCTTTTTTCATTTTTGAGTAGTCTAATGGATAAGGGTAATGGTATGCATAAGAACGAGTGAAAGGATTTCGATCTTCGCCGCGCAAAATATGATAGCGATACTCTTTTGAAGTAACGTCATACCGGGCGTGAAAATGTGCATCAACTTCACATACATTCTTCATTACAATATCATCTGGTAGCATTGAATTCAATGCTTTTTTCCACTTATCACATGGAATATTTAGGTTTGTATCAAAATGAATGACTTGCCCCTGTGCATGAACATTTGTGTCCGTTCGTCCAGAGGCGTAAATCGGAACTTTTTTGTTATGCATTTTCTCTAAAACGGCTTCAATCTCCAGTTGAACAGTTCGCTTATTGGGCTGAACTTGATAACCTGAAAAGTGTGTGCCGTCGTATGCAACTATACATTTTAAACGTTTCATCTTTTCACCAAACAATCTTTACGTTCTAATCAGCACTAAAACAACTGCTACTGCCAGCAGAAGTAAAAGCATAATTGTATCTATGCTTCCCCATTTCAATTGACGATACTTTGTACGCCCTTCTCCGCCTTTATAACCCCTTGCCTCCATGGCAATAGCTAGCTCTTCAGCACGCTTAAATGAACCTATAAATAGAGGAACAAGTAAAGGAACGACAGCTTTCAAACGATCCCTAAGGGGGCCGCTGCTAAAGTCCACTCCTCGTGCTGTCTGCGCTTTAATAATTTTATCTGTCTCTTCCATCAATGTAGGAATAAAGCGAAGAGAAATGGACATCATTAAAGCTAATTCGTGTACGGGAAGCTTAAGCTTTTTAAATGGATTCAGCAAGCTTTCCATTCCATCTGTTACTTCAATAGGCGTAGTCGTTAAAGTTAGCATCGTCGTAATTAAAATTAAGAACAAGAAGCGCAAGGAAATTAAAACACCTTGAATAAGGCCGCCTTTATAGACAGAAAACCATCCCCATTCAAACAAAAGAGGACCTTCCTTTGTCATAAAAATGTGCAAAAGAAACGTGATGATAATAATAAACATAACGGGCTTTAACCCTCTTAAAATAAACGAGACGGGCACTTTACTCATGGCCACTATCATAAGGGTATACACACCTAAAAAAGCATAGCCGATAGGATTATTTGCTAAAAACACAATTAATACATACGCAAATACGAGAAGCAGCTTGGCCCGAGGATCCATTCGATGGACAACCGAATGACCCGGCACATACTTACCAATAATGATTGAGTTCATCATAATCGTTCACCTTGCTGCATAAGGTGCTGCACTTTCTCTACCACCTCAGAAAAGGTAATAACCGTATCCGATGCTTCAAGCTGAAATTTCTCTTGCAGCTTCAGCATAAAGCGAAGCGATTCTGGAACATCCAATCCATATTCTTTTAACTGCGTATGCTGACCAAATACTTCTCTAGGTGACCCTTTCATCGCAATCGTTCCCTTATTCATCACAATTAGCTCATCTGCGTACATAGCTGCATCTTCCATGCTGTGAGTTACGAGAATCGTCGTCAAGCCTTTTTCTTTATGAAGACGATAAATCATATTCATAATTTCTTGACGCCCTCTAGGGTCCAATCCAGCAGTTGGCTCATCTAAAATTAGCACACTAGGATTCATCGCTAGAATACCTGCTATCGCTACACGACGCATTTGTCCACCACTCAAATCAAAAGGAGATCTGGCGAGAATGTCTTCTGGCAACCCTACTAACTTGATAAGCTCTCTTGCTTTTTGCTTTGCTTCTTTTTCCGAAACGCCATAATTCATTGGTCCAAAAGCTATATCTTTTTCCACCGTTTCTTCAAAAAGCTGATGTTCTGGAAATTGAAACACCACGCCTACTTGCTGACGAATAGCTTTTAAATTCTTTTCTTTTCGATTGGCTTTAATGGTGCGCTCACCGATTTGAATTTCACCAGCAGTTGGCTTCAATAAGGCATTCAGATGCTGTATGATTGTTGATTTCCCAGAACCAGTATGGCCAATAACAGCCAAAAATGTACCTGATTGAATGTTTAAATTTAAGTCATGTAGAGCAATTCGTTCAAATGGTGTATTAACTTGATAACGGTGCTCTACTTCTTTGAATATAATGTCCATAGTTCGTCCACCAAGTCCTCATCTGTTAAATGAATTTTTGATAAAGGAATTCCTACGGAAGCAAAACGATGGCTTAGTTTAACGGAAAACGGCAAGTCTAGTCCAATATCCGTTAACTTGGAACCTAATGCAAATACTTCGCGTGGAGTACCTGTTGCATAGATCTTCCCTTTGTTCATCACAACGACTCTGTCAGCCATTGCTACTTCATCTAAATCGTGAGTAATTGAAATAACCGTCAGTTGTTTTTCTTCTTTTAATTTTCTAACAGTTTCAAGTACTTCAGTTCGCCCAATAGGATCTAACATAGATGTTGCTTCATCTAGAATGATGACAGATGGCTGTACGGCAATTATACCCGCAATGGCCACACGCTGTTTTTGTCCACCTGATAGCTGATGAGGCTCTTGATCCAGAAAAGCACTCATATTGACCATCTCGATTGCTTCAGGTATACGTTTTTCCATAATCTCAAATGGAATCCCGTTGTTTTCAAGCCCAAAAGCAATATCGTCTTGAACGGTTGAGCCAACAAATTGATTATCTGGATTTTGAAACACCATTCCAATCTGCTTGCGCACATCCCATATTGTTTCTTCAGATAAAAGAGTATCGCCCACTCGAACCGTTCCTTTTTCAGGTAGCAAAAGGCCATTTAGAATTCGTGCCAGCGTCGACTTACCAGATCCATTATGTCCAGCTATCGCTAACCATTCACCTTTATAAGCAGAGAGAGAAAGGTGATCTAATGTTAGGTCTGCTTCAGGATCGTATCGAAAGCATAAATCTTTTACCTCTAAAGACATTTCTTTCAACGCTATCTTCCTCTCAGCTTTTTCTATTGCAGCATTGCCTACATTGATTTTTTACGCTATTTACCCAGTTTTAGGTATAAAAAAAGGGCAACGACTAGTTACACACTGTCTCGCCCTTTTCTATCTGTATTAAAAATATTAAACTAATTCAATGATAACCATTGGAGCACCGTCACCACGGCGAGGTCCAACTTTTAAGATACGAGTGTAACCGCCTTGGCGATCTTCGTAGCGAGTAGCAATATCGCTGAATAGTTTTTGTAAAGCGCTTTGACCAGCTTCTTCGTTAGCTACTTCATTACGGATGTAAGATGCAGCTTGACGACGAGCGTGTAGATCTCCACGTTTACCTAAAGTAATCATTTTTTCAACAGTTGAACGTAATTCTTTTGCACGAGCTTCAGTTGTCTCAATGCGTTCACTGATGATTAAATCAGTTGTTAAATCACGAAGAAGCGCCTTGCGTTGTGCGCTTGTACGACCTAATTTACGGTAAGACATGTGAGGTCCCCTCCTTTGTTAAGTAGTTAAACAGGTAGATATAATCAGTCGTCCTTACGTAGACCCAAACCTAATTCTTCAAGTTTAGCTTTAACTTCTTCTAAAGATTTACGGCCTAAGTTACGAACTTTCATCATATCTTCTTCTGTTTTATTAGCAAGCTCTTGTACAGTATTGATGCCTGCTCGTTTTAAGCAGTTGTAAGAACGAACAGATAAATCCAGTTCCTCGATCGTCATCTCTAGAACTTTTTCTTTCTGGTCTTCTTCTTTTTCTACCATAATCTCTGCTTTTTGAGCTTCATCTGTTAAGTTAACGAAGATATTTAAGTGTTCAGTTAGAATCTTTGCACCTAAAGCAACAGCTTTTTCTGGCTCGATGCTACCGTCAGTCCAAACATCCAACGTTAACTTATCGTAATTTGTCATTTGACCAACACGAGTATTCTCTACATAATACGATACGCGAGTAACAGGCGTATAGATTGAATCAATTGGAAGTACACCAATTGGTTGGTCTTCACGCTTGTTAGCATCGGCAGGATTATAACCTCGACCTGTGCGAGCAGTAAGTCTCATACGGAAATGAGCATCTGACTCAAGTGTTGCAATATGAAGATCCGGATTTAGAACTTCGATATCGCTGTCTGCTTGAATGTCAGCAGCCGTTACTGTACCAGGACCTTTAACATCGATCTCAAGTGTTTTCTCTTCATCAGAGTAAATCTTTAACGCTAACTTTTTAACGTTTAAAATGATGTTTGTTACATCTTCAACAACTCCAGGAACTGTTGAAAATTCATGTAATACACCTTCAATTTGAATAGATGTTACAGCTGCACCAGGGAGTGAGGATAATAGGATACGACGTAAGGAGTTACCCAAAGTAGTACCATATCCACGCTCAAGTGGTTCGACGACGAATTTACCGTACTTTCTATCATCGCTGATTTCTACCGTTTCGATTTTTGGCTTTTCAATCTCTATCAATATAAACCCTCCTTCAAAACGTCGAAACCTCGGCTAGACGGCTGATTTCTCAAATGCCTAACCGAAATTCCCTATTAGACAGTTCCCGAATGTGCACAACAAATGGAAAACATTTCGTTGCATGAATAAATTCTACACCATCATCATTATAGACAACGAAATAGAATCTATACATATTAATTATACACGACGACGTTTTGGTGGGCGGCATCCGTTGTGAGGTACAGGAGTAACATCTTTAATAGCTGTTACTTCTAAACCTGCAGCTTGAAGAGCACGGATAGCTGCTTCACGACCAGCACCAGGGCCTTTAACTGTAACTTCAAGAGTTTTCATTCCGTTATCCATAGAAACTTTAGCAGCAGTTTCAGCAGCCATTTGCGCAGCAAATGGAGTAGATTTACGAGAACCTCTGAAGCCAAGTGCGCCTGCACTAGACCAAGCAATCGCATTACCGTGAACATCTGTAATTGTTACAATAGTGTTGTTAAACGTTGAGCGAATATGAGCTACACCAGCTTCAATATTCTTTTTCACGCGACGTTTACGTGTATTAGTTTTACGTGCCATCTGTTAATGACCTCCCTTACTAATTATTTCTTCTTGTTCGCTACAGTACGGCGTGGGCCTTTACGTGTACGAGCATTGTTTTTACTGTTTTGACCACGAACTGGTAAACTACGACGGTGGCGGATACCACGGTATGAACCAATCTCAATTAAACGTTTGATGTTTAAAGAAACTTCACGACGAAGATCGCCTTCTACTTTATAGCTATCTAAAATATCACGAATTTTACCTAATTCTTCTTCTGTTAAGTCACGAACGCGAGTATCTTCAGAAACTCCAGCTTCAGCTAGAACTTTTTCAGCAGTTGGACGACCAATACCGAAAATGTATGTTAATGAAATTACTACACGCTTGTCACGAGGAATATCAACACCAGCAATACGTGCCATATGAATAGTGCACCTCCTTATTGATTAACCTTGTTTTTGTTTATGCTTAGGGTTTTCACAAATTACCATTACTTTACCTTTTCTACGGATAACTTTACATTTTTCGCAGATTGGTTTAACTGATGGTCTGACTTTCATGTTTCATACCTCCTTGATAGTACGGAGTGCATAGGTTTTATTTGAAACGGTACGTAATTCTACCGCGAGTTAAATCGTATGGTGACAATTCTACAGTTACTTTATCACCAGGTAAGATTCGAATGAAATGCATGCGAATTTTTCCTGATACGTGAGCAAGTACTGTATGACCATTTTCTAATTCTACCTTGAACATAGCGTTAGGTAAAGTTTCAGCAACTGTACCTTCAACTTCAATTACATCGTCTTTTGCCATTAAAGTGCTCTCCTTTCTTTGAAACAGTAACAAGCTATCATTAAACGACTTAAAAAGAACCTGTTCTGAACATCCGGAGATCGTAATCATTAAATTCAAGATGATTGACGCTAATATACATCTTTACCATTTTAACAGCAATTCAGACGAAAAACGATCATCGTGAATTTAGATAATTACTGTTTACTGTCCAGTGCATCTAGCGAGGAATGGATAGAGATAACATCCTTTAACATTACAATGCTGTCAGAATTTCATATCCCGTCTCAGTAATTGCAATAGTATGTTCGAAGTGCGCACACATTTTACCATCTACTGTGACAACTGTCCAGTTATCAGGTAATGTTTTTACATATCGCATACCAGCATTCACCATTGGCTCAACTGCCAATACCATGCCTGGACGTAGACGCGGTCCTTTATTCGGTGGACCATAATGAGGTACTTGCGGATCTTCATGTAAGTCTTTGCCGACCCCATGGCCAACATATTCTCTTACAATCGAAAAGTTACGTGATTCTGCGTACTGTTGAATAGCATGTGAAATATTCGACAAACGCTCACCCGGCTTAGCTTCTGCTAATCCCTTGTAGAGAGATTGCTCAGTCACATTAAGCAGCTCTTGATTTTCTAATGAAATCTTTCCTACTCCATATGTCCAAGCTGAATCACCGTGATAGCCACCGAATTTAGCTCCGATGTCTAAACTGATGATATCTCCTTCATTAAGCTTGCGTTCACTCGGAATACCATGAACTAATTCTTCATTCACAGAAGCACATACACTGCCGCGAAAACCATTATACCCTTTAAAAGACGGAATTGCATCATGTTGACGAATAAAATTTTCAGCAATTGCATCCAATTCTATAGTCGTAATACCTGGAGCGATATGCTTTTTTAACTCTAGATGAGTTAAAGCCACGATTCGTCCAGCTTCACGCATGACCTCAATTTCCTCTGGTGTCTTGCAAATGATCATTGCTTAACCCCAGCAAGTAATTGACGAACATCCTCAAACACAATGTTAATATCTTGATTACCATTAATATTGCGTAGATAACCTTTTTCTTGATAGAAATCAAGTAGAGGTTGAGATTGTTTAACATTAACTGAAAGTCTAGTTGAAACCGTCTCAGCATTGTCATCTGCACGTTGGTAAAGCTCTCCGCCACATTTGTCACAAACTCCTTCTTTCGCAGGAGGATTGAATACTAAGTGGTAAGTAGCTCCGCAATCTTTACAAATGCGGCGTCCAGTAAGACGCTCCATTAAAATGCTTTGATCTACATCAATATTAATCACATAATCAATTTGCTTGTTTAGTTCTTTTGTAATTGTTTCAAGAGCTTCTGCTTGGGCTACTGTTCTTGGGAAGCCATCAAGTAAAAAGCCGTTTTCACAATCTTGTTTGTTTAAACGCTCGCGCACAATTCCAATTGTTACTTCATCAGGAACAAGGTTACCTTGGTCCATAAATGATTTAGCTTTTAAACCTAGTTGCGTTCCTTCTTTAATTGCAGCTCGGAACATATCTCCTGTTGAGATATGAGGGATATCGTAATGCTCAACGATTTTTTCTGCTTGAGTACCTTTCCCAGCACCAGGAAGGCCCATTAACACTAAATTCATTTCTTGCTTCCCCCTCAGTATCTTATCCGTTTAATGGGAAAGCAGCTTGCTTCCCACTAAACAGCTTTACTTAATAAATCCCTTATAATGGCGTTTCACTAATTGACTCTCAAGCTGTTTCATTGTCTCAAGAGCTACACCGACAACAATTAACAAACTAGTACCGCCGATCTGAGCAGATGATGGTAAGTTTGCAATTTTGATGAACAGAACCGGCAACACAGCAATTAACGCAAGGAATATCGAACCGATTAATGTCAGACGATATAACACTTTCGTTAAATAAGCTTGTGTGCTTTTACCAGGACGGATGCCTGGGATGTAGCCACCTTGCTTTTTCAAGTTCTCTGCTACTTGTTCAGGGTTAACTTGAACAAATGTATAGAAGTAACAAAAAGCAATGATTAACGCTACATACACTATCATACCAATTGGCTTAGTATAGTCAAATGTATTCTGAATCCACGTCGTTACATCATTTGGACCGAAAAATGATGCAATTGTTGGTGGTGTGATAATAAATGAAACTGCAAAGATAACAGGAATAACCCCAGCTGCATTTACTTTTAACGGTAAATGAGTGGATTGACCTCCAACAGGATTACGACCAGCTGAACCCTTTGCATATTGAATAGGAATTTTTCGTAGCGCTTGTTGGAAGTAAATAACCCCAACAATAATAGCTAAAACTGCAATCGCAATTAAAACTACCGTTACGATACGAATGAATAATTGATCCCCAACGTCTTCAAATTGCTGTGCATAAATTTGATTTAATGTTGTCGGAATACCAGCTGCAATCCCAGCAAAGATAATGATGGAAATACCGTTACCTACGCCTTTTGCAGTAATCTGCTCTCCTAACCACATTAAGAAGGCAGTACCTGCCGTTAACACTGTAGCAATTAGAAGATACGTAGAAATTCCTGGATTAGCGATCAATTGTCCGCCCGAAATATTGTTGAATCCTATAGACATACCTAAAGCCTGGATAAATCCAAGCACAATTGTTCCATAACGAGTTACTTGAGCTAATTTACGGCGCCCAACATCTCCCTGCTTTGACCATTCTGTAAACTTAGGTACAACATCCATCTGCAATAATTGGACGATGATGGATGCTGTAATATAAGGCATAATGCCCATAGCAAGAATGGAGAAGTTTTTTAACGCGCCGCCGCCAAATGTATTCAGAACCCCGAATACATTTAACCCATCTTGCAATTTTAGTACATCCGTATTAACACTTGGTACAGGAATAAATGTACCAATTCGGAAGACAATTAACATTAACAAAGTGAAAAAGATTTTTTGTCTTATTTCACGCACGCGCATTAAATTGGAGATTGTTTGAAACATTAGATCACCTCAACTGTACCGCCAGCAGCTTCGATAGCTTCTTTAGCAGTTGAAGAGAATTTAGCAGCTTTAACAGTTAGCTTAGAGTTTAATGTACCGTTTCCTAGTACTTTAACGCCAGCTTTTGCTTTGCTTACTAAACCAGTTTCGATTAATAATTCTGGTGTTACTTCAGTTCCATCTTCAAAACGGTTAAGAGCTTCTAAATTAACGATCGCGTATTCTTTGCGATTGATATTAGTGAACCCACGTTTTGGAAGACGACGGAATAAAGGAGTTTGACCACCTTCGAAGCCAGGTCTTACGCCACCGCCAGAGCGAGCGTTTTGCCCTTTGTGACCTTTACCTGAAGTCTTTCCGTTACCTGAACCAGTACCACGACCTACACGGTTACGTACTTTACGTGAACCTTCAGCTGGTTTCAATTCATGAAGTTTCATTCCGGAGCACCTCCTTAGAGTGACAATTTATACTTATTGCTCTTTTACTGTAACAAGGTGAGCTACTTTGTTAATCATTCCGCGAATTGCAGGATTATCGTCTTGAACGACAGTTTGATTTAACTTACGTAGGCCAAGTGTACGAACAGTTACACGTTGATCTTCTGGACGACCAATTACGCTACGAGTAAGGGTAATTGCTAGTTTGTTTGCCATTCCATATCCCTCCCTTATCCTAACAGTTCTTCTACAGTCTTGCCACGTAGTTTTGCAACATCTTCAGCACGTTTTAGGTTAGCTAAACCGTTAAGAGTTGCACGTACCATGTTGATTGGAGTGTTTGAACCTAAAGATTTAGATAGAATATCACTTACTCCACCCAATTCTAGTACCGCACGAACTGGGCCACCAGCGATAACTCCTGTACCTTCAGAAGCAGGTTTTAAGAAAATTTGACCTGCACCAAATTGTCCAAGGATTTCGTGTGGAATAGTTGTACCAACCATAGGTACAGTAATTAAGTTTTTCTTCGCATCTTCAATTGCTTTACGGATTGCATCTGGTACCTCTTGTGCTTTACCAGTACCGAATCCAACGTGACCGTTTTTGTCACCAACTACAACTAATGCAGCGAAGCGGAAACGACGTCCACCTTTCACAACTTTAGCTACGCGGTTAACGGTAACAACACGTTCTTCAAGCTCTAATTTATTTGGATCAATACGACGCATGATTTTCCCTCCTTTTACAATTAGAATTGTAATCCAGCTTCACGAGCAGCGTCAGCTAATGCTTTAACACGGCCATGATATAAATAACCGCCACGGTCGAATACTACTTCGTTTACACCTTTTTCTACTGCGCGTTTAGCGACTAATTCGCCAACTTTGATAGCAGCTTCAGTGTTACCAGTGCTTTCTAAAGTCAGGTCTTTATCTAACGTTGAAGCACTTGCGATTGTTACTGAATTTAAATCGTCGATAACTTGTGCGTAAATATGTTGATTAGAACGAAACACGTTTAAACGCGGACGAGTTGCAGTTCCAGATAACTTCGCACGAACACGAGCATGTCTTTTTTTACGAACTTTGTTTTTATCAAGCTTCGTGATCATTTCGGGCACTCCTTTCTTTTACCTAACCGGCATTACTTCTTAGCAGTTTTACCTTCTTTACGACGTACATATTCGCCTTCATAACGAATACCTTTACCTTTGTAAGGCTCTGGTGGACGAACGTCACGAATATTTGCAGCTAATGCACCTACGCGTTCTTTATCAATACCTTTAATAACGATCTTAGTTTGAGAAGGAACTTCGATTTCGATTCCTGTTTCAGGAGTAATCTCAACTGGGTGAGAGTATCCAACGCTCAATACTAATTTGCTACCAGATTTTTGTGCACGGTAACCTACACCGACTAATTCTAAACCACGTTCGAATCCTTTAGTAACACCTTCAACCATGTTACCTAAAAGGCTACGAGTAGTTCCGTGAAGAGCGCGGTGCTCTTTATTGTCACTAGGACGATTAACAACTAATACGTTGTCTTCAACTTTAATTTCGATTTCAGGGTGGAATGTACGAGTTAATTCACCCTTTGGTCCTTTTACAGTTACAGTGTTGCTCTCGTTCGTAACTGTAACACCTGCTGGAAGTTCTAAAGGCTTTTTACCAACACGTGACATAGTTACACCTCCATTCACATTTAAAACTTATTACCAAACGTACGCTAATACTTCTCCACCAGCTTGCTTTTGACGAGCTTCTTTGTCAGTTAAAACACCTTGAGAAGTAGAAACGATTGCGATACCTAAACCGTTAAGTACACGTGGTACTTCGTTATTTTTTGCATAAACACGTAGACCAGGTTTACTGATACGTTTTAAGCCTGTAATTACACGTTCGTTATTTGAACCGTATTTTAAGAAGATACGGATAATACCTTGTTTGTTGTCTTCGATGTATTCTACATCACGTACGAAACCCTCACGCTTAAGGATTTCTGCAATTTGCTTCTTAATGTTAGAAGCAGGAACTTCAATTTTCTCATGACGAACCATGTTCGCATTGCGGATACGAGTTAGTAAATCTGCAATAGGATCAGTCATTACCATATTAATTTACCTCCTTCCCAAACTTGGGTTTTACCAACTAGCTTTTTTAACACCAGGAATTTGACCTTTATAAGCAAGCTCACGGAAACAAATACGGCAAAGCTTGAATTTACGTAGTACTGAGTGTGGACGTCCACAACGTTCGCAACGTGTATACTCTTGTACTTGGAATTTTTGCTGGCGTTTTTGCTTCGCAATCATTGATTTTTTAGCCACATTTTCGCCTCCTCTGCTTAACGTTGGCAGTTATTACTTCTGGAATGGCATACCGAACTGAGTTAAAAGCTCACGAGCTTCTTCATCAGTGTTTGCTGTTGTAACAATAACGATATCCATACCACGAACTTTAGTTACTTTATCATAATCGATCTCTGGGAAGATCAATTGTTCTTTAACACCTAACGTGTAGTTTCCACGACCATCAAATGCTTTTTTAGATACACCACGGAAATCACGCACACGTGGAAGTGATACTGATACTAGTTTATCGAAGAATTCGTACATACGCTCGCCGCGTAAAGTAACTTTCGCACCGATTGGCATACCTTCACGAAGACGGAAACCAGCGATAGATTTTTTCGCACGAGTTACAACAGGTTTTTGACCAGTGATTTCAGCTAGTTCTTCAACAGCGTTATCTAAAGCTTTTGAGTTAGAAACAGCATCACCGATACCCATGTTGATTACGATCTTGTCGATTTTTGGCACTTGCATTACAGATTCATAATTAAACTTGCTAACTAGAGCAGGAGTAATCTCTTTTGTAAATTTCTCTTTAAGACGGTTCATGTGAACTAAACCTCCCTTCACATTTCATTAATTATTTATCTAAAGTTTCACCAGATTTTTTTGCTACACGTACCTTTTTGCCATCGATAACTTGGTACCCAACACGAGTTGGCTCACCAGATTTAGGATCCAACGGCATTACGTTTGATACGTGGATAGGTGCCTCTTGGCTAACGATTCCACCTTGTGGATTTACTTGAGAAGGTTTAGAGTGTTTTTTCACAACGTTCACACCTTCAACAAGTACACGGTCTTTCTTTGGGAAAGCTGCAAGTACTTCACCTTGCTTACCTTTGTCTTTACCAGAGATAACCACTACTTTGTCGCCCTTTTTAACATGCATCCTATTCGCACCTCCTTAAAAGGCATTTTGTATTTGTTCTATATATCAATTAGATAACTTCTGGAGCTAATGATACGATCTTCATGAAGTTGTTATCACGTAATTCACGAGCAACTGGTCCGAAGATACGAGTACCACGTGGTCCTTTGTCGTCACGGATGATTACGCAAGCATTTTCGTCGAAACGGATGTAAGAACCGTCAGTACGGCGAACACCACTTTTTGTACGTACAACAACAGCTTTAACAACGTCACCTTTTTTAACAACGCCTCCTGGTGTTGCTTGTTTCACCGTACAAACGATAACATCACCAATGTTTGCTGTCTTACGACCTGAACCACCAAGTACTTTAATAGTAAGTACCTCACGTGCACCAGAGTTGTCTGCAACTTTTAAACGAGATTCTTGTTGAATCATGTACGAAACCTCCCTTCGGATGAATCATTCTTATCCGATCTATCTTAACTATTAGATGATAACAGCTTTTTCTACAACTTCTACTAGACGGAAACGTTTAGTAGCTGATAACGGACGAGTTTCCATGATCTTCACGATATCGCCTAGTTGAGCTGTATTGTTTTCATCGTGAGCTTTGAATTTCTTTGAGTATTTTACACGCTTGCCATAAAGCGAATGCTTTTTGTAAGTTTCAACAAGAACAGTAACAGTCTTATCCATTTTGTCAGAAACTACGCGGCCAGTGTAAACTTTACGTTGGTTGCGTTCACTCATTCTGAAAGCCTCCTCTCAGACTTAATTATTTATTAGCAGCAATCTCTCTTTCACGAACTACAGTTTTCATACGAGCGATCGATTTGCGCACTTCGCGAATACGAGTAGTATTCTCTAATTGTCCAGTCGCTAATTGGAAACGAAGGTTAAACAACTCTTCTTTTAAAGCCTTAACTTTTTGTTCAATTTCAGCAGTGGTAAGGTCACGAATTTCATTAGCTTTCATTAGAATCACCACCAATTTCTTCACGTTTTACAAACTTACATTTTACAGGTAGCTTGTGTGCAGCTAAACGTAAAGCTTCACGTGCAACCTCTTCAGATACACCTGAAATTTCAAACATTACTTTTCCAGGTTTAACAACTGCTACCCAACCTTCAGGAGCACCTTTACCAGAACCCATTCGGACTTCTAGAGGCTTAGCAGTATAAGGTTTAGAAGGGAAAATTTTAATCCATACTTTACCGCCACGTTTCATGTAACGAGTCATTGCGATACGAGCAGCTTCGATTTGACGGTTTGTAATCCAAGAAGCTTCAGTAGCTTGTAAACCGAATTCACCGAAATGTACTTCCGTACCACCTTTAGCGCGTCCACGCATTTTTCCGCGGTGTTCGCGACGATATTTAACGCGTTTTGGTAATAACATAATTATTTTCCTCCTTCCTCAGTTTTCTTTTTAGTAGGAAGAACCTCTCCACGATAGATCCATACTTTCACACCAAGTTTACCATAAGTAGTATCTGCTTCAGCGTGAGCATAGTCAATATCAGCGCGAAGTGTATGAAGTGGAACTGTACCTTCACTGTAATATTCAGAACGAGCAATATCAGCTCCGCCTAAACGACCAGATACCATTGTTTTGATACCTTGTGCGCCAGCACGCATGCTACGTTGGATAGCTTGCTTTTGAGCACGACGGAATGATACACGGTTCTCAAGTTGGCGAGCGATGTTTTCAGCTACTAGTTTAGCATCTAAATCTGCTCGTTTAATTTCAAGGATGTTAATGTGTACACGCTTGCCTGTTAATTGGTTAAGAGCTTTACGAAGTGATTCTACTTCAGTACCACCTTTACCAATTACCATACCAGGTTTTGCAGTGTGGATCGTTACGTTTAAGCGGTTAGCAGCGCGTTCGATTTCAACTTTAGAAACAGCTGCATCGTTTAAACGTTTAGCGATATATTCACGTACTTTTAAGTCTTCATGTAATAAGTCAGCGTAGTCTTTGCCAGCGAACCATCTTGATTCCCAATCACGGATGACACCGACGCGAAGACCGACCGGATTTACCTTTTGACCCATGAATTATCCCTCCTTCTTTTCTGATACCACGATTGTGATGTGGCTTGTGCGCTTGTTAATTTGGCTTGCACGTCCCATAGCGCGTGGACGGAAACGTTTTAAAGTTGGACCTTCGTTAACAAAAGCGTCAGTAATAACTAAATTGTTAGCGTCCATTTCATAATTGTGTTCTGCATTGGCAATAGCAGATTTTAATACTTTCTCAACGACTGGAGAAGCAGCCTTTGGCGTGTGAAGTAGCACTGCTAGCGCTTCACCCACTTGCTTACCTCGAATTAAATCTACAACTAAACGAACTTTACGAGGAGCAATACGTACTGTTCTCGCGACAGCTTTAGCTTGCATTTAAAAGCCTCCTCTCATATTAGCGTCTTGTTTTCTTATCATCACTTGCGTGACCTTTGTAAGTACGAGATGGTGCGAATTCACCAAGTTTGTGACCTACCATGTCTTCAGTAACATAAACTGGTACATGTTTACGACCGTCATATACAGCAATTGTATGACCAATGAACTGAGGGAAGATAGTTGAACGACGAGACCAAGTTTTTACTACTTGCTTGCTGTCAGTTTCGTTTAACTTCTCAATTTTGTTGATTAAATGGTCATCTACAAAAGGTCCTTTCTTTAAGCTGCGACCCATAAATGAACCTCCCTTCGTGATTGTCCTACGGTTCGTTTGAACCGTAGCTCAATCCCGTTATTTTTTACGACGACGAACGATAAATTTATCGGATTTGTTTTTCTTCTTACGAGTTTTGTAACCAAGTGTTGGTTTACCCCATGGACTCATTGGAGACTTACGTCCGATTGGAGCACGTCCTTCACCACCACCGTGTGGGTGATCGTTAGGGTTCATTACAGAACCACGTACAGTTGGACGGATACCTAACCAACGAGAACGACCGGCTTTACCGATGTTGATTAACTCGTGTTGTTCGTTACCTACTTGACCTACAGTTGCACGACAAGTTGCAAGAATCATGCGTACTTCACCAGAAGTTAAACGTACTAATACGTATTTACCTTCTTTACCAAGTACTTGAGCAGATGTACCTGCAGAACGAACTAATTGTCCACCTTTACCAGGTTTCAATTCGATGTTGTGTACTACTGTACCAACAGGAATGTTAGCTAAAGGAAGCGCGTTACCTACTTTAATGTCAGCTTCAGGACCTGACATAACTTCTAAACCTACTTTTAGGTTTTTAGGAGCAAGGATGTAACGTTTTTCACCATCAGCATAATGAATTAATGCGATGTTAGCTGAACGGTTTGGATCATATTCGATTGTAGCAACGCGTCCAGGTATTCCATCTTTATCGCGTTTAAAATCGATGATACGGTATTGACGCTTGTGCCCACCACCTTGGTGACGAACAGTCAATTTACCTTGGTTGTTACGACCACCTTTTCTCTTGACAGGTGCAAGTAACGATTTTTCTGGTTTGTCAGTAGTAATTTCAGCGAAATCAGAAACTGACATGCCACGACGACCATTTGAGGTTGGTTTATACTTTTTAATCGCCATCTCAATTTCCCTCCTTCTCTAGTAATCTTAAGCTTCGAAGAATTCGATTTCGTTGCTCTCTTGAGTTAGTGTTACTACCGCTTTACGACGACGGTTAGTAAGACCACTGTAGCGACCTACACGCTTGAATTTACCTTTGTAGTTCATGATGTTTACTTTTTCAACTTTTACGTCAAAGATTTTTTCGATAGCATCTTTAACCTCAGTTTTATTAGCTCTTACATCAACATCAAACGTATATTTTTTCTCAGCCATTAAGTCTGTTGAACGTTCTGTAATTACGGGGCGCTTAATAATATCACGAGGATCTTTCATTATGCAAGCACCTCCTCTACTTTTTCAACTGCGTCTTTAGTGATTACAAGCTTATCATGGTTCATAACGTCTAATACGCTTAAACCATTAGCTGCAACAACTGTTACACCAGGAATATTACGTGCTGAAAGTGCAACGTTTTCGTTAAGATCAGCAGTTACTACTAATGCTTTGCGTTCTACTGTTAGGTTTTTAAGAACTGCTACCATTTCTTTTGTTTTTGGAGCATCAAAAGAAAGAGCTTCAAGAACAACGATGCTGTTATCTTGAACTTTAGTTGATAATGCAGACTTAATTGCTAAACGACGAACTTTTTTAGGTAATTTGTAGCTATAGCTTCTTGGAACTGGACCAAATACTACGCCACCACCACGCCATTGTGGAGAACGGATAGATCCTTGACGAGCACGACCAGTACCTTTTTGACGCCATGGCTTACGGCCACCGCCTCTTACTTCAGAACGATTTTTAACTTTAGAAGTACCTTGACGTTGAGATGCGCGTTGCATTACGATCGCGTCGAAAAGTACTTTGTTGTTTGGTTCGATACCGAAAACGGCATCTTGAAGTTCGATTTCTCCAACGTTTTCACCGTTTTGGTTAAACAATGCTACTTTTGGCATTGGTTATTCCTCCTTTCTCGAAGAATTATTATTTAGATTTAACTGCAGATTTAACAGTAACTAGAGATTTTCTAGCTCCTGGCACGTTACCTTTTACTAATAAAAGATTGCGTTCTGCGTCAACTTTAACGATTGATAAATTTTGCACAGTGATGCGCTCTCCACCCATGCGTCCTGGTAATAATTTACCTTTGAATACGCGGTTTGGAGCTACAGGACCCATTGAACCTGGGCGACGGTGGTAGCGAGAACCATGAGACATAGGTCCGCGAGATTGTCCGTGGCGTTTAATAGCACCTTGGAAACCTTTACCTTTTGAGATTCCTGTTACATCAATTACATCGCCTTCTGCGAAAATATCAACCTTGACTTCTTGACCAACTTCATATGCTGAAGCGTCCACACCGCGTAACTCACGGATGAAGCGCTTAGGAGCAGTATTAGCTTTAGTAGCATGTCCTTTTGCAGGTTTGTTAGATAGTTTTTCACGGATATCTTCGAAACCTAATTGGATCGCTTCGTAACCGTCTGTCTCAGCGTTTTTAACTTGAAGAACTACGTTAGCAGAAGCTTCAATTACTGTTACTGGGATCAAGTCACCATTTTCAGCAAATACTTGAGTCATACCGATCTTTCTTCCTAAGATTCCTTTGGCCATTAGTCACACCTCCTAAGTATCTTTTCATTCTTTATTTTAAATTAAAGTTTAATTTCGATATCTACACCAGATGGTAAGTCTAAACGCATTAATGAATCAACAGTTTGTGGTGTTGGATTCACGATATCAATTAAGCGTTTATGCGTGCGCATTTCGAACTGCTCACGAGAATCTTTATATTTGTGTACTGCACGTAGAATTGTATAAATTGATTTTTCAGTCGGTAATGGAATCGGACCAGATACAGCCGCACCAGAACGTTTTGCAGTTTCTACGATTTTCTCAGCAGATTGATCAAGAATTCTGTGATCATATGCTTTTAAACGAATGCGAATTTTTTCTTTTGCCATTATTTTCCCTCCTTTTTCGCCTATTTTACAATAGACATTCTCCGCGGAAATTTCCCCACACTCGCCATGGCAAAGCGGCCGGGTGTGTCGGCAACCTTCCGCATCATCGCAGTCAAAGACCAACATTTTTATTATACTAAAAATGGGTTCATATTGCAACAATAAAGTTAAAAAACTTTTTTATGTGTCGCACACTTTTTTCATTATATATAAAAGGAGATCATTTTGCAAGTGTAATAGTAAAAACTATCTTTACCTTTTATCACCAAATAAAAAAGGAGTAGGTTACCCTACTCCCTTTACTGACTGAAACGAGAAATTACTCGCTGATTTTAGCTACAACGCCAGCGCCTACTGTACGTCCACCTTCACGGATTGAGAATTTAGTACCTTCTTCAATCGCGATTGGAGCGATAAGTTCAACAGTCATTTCGATGTTGTCGCCAGGCATTACCATTTCTACGCCTTCAGGTAAGTTACAAATACCAGTTACATCAGTTGTACGGAAGTAGAACTGTGGACGGTAGTTTGTGAAGAATGGAGTGTGACGTCCACCTTCGTCTTTAGAAAGAACGTATACTTCAGCAGTAAATTTAGTGTGTGGAGTGATTGAGCCTGGTTTAGCTAATACTTGTCCACGTTGGATTTCTTCACGTGCTACACCACGAAGTAAAGCACCGATGTTGTCGCCAGCTTCAGCATAGTCAAGAAGCTTACGGAACATTTCTACACCTGTTACAGTAGTAGATTTTGGCTCTTCAGTTAAACCGATGATGTCGATAACGTCACCAACTTTAACTTGTCCACGCTCTACACGACCTGTAGCAACTGTACCACGACCAGTGATTGAGAATACGTCCTCAACTGGCATCATGAATGGTTTTTCAGTGTCACGTTCTGGAGTTGGGATGTACTCATCAACAGCGTCCATAAGCTCGATGATTTTAGCTTCCCAATCAGCTTCGCCTTCAAGAGCTTTAAGAGCAGAACCTTTGATTACTGGTACATCGTCACCAGGGAAGTCGTATTCAGAAAGAAGGTCACGTACTTCCATTTCTACTAATTCAAGTAGCTCTTCGTCGTCTACCATGTCACATTTGTTTAAGAATACAACTAGGTAAGGTACACCTACTTGACGAGAAAGAAGGATGTGCTCACGAGTTTGTGGCATTGGACCATCAGCAGCAGATACTACTAAGATACCGCCATCCATTTGAGCAGCACCAGTGATCATGTTTTTAACATAGTCAGCATGTCCTGGGCAGTCAACGTGTGCATAGTGACGAGTGTCAGTTTCGTACTCAACGTGTGCAGTTGAGATTGTGATTCCACGCTCGCGCTCTTCTGGAGCAGCGTCGATCATGTCGTAAGCCATTGCTGCACCTTTACCACTTTTCTTAGCAAGAACAGTAGTGATAGCAGCTGTTAAAGTTGTTTTACCATGGTCAACGTGACCAATTGTACCGATATTGGCATGTGTTTTTGAACGGTCGAATTTTTCCTTAGCCATTCGAAAATCCTCCTTAAAATTCATGTAGTTTATGTTTTATGAGGCCGTGAAAGGGAATGAGCTCCACTTTCACAGCGTACATAAGTAGTTATACTTCAATAAAGAGTGAAAATCAATTATTCACCTTTATTTTTTTTAATAATTTCTTCTGAAATTGATTTAGGAACTTCTTCGTAGTGATCGAAGTGCATAGAATATGTTCCGCGACCTTGAGTGTTTGAACGTAATGCAGTTGCATAACCAAACATTTCAGAAAGTGGAACGAATGCACGTACAACTTGAGCGTTACCGCGTGCTTCCATACCTTCTACACGTCCACGACGAGACGTAATGTCACCCATGATATCTCCTAAGTATTCGTCAGGGATAACAACTTCAACCTTCATCATTGGTTCAAGGATAGCTGGGCTACATTTTGATACTGCGTTTTTAAGAGCCATAGAAGCGGCAATTTTAAACGCCATCTCACTTGAGTCAACGTCATGGTAAGATCCATCAACTAAAGCAGCTTTGATATCGATTAATGGATAACCAGCAACAACACCGTTTTGTAATGCATCTTCAAGACCAGCTTGAACTGCAGGGATGTATTCACGTGGAACTACACCACCAACGATTTTGTTCTCAAATTCAAAGCCTTTTCCTTCTTCGTTAGGTTCGAACTCAATCCAAACGTGACCGAATTGTCCACGACCACCAGATTGACGAGCGAATTTACCTTCAACTTTCGCACCAGCGCGGAAAGTTTCACGGTAAGCTACTTGAGGAGCACCAACGTTTGCTTCTACTTTGAATTCGCGACGCATACGGTCAACGATGATGTCAAGGTGAAGCTCACCCATACCAGAGATGATGATTTGACCAGTCTCTGTATTAGTTTCCGCACGGAAAGTTGGATCTTCTTCTTGTAACTTTTGAAGAGCTGTAGTCATTTTATCTTGGTCAGCTTTTGATTTTGGCTCAACAGATAAAGAGATAACTGGCTCTGGGAATTCCATAGACTCAAGAATTACAAGACTCTTTTCGTCACATAGAGTATCACCAGTAGAAGTATCTTTTAATCCTACAGCTGCCGCGATATCTCCAGCGTATACTTCAGAAATCTCTTCACGAGAGTTAGCATGCATTTGTAGGATACGACCTACACGCTCACGCTTACCTTTTGTAGAGTTCTTGATGTATGAACCAGAGCTTAGTACACCAGAGTACACACGGAAGAACGTTAATTTACCAACATAAGGATCCGTCATAACTTTGAACGCTAATGCTGAGAAAGGAGCGTTGTCGCTAGACTCACGCGTAACTTCTTCTTCTGTGTCAGGTACGATACCTTGGATTGATGGTACATCAACTGGAGATGGTAGGTAGTCAATTACTGCATCTAGCATTAATTGTACACCTTTGTTTTTGAATGCTGAACCACAGATAACTGGGTAGAATTCAACGTCACAAGTACCTTTACGGATACCAGCTTTTAGTTCTTCAACTGTAAGCTCGCCTTCGTCTAAGTACTTCATCATTAATTCTTCATCAAGTTCTGCAACAGCTTCTACTAAGCTTGCACGGTATTCTTCAGCTTGCTCTTTGTATTCCTCAGGAATTTCACGAGACTCTGAACGAGTACCTAAGTCATCTTCGTAGAAGTATGCTTTCATTTCCACTAGGTCAATGATTGCTTCGAACTCATCTTCAGCACCAATTGGCAACTGAATTGGGTGAGCATTTGCACCTAAACGATCGTGGATCGTTTTTACAGAGTACAAGAAGTCAGCACCAATTTTGTCCATTTTGTTAACGAATACGACACGGGGAACACCGTACGTAGTCGCTTGACGCCATACTGTTTCTGTTTGAGGCTCAACACCAGATTGAGCATCAAGAACTGCCACAGCTCCATCAAGTACACGTAATGAACGCTCAACTTCAACAGTGAAGTCTACGTGTCCAGGAGTATCGATGATGTTAACGCGGTGACCTTTCCAAGAAGCAGTTGTCGCAGCAGACGTGATAGTGATACCACGTTCTTGCTCTTGCTCCATCCAGTCCATTTGTGAAGCTCCTTCATGAGTTTCACCAATTTTATGGATACGGCCAGTATAATAAAGAACACGCTCAGTTGTTGTTGTTTTACCAGCATCAATGTGAGCCATGATCCCAATATTACGAGTGTTTTCTAAGGAGAACTCTCTTGCCATCTTAGGTATTTCTCCTTCCATATTATAATTTGTTTTTTAAAAAGTTTCGTTAAAAGATTACCAACGGTAATGAGCAAATGCTTTGTTAGCTTCTGCCATTTTGTGAGTATCTTCACGTTTCTTAACTGCAGCACCAGTGTTGTTAGCTGCATCAAGGATTTCGTTAGCTAAACGCTCTTCCATCGTTTTTTCTCCACGAAGACGAGCATAGTTTACTAACCAACGAAGACCTAAAGTAGTACGACGCTCTGGACGTACTTCTACAGGAACTTGGTAGTTAGAACCCCCTACACGGCGTGCTCTAACTTCTAGTACAGGCATGATGTTTTTAAGAGCTTGGTCGAATACTTCCATAGCTTCTTTACCACTGCGCTCTTGTACTAAATCGAATGCTCTATAAAGAATAGCTTGTGACTTACCGCGCTTTCCATCAAGCATCATTTTGTTGATTAAGCGAGATACAAGCTTAGAATTGTAAATCGGATCTGGTAATACGTCTCTTTTTGCAACAGGTCCCTTACGTGGCATTCTACTTCCTCCTTTCACTTTTAAAAGTTTATCTATTAATTGTTAAGCTATTATTTTTTAGCTGCTTTTGGTCGCTTAGTACCATATTTAGAACGACCTTGCATACGGCCATCCACACCAGCAGTATCAAGTGCACCACGTACGATATGGTAACGTACCCCTGGTAAATCTTTTACACGTCCACCGCGGATAAGTACCACGCTGTGTTCTTGTAAGTTGTGACCAATACCTGGGATATAAGCTGTTACCTCGATACCGTTTGTTAAACGTACACGAGCATATTTACGAAGAGCCGAGTTCGGTTTCTTCGGTGTCATAGTACCCACACGTGTACATACACCACGTTTTTGTGGAGAAGATTGGTTAGTTTGAGCTTTTTTGAAGCTGTTGTAACCTCTGTTTAAAGCAGGTGAGTCAGATTTTTTACCTTTACTCACACGACCATTACGGATTAATTGGTTAATAGTAGGCATTTAAATTTTCCTCCTTTCGCCTTTTGTAAGACCACACATCCAGGTGGTTCATTTTTTAGCAAAAAACAAAGTCTTTGAAACTAAAAGTTCAAAAACGTGTTAACTAATAATTGCAACAGTTGCAGCGTTAACTTCTATCCTACAAGCTTGACCAAGCTTTCGCATAGAAGGGACATACGTATACGGAACGTTTTCTTGCTGTGCTGTTTTTGCCACAATGGATGTGACATAAAAATCAGCGTCTTCAGCAATGATGACTTCCTTTACTGTACCTTTTTTTAATGCTTTCACCGTCTGCTTTGTTCCTACAATAATATGATCAGCCTGTAATACTTTTTCATAAGACATTATCATATCCTCCAAAGTAACAGGTAGTTTATAGGAGCACCTTTGATATAGTATCATTCCCTAGAATGGATGTCAACTAACGTTTTGTAGTTTTTTAAAAAAACATCCATTCTAGAGTAATGATTTTATAATTAGTCGATTGTTACCGTTTCTTCAGCTTGGTTTTTGATCGGTTCAGCATTACGATATCTCGTCATACCTGTACCAGCCGGAACTAGCTTACCAATGATAACATTCTCTTTAAGTCCAAGCAACTCATCACGTTTTCCTTTGATTGCAGCATCGGTAAGAACACGCGTTGTTTCTTGGAATGATGCAGCAGATAAGAAGGAATCAGTTTCAAGAGATGCTTTTGTAATACCAAGTAATACAGGACGACCCGTCGCTGGACGATTGCCTTCAAGTAATACTTTTTCATTTGCATCAGTGAATTGGTGAATATCAAGTAATGAACCTGGTAATACATCTGTATCTCCTGAATCCATTACGCGCACTTTACGAAGCATTTGGCGAACCATTACCTCTACGTGTTTATCTCCAATTTCTACCCCTTGCATACGGTATACTTTTTGCACCTCACGAAGCAAGTACTCTTGTACAGCCGTGATGTCTTTTACTTTTAGTAGTTCTTTAGGATCAATTGAACCTTCTGTTAATTCTTGACCACGTGCAATGCGCTGTCCTTCAATAACTTTCAGACGTGCACTGTACGGAGCTGTGTAAGAACGCGTTTCAATCTCTCCTTGAACAGTAATTTCATGTTGACGATCGCGTCCTTCAGAAATGCCGGCAATTGTACCTTCAATTTCAGAAATAACGGCTTGACCTTTAGGGTTACGCGCTTCGAAGATCTCTTGGATACGCGGTAAACCTTGAGTGATATCGTCTCCAGCAACCCCACCTGTATGGAATGTACGCATCGTTAACTGTGTACCTGGCTCACCGATAGATTGAGCAGCGATGATACCAACTGCTTCACCCACTTCAACTTCTGAACCAGTTGCAAGGTTACGACCGTAACATTTTTTACATACACCGTGGCGAGTGTTACAAGTGAATGCAGAACGAATCCATACTTCTTCAACACCAGCATCCACAATTGTTTCAGCTAGGTCTTCTGTAATTAGTTCGTTTTCTTTCACTAACACTTCGTTTGTTCCTGGGTGAAGTAGGGTTTTTCTTGCATAACGTCCAATTAGACGCTCATCAAGTTTCTCAATTTCTTCTGTTCCTTCTTTGATTGCAACAGCCAGAATACCGCGGTCTGTACCACAGTCGTCATCACGTACGATAACGTCTTGTGCCACGTCAACCAGACGACGAGTAAGGTAACCTGAGTCAGCAGTTTTAAGAGCCGTATCGGCAAGACCTTTACGTGCACCATGGGTAGAGATAAAGTACTCTAATACTGTTAAACCTTCACGGAAACTAGATTTGATTGGTAACTCAATGATACGACCAGACGGGTTGGCCATTAGTCCACGCATACCTGCAAGCTGAGTGAAGTTAGATGCGTTACCACGGGCACCAGAGTCACTCATCATGAAGATTGGGTTGCGTTTGTCTAATGACGCCATTAATTTACCTTGGATAACGTCTTTCGCGCTACTCCATACAGAGATAACACGCTCATAACGCTCATCTTCAGTAATTAAACCGCGACGGAATTGTTTTAGTACGTTATCTACTTTAGCTTGCGCTTCTGTTAAGATAACTTCTTTTTCTCCTAAAACCACGATATCAGCTACACCAACTGTAATACCGGCTTTAGTAGAATATTTGAAACCTAGGTCTTTCATACGGTCAAGCATTTTAGAAGTCTCAGTAATTTTGAAACGTTTAAATACTTCAGCGATAATATTACCTAAGATTTTTTTCTTAAACGGTGCGATAGCCGGTTGATTCTTGATGAATTCCTTCACATCTGCACCTTTTTCAACAAAGTACTTCTCAGGAGTTTTCACTTCTAAGTTTTCTCTTGTTGGTTCGTTAATGTATGGGAACGATTTTGGTAAAATTTCGTTGAAAACTAATTTACCAACCGTTGTAACAAGCAACTGTTGATTTTGTGCTTCTGTAAACGTTTCGTTGTTTAAAGAACCTGCATACACACCTACACGTGTATGAAGATGCACATAACCGTTTTGGTACGCTAATAGTGCTTCATTTGTATCCTTGAACACCATACCTTCTCCAACTGCCTCTTCACGCTCAAGCGTTAAGTAGTAGTTACCTAATACCATATCCTGTGAAGGTGTAACAACTGGTTTACCATCTTTAGGGTTCAAGATATTTTGAGCAGCAAGCATTAAGATACGTGCTTCTGCTTGTGCTTCTGCAGATAATGGAACGTGAACCGCCATTTGGTCACCGTCAAAGTCAGCGTTATATGCTGTACATACAAGCGGGTGAAGACGGATAGCGCGACCTTCTACAAGCGTAGGTTCAAATGCTTGAATACCTAGTCTGTGTAGCGTTGGTGCACGGTTTAAAAGAACTGGATGCTCTTTAATAACCGATTCTAATACGTCCCATACTTCAGGTTGCACGCGTTCAATTTTACGTTTTGCACTCTTGATGTTATGAGCTAAACCGCGTTCAACAAGCTCTTTCATTACGAAAGGTTTGAAAAGCTCTAACGCCATTTCTTTTGGAAGACCACATTGATACATCTTTAAGTTCGGACCTACAACGATTACCGAACGGCCAGAGTAGTCAACACGTTTACCTAATAAGTTTTGACGGAAGCGACCTTGCTTACCTTTTAACATGTGAGAAAGAGATTTTAATGGACGGTTACCTGGTCCTGTTACCGGACGTCCGCGACGACCATTATCGATTAATGCATCTACAGCTTCTTGAAGCATACGCTTTTCGTTTTGAACGATAATGCTAGGAGCTCCAAGGTCTAATAAACGCTTTAAGCGGTTGTTACGGTTAATTACACGACGATATAAATCATTTAGATCAGACGTAGCAAAGCGTCCACCATCTAATTGAACCATTGGACGAAGTTCTGGCGGAATAACCGGTAGAACGTCTAAAATCATCCAAGAAGGTTCGTTACCAGAATGACGGAAAGCCTCTAGTACTTCTAAACGTTTAATAGCACGTGTACGACGTTGACCTTGAGCAGTTTTCAATTCTTCTTTCAAAGCATCTACTTCTTTATCAAGATCGATGTCATGCAATAATTTCTTAACAGCTTCAGCACCCATTGCTGCATGGAAAGTTTGTCCGTACTTCTCACGATACGCACGGTATTCTTTCTCTGATAAAAGCTGTTTCTTTTCAAGTGGTGTATCACCAGCATCTGTTACTACATAAGAAGCAAAATAAATGATTTCCTCTAGCGCACGAGGGGACATGTCTAAGACAAGTCCCATGCGGCTAGGAATACCTTTAAAGTACCAAATATGAGAAACAGGTGCAGCTAGTTCGATATGACCCATGCGTTCACGACGAACTTTTGCGCGCGTAACTTCTACGCCGCAACGATCACATACAACACCTTTATAACGAACGCGCTTATATTTTCCGCAGTGACATTCCCAGTCCTTTTGTGGACCAAAAATACGCTCACAGAATAAGCCGTCTTTTTCAGGTTTTAACGTACGATAGTTGATCGTTTCAGGTTTTTTTACCTCACCGTACGACCAAGAACGAATTTTATCTGGCGAAGCTAGACCGATTTTCATATACTCAAAGTTATTTACATCTAGCAAGGAGCCTACCTCCCTTTTAATCTACAGG
Organism: Priestia sp. YIM B13486; assembly: GCF_042787865.1. NCBI lineage: Bacteria > Bacillati > Bacillota > Bacilli > Caryophanales > Bacillaceae > Priestia > Priestia sp. YIM B13486. Next base: position 12,747 of record NZ_JBHZOZ010000020.1, on the reverse strand, counting down.
TTTTTTCCCTTAACGTTTATATGAAAGTAATTCCTTACTCTTTTGTGACAGGATCTTTTTGTCCTTCAGAAAGGCTTTCTTCGTTATCAGCAATAATTGATTCTGTTGGTTGCTCATGGTCCTCTTCTGAGTCCATGATATCAATTTCTTGCTCGTCAGCAGAAAGCATCTTCACATCCATACCTAAACTTTGCAGTTCTTTAATTAATACTTTGAACGATTCAGGTATGCCGGGTTCTGGAATGTTTTCACCTTTAACAATTGCTTCGTATGTTTTCACACGACCTACTACGTCATCTGATTTCACTGTTAAGATCTCTTGTAATGTGTAAGCAGCACCGTATGCTTCAAGTGCCCATACCTCCATCTCACCAAAACGCTGTCCACCGAACTGCGCTTTACCACCAAGTGGTTGTTGTGTAACAAGTGAGTATGGTCCAGTAGAACGAGCGTGAAGTTTATCGTCTACCATGTGAGCAAGTTTGATCATGTACATGATTCCTACTGATACACGGTTATCGAATGGTTCACCTGTTCGACCATCATATAGAACTGTTTTAGCATCACGAGACATGCCAGCTTCTTCGATTGTTGCCCAAACATCTTCCTCACGCGCACCATCAAATACTGGAGACGCAACGTGAATGCCAAGCTTACGAGCAGCCATACCTAAATGAAGCTCTAGCACCTGACCGATGTTCATACGAGATGGTACCCCTAATGGGTTTAACATGATGTCAATTGGCGTACCGTCTGGTAGATAAGGCATATCTTCTTCAGGTAAAATACGTGAAATTACACCTTTGTTACCGTGACGACCGGCCATTTTGTCACCTTCAGAAATTTTACGCTTCTGAACAATATATACACGGACTAATTGGTTTACACCTGGTGGTAATTCGTCGCCATCTTCACGGTTGAAGACTTTAACATCAAGAATGATTCCACCGCCGCCGTGCGGTACACGAAGAGAAGTATCACGAACTTCACGCGCTTTTTCACCGAAAATAGCGTGTAGAAGACGTTCTTCAGCTGTTAGTTCTGTTACACCTTTTGGCGTTACTTTACCAACTAAAAGATCTCCGTCTTTTACTTCTGCACCAATGCGGATGATTCCACGCTCATCTAAGTTACGAAGCGCATCTTCACCTACGTTTGGAATGTCACGCGTAATTTCTTCAGGTCCAAGCTTCGTATCACGAGACTCAGATTCATATTCTTCAATATGAACAGACGTATATACATCGTCTTTCACAAGGCGTTCACTCATGATGATGGCATCCTCATAGTTGTAACCATCCCATGTCATGAAACCAACCATTACGTTTCGTCCTAAAGCAAGCTCACCTTTTTCCATTGAAGGACCGTCGGCTAAGATCTCACCTTTTACTACTTCGTCGCCAACTGAAACAATTGGACGCTGGTTGTAACAAGTACCTTGGTTAGAACGAACAAATTTTAATAATTTGTATTGATCTAAGTTACCTTTAACTTTTTGTCCGTCTACTTCTTCATAGCGGCGAACAAAAATTTGTTTTGCTTCTACGCGCTCTACAACACCAGGATATTTACAAATCACGGCTGCACCAGAGTCTTTACCAGATACGTATTCCATACCTGTACCTACGATTGGTGCTTCAGGATTTAATAAAGGTACTGCTTGACGTTGCATGTTCGCACCCATTAATGCACGGTTAGAGTCATCGTTCTCTAAGAATGGGATACATGCTGTAGCGGCAGATACAACTTGTTTTGGTGATACATCCATATAATCTAAACGATCGCGACGGATAACCGTGTTTTCTCCACGGAAACGTGCAACGACATTTTCATCTAAGAATGAACCATCATCACCTAGACGAGCGTTCGCTTGGGCTACAACATAGTTATCTTCTTCATCAGCTGTTAAGTAGTCAATTCGCTCTGTCACTTTACCTGTTTCAGGATCGATACGACGGTAAGGTGTTTCGATGAAACCGAATTTGTTTACTTTTGCATAAGAAGATAGTGAGTTGATTAACCCGATATTCGGACCCTCTGGCGTTTCAATCGGACACATACGGCCATAGTGGGAGTAGTGAACGTCACGCACTTCGAAACCAGCGCGCTCACGAGTTAGACCACCAGGTCCTAGAGCTGAAAGACGACGTTTGTGCGTCAATTCGCCTAATGGATTCGTTTGATCCATGAACTGTGATAATTGAGAACTTCCAAAGAACTCTTTAATCGCCGCAATAACTGGGCGAATATTAATTAATTGTTGAGGTGTGATTGTATTCGTGTCTTGAATTGACATTCTTTCACGAACAACACGTTCCATACGAGATAAACCGATACGGAATTGGTTTTGTAACAATTCACCTACAGAACGCAGACGACGGTTACCTAAGTGGTCGATATCATCTGTGTCTCCTACTTGATGAAGCAAGTTAAAGAAGTAACTGATTGATGCTAAAATATCAGCAGGTGTGATATTTTTAACTTCTTCTGTTACATATGCGTTACCTGATACAGTGATGATTTTTTCACCTTCTGGATCATTTGGCGCATAAATCTTAATAGATTGTAATGTAACATCGTCTTCTACTACTCCACCAACCGGACTATAAGTCTTGAAGTTTACTCCACCTTCAAGCATCGGAATCAAGCGATCTAGCAGACGGCGGTCAATCATTGCGCCTTTTTCTGCAATAATTTCACCTGTTTCAGGATCAACTAATGTTTCAGCTAGCTTTTGATTAAATAAGCGATGTTTGATATGAAGCTTTTTATTAATTTTATAGCGACCTACGTTCGCTAAGTCATATCGTTTTGGATCAAAGAAGCGAGATACTAATAGAGACTTCGCATTCTCAACTGTCGGTGGTTCACCCGGACGTAAACGCTCATAGATTTCTAATAGCGCTTTTTCCGTTGTTTCCGTATTATCTTTTTCAAGCGTATTACGGATGTATTCATTATCACCGATTAAATCGATAATCTCTTGGTCAGAACCGAAACCTAGCGCGCGTAACAGCACTGTTACTGGCAGTTTACGAGTACGATCAATACGCACGTATACTACATCTTTTGCATCAGTTTCATATTCTAGCCATGCACCACGGTTAGGGATAACAGTTGCTGTATATCCTTTTTTACCGTTTTTATCAAGCTTTCCACTATAGTAAACACTTGGTGAACGAACCAACTGTGATACGATAACACGCTCAGCACCATTAATTACAAAGGTACCTGTTTCGGTCATCAATGGGAAATCTCCCATGAACACATCTTGGTCTTTTACTTCACCTGTTTCTTTATTAATTAACCGCACCTTAACACGAAGAGGTGCTGCATAAGTTACATCACGTTCTTTGGACTCTCCTACTGAATACTTTGGCTCACCTAAGCTGTAATCAATAAATTCTAGTGATAAGTTACCTGTAAAATCATCAATTGGAGAAATATCTTGGAACATTTCTCGTAAACCTTCATCTAAAAACCATTGGTATGAAGCCGTTTGAATCTCGATTAAGTTCGGTAACTCTAAAACTTCACTAATACGAGCATAACTTCTGCGTTGGCGGTGGCGTCCATACTGAACTAGTTGACCTGTCAACTGATTCACCCCTCAAATCAAGCGTTATTATTCAAAATATATAATAAACCATATGTTTATTATTGAACAAAAGAAAAATGGTCTCTTTAAATAGAAAACCACAATTTCATAAAAACGTACTATTGATTTTATTAGTTTTTCCCATATAATTCAAAATTATACCTTTTATTTTATGTATAACCCGAGCTTATATGGAATATTTATATATTGGCATTTTATAATGCTAACACACTAAAAAATATTAGTCAACATTTTTTAGCACATATGATATAATACCCTTTTTTCTTGTCTACTACTTCCACTTCATTAAATAGAGATTCTAATTTCGCAAGAGCAGATGGCGCTCCTTGCTTTTTCTGAATCACAATCCAAAGTTCTCCTTGGTCGGCAAGGTGATCTAATGATTTTTCTAGAATTTCATGAACAACTTTTTTACCCGCACGGATCGGCGGATTACTAAGAATAGCTGCAAAATTCGTTTCCTTCACATTTTCATAGCAAGAGCTTTGATAGATTGAAACATTTGATACTGAATTAACTTCAGCATTTTTTTGAGCTAGCGCTAATGCACGTTCATTAACATCAACCATATGAACGTTTCTTTGGCTGTCCTCTTTTGCAAGTGCCAACCCAATTGGGCCATATCCGCATCCAACATCCAGAAGCGGGCCGGGATTCTCGGGCATTTGAAACGTTTCAATTAACAGGCGCGATCCAAAATCGATCTCTTTTTTTGAAAAAACACCGCGGTCACTCGTAAATGAAAAAGAGGTTCCTCTCAATTCAAATGAAAAGCGCTCTTCATTACTTGCAGACGATGGTGTATTAGAAAAATAATGTTCTGTCAAAATAGAACCTCCTAATCAATATGTTCTTCTTTACTATAAATGAAAAGGATGACAGAAGCAAAAAAGCTCGCTTGTACAAGCGAGCTTTTTTATATCAGTTGTTAAGCAATAATTACTTAACTTCTACAGAAGCGCCAACTTCTTCAAGTTTAGCTTTTGCTTCTTCAGCTTCTTCTTTAGAAATACCTTCTTTAAGAGCTTTTGGAGCGTTATCAACGATTTCTTTAGCTTCTTTTAAGCCAAGACCAGTGATTTCACGTACTACTTTGATAACTTTGATTTTTTGTCCGCCAGCACTTTCAAGTACTAGGTCAAATTCAGTTTTCTCAGCAGCAGCTTCACCAGCAGCACCGCCAGCTACAGCTACAGGAGCAGCAGCAGTTACGCCAAATTCTTCTTCGATTGCTTTTACTAAATCGTTAAGTTCTAAAACAGTCATATTTTTAACTGCTTCAATGATTTGTTCTTGAGTCATTGTTAATTTCCTCCTTGTGATTGTGTTATATATAACAGACTAGATTATGCACCTTGTTCTTCTTTTTGATCTGCCACAGCTTTTGTAGCAAGAGCAAGGTTGCGAATTGGAGCTTGAAGCACGCTAAGCAACATAGAAAGTAAGCCTTCGCGAGATGGTAGTTCTGCAAGTGCTTTAATTTCTTCAACAGATGCAACATTACCTTCAATTACACCAGCTTTGATTTCTAACGCTTCGTGTTCTTTCGCGAAGTTGTTTAAAATTTTAGCTGGAGCAACAACATCTTCTCCACCAAATGCGATTGCATTTGGACCTACTAACGCATCATTAAGATCTGTTAGTTCAAGTTTTTCTACAGCACGGCGAGTTAAAGTGTTTTTGTAAACTTTGAACTCAATGCCTGCTTCACGTAATTGCTTACGAAGTTCAGTAACTTCAGCAACATTCAAACCACGGTAGTCAACGACAACTATTGAGTTACTCGCTTGAAGTTTTTCAGCAATTTCGTCTACGACTTGTTTCTTTTGTTCAATTACGTTGCTCATCTTTACACCTCCTGTAGATTTCCTTCCGTACACTCAGACAAGGTGCAATAAAAAACCTCCATGACAATAAAGACATGGAGGTGTAGTAAGCGAACCATAACGTTTCACTAATTTATCTCACACACCTCGGTAGGAAATTAAGCTTTGCAGCACCTACTGTCTACGGTACAAATGTTATTCTTTTTAACAACATTATCTATTATAATCAGGGACTTTCAAAAAGTCAACACCGATTTATTTCCAAATTTATTAAGCAGAGAATGAAGCAGTATCAACTTTGATACCAGGGCCCATTGTTGAAGTAACAGCTACGTTCTTCATGTATGTGCCTTTTGCTGCTGCCGGCTTAGCTTTTACCATAGTTTCGAAGATTGTAGTGAAGTTTTCAACTAACTTGCTCTCTTCGAAAGATACTTTACCGATTGGTACGTGGATGTTACCAGCTTTATCAACGCGGTATTCTACTTTACCAGCTTTGATTTCGTTAACTGCTTTTTGAACATCAAATGTTACTGTACCAGTTTTAGGGTTTGGCATTAAACCTTTAGGTCCTAATACACGACCAAGTTTACCGACTTCACCCATCATATCTGGAGTAGCTACGATTACATCGAACTCGAACCAACCTTGTTGGATTTTGTTGATGTAGTCAGCATCGCCAACGTAGTCAGCGCCTGCAGCTTCAGCTTCTTTAGCTTTTTCGCCTTTAGCGAATACTAATACACGTTGAGTTTTACCTGTACCGTTTGGTAGTACTACTGCACCACGAATTTGTTGGTCAGCTTTCTTAGGGTCAACTCCTAAACGGAATGCTACTTCTACAGTTGCATCAAATTTAGTTGTGTTTGTTTTCTTTACTAATTCAATCGCTTCTTGTACTGAATAAGTTTGTGTACGATCTACAAGCTTAGCAGCTTCAACGTACTTTTTACCTTTTTTAGCCATTTTTGTTTCCTCCTTATGTGGTTTTAACGGAATAACCTCCCACTAATAAAGGTTGCGAGCATAGGAAAACTTCCATTTCTCGCAACCTTCTAACACCCAATCAAATGGAATTAGTCTTCAACTACGATTCCCATACTGCGCGCTGTACCTTCTACCATGCGCATTGCAGATTCAACGCTAGCAGCGTTTAAGTCAGGCATTTTAGTTTCAGCAATCTCACGCACTTTGTCACGCTTGACTGTTGCAACTTTATTACGGTTTGGTTCACCAGAACCAGACTCAATACCAGCCGCTTTCTTAAGTAGTACAGCAGCAGGTGGAGTTTTCGTAATAAATGTAAATGAACGGTCTTCAAATACCGTGATTTCAACAGGAATGATAAGACCAGCTTGATCAGCTGTGCGAGCGTTAAACTCCTTACAGAAACCCATGATGTTAACACCGGCTTGACCTAATGCAGGACCAACTGGTGGCGCTGGATTTGCTTTACCTGCAGGAATTTGTAACTTAACAAGTTTAATTACTTTTTTAGCCACGAGACACACCTCCTTAAGTCCGTGATGTGGTAATAGGGCGATGCCCTCCCACTCAATGTTCTTTATATATAAAATAAAGAAATAGTTGTTTTAGTCTCTAGTTTTGAGACATACTGACTTATGAAATATTAACATTAAACTTCATGAATTGCAAGGTCTTACAGATTATATTTTTTCAATTTGTGTAAAGTCTAGCTCTACTGGCGTTTGTCTTCCGAACATATCCACATGAACCTTAACTTTACGTTTATCTGTATCGATTTCTTCAATGGTACCTTCGAAGTTTGCAAACGGACCTTCTTGAACCAATACTGTTTCTTTTAGTTCAAAGTCAAAGTCAGCATGCTTCTCGTCCATGCCCATTTGTTTTAAGATCATTTCTACTTCTTCTGGTAGAAGAGCAGTTGGCTTTGAGCCAGAACCTGCTGAACCTACAAAGCCCGTAACGCCAGGTGTATTACGAACTACATACCATGAATCATCCGTCATGATGATTTCAACTAACACGTACCCTGGAAATACTTTTTTCTTTGTAATCTTTTCTTTGTTGTTCTTAATTTCTCTTTCTTCTTCTTCAGGAACAACAACGCGAAAAATTTTATCTTGCATACCCATTGTTTCTACGCGCTTTTCTAAATTTGTTTTTACTTTATTTTCATATCCAGAATAAGTATGGACTACATACCAATTTTTCTCCATTTCTGAGGACTATACGTCCTTCCCTCCCAGCTCACTATAAAATAAGATGTCCTAATCTATTGCACAGACAACGCACTAGGAAAATAGTTGACTCCTAGCACAATCATTCTTAAAGCAAATTAAAAAACCCGTCTCCGGGCTTTTCTGAAAAAAACATAATTTAGCTTTATTATACCATGATTCAAGTCAATTTATTCAAGGGATTAAACGAATAAGTGACGAAATTCCGTAATCAACTACTACAAAAAAGAGTGTCATAAATACAACTGTAGAAATAACAGTAATTGTATAACGAGTTAGCTCATTTTTTTTAGGCCAACTTACCTTCTTCATCTCACGCCCAACATCACGCAAGAAATTTCCTACACGGTTCATGTTTGTAACCTCCAATAAATTAAAAGGGGTATTAGTCTGTGCAGATTATTGATCTACTTTGTTTCACGATGAATCGTATGTGCGTTACACGTTTTGCAAAACTTCTTCATTTCTAAACGCTCTTCGTTTTGCTGTGTGTTTTTCATAGTCGTATAGTTACGACTAGCGCATTGCACACACGCAAGTACAACTTTTTTACGCATAATGTCAACCACCTATAGAGTGATAATGTCTATAAAAAAGTATCACAGACTTTCTTAGCATGTCAATATGAGGATAGAAGGCTACATTGTGATTTCACGAATCTCGAGGTAGCGCTCTAATTTCCTCTTCACACGCTGAAGTGCATTATCGATGGATTTGACGTGGCGGTTTAACTCTTCTGAAATCTCTTGATAAGATTGACCATCTAAATAAAGAACGAGAACTTTTCGCTCAAGATCACTTAAAAGTTCAGCCATCTTTAATTCAATATCATCAAACTTCTCTCGATTAATGAGCAACTCTTCTGGATTTGCTACTTTTGTCCCCGAAATAACATCCATTAAGGTTCGGTCGGACTCTTCATCATATATTGGCTTGTCCAATGATACATAAGAGTTTAATGGAATATGTTTTTGCCTTGTTGCGGTTTTAATAGCGGTAATAATTTGCCTGGTAATGCAAAGTTCAGCAAAAGCTTTAAACGAAGTTAGCTTATCTTCTCTAAAATCTCTAATTGCCTTATATAACCCTATCATACCTTCTTGTACAATATCTTCACGGTCTGCCCCAATTAAAAAATATGACCGCGCCTTTGCTCGCACAAAGTTTTTGTATTTATGAATCAAATACTCTAATGCGTCAATATCGCCTTTATGCACAAGATCGACAACTGTTTCATCCTCTTGTTGTTCGAAATGAGCATGCAGTTTTCTCCCATAATTATCGCCCATATCGATCCCCCCGACCGCACAGTAGATAGAAATATTATACAGTAGCTAATTCCGTACCGTCAATAACCTCACCGCTGTCCCCGACGCCATTTTTCGAAAATTTCGGCTACTTGATTGGAAAGTTGAATGCGTGCCGCTGGCTTTTGATTTTGAATAGACTTCACATCAAGATTAATATGTTTCTCAATCTGCTCAATTTCGTTGTACAATTCTCGAGCAGAAATTCTGAGCGCACCTTGTCCAAAGATTGCCCACTGCTCCGTGAAATCAGATGTAGCAACATGAATCTGTGTCTTTACATTGTTTAGCTCTTGAGCCAGCTTTTCAATGTACTCATCCGCTGTTTCATTTTCTCTTGTAAATACAACGTCAACCTTATGATTTTTTGCCTTCTTTTCAATTCCTTCGACCATATGAGCATCGAAGACAATAATGACACGATACCCCATATATGCTTGATACTCTGCCATCTTTTCGATTAACAGGTCTCGAGCACCGGCTAAATCATTATCTCTAAGCTTTCTTAGGTCGGGCCACGCACCTATCATGTTATAACCATCCACCAGTAGAATATCCATTCTTATTCACCTAGAGGATGGCGTTTTCGGTAAACCTCATACATGAGAAGACTAGCTGCTACAGATGCATTTAACGATGTAACATGCCCAACCATTGGAAGCTGTACAAGGAAGTCGCATTTTTCACGAATCAAACGACTCATGCCTTTTCCTTCGCTTCCAATAACTAACGTAAGCGGCATACCTCCATCTAAGTTGCGATAATCATCGCTTTCTTTCGCATCTGTTCCAACAATCCATACGCCTCGATCTTTTAATTCATCAATCGTCCTTGATAGGTTTGTTACCCTTGCTACGGGAACATGTTCAATCGCTCCTGTAGAGGCCTTAGCTACAGTGGCCGTTAATCCAACTGAACGGCGCTTTGGAATAATAATGCCGTGTGCGCCAACGGCATCGGCTGTTCGCATAATAGAACCTAAATTATGGGGATCTTCAAGCTCATCTAGCAGAAGAAAAAACGGACTTTCATTACGTTTTTCCGCTAAGTTAAATAAATCATCTAACTCTGCATATTGATAAGCAGCAACTTGTGCAGCTACTCCTTGATGAATACCTTCTACCATTTGCTCAATTTTCTTTTTCGGTACAAACTGCACCAATACACCATTACGTTTTGCTAACTGCGTGATTTGCCCCATAGAACCGCCTTGCGATCCTTCGGCAATCCATAGTTTGTTAATGTCGCGCCCAGACTTTAGGGCTTCTAGGACCGGATTACGTCCAATGATAAATTCATGTTCCATGATTCATTCCTCCCTCTCCTTCATCGACGAAAGAGATAGCTTTAGTAATAAGTTCCATCATTCTTTCTTCTTCACCTAAAAGATACAAATAGCCTACGACCGCTTCAAATGCCGTACTGTAGCGATACGTTTGCACATCTGTGTTTTTAGGGACTGTACCGGACTTTGCATTGCGTCCTCGGCGCAGTACACCTTCTTCTTCTTCAGTAAAAAAGTTTTCATTTTTAAAATAATATACGATTTGCGCTTGTGCTTTTGCTGATACGTATTTTTTAGCTTTATTATGAAGCTGGTTAGGGCGCACTGTCCCTAACACCAGCAGGTGGCGGCGAACATGTAAATCAAACACCGCATCACCCATATAAGCAAGAGCTAAGCTATTTAGCTGTTTTACATCTAATTTACTGCTGCTCATAACACTATTATCCTCTTTTCCATCTTGTTCCTTGCGCCGTATCTTCTAAAATAATATTTTTAGCCTTTAATTCATCTCGAATTTGATCTGCTAATTGGAAATTACGATCTTTACGAGCCTGAATACGATCTTGGATCAATTGATCAATTTCTTCGTCTAGAAGTTCAGCTTCTCCAAACGTAATGCCTATTGCAGCACCTAGTTCTTTAAACTCTTTAATAAAGGCTTCAATTACATCTGTAGACGTTGTTTGTTCTAATAAATACAAGTTAGCTTGCTTTGCTAGCTCGAACAGAACAGAAATGGCATTTGCCGTATTAAAATCATCATCCATCTCTTCAACAAACGTTTCGCGAAGCTCTTTTAGCTTTTCGAACCATTCTGAAGCATCTTCTTGAAGATTTGTTGCTGCCTCTAGACGGTGAGTTAAGTTGCCGTAAGCTGTTTGCAGACGCTCAAACCCTTTGCGCGTATTCTCTAAAATTTCTTCGTTATAGTTAATTGGGTGACGATAGTGAACGGATAAAATAAAGAATCGAAGTAGGGACGGATCATGCTTTTTAATAATGTCATGAACTAACACGAAGTTCCCTAGTGATTTAGACATCTTTTCATTATCAATATTGATATATCCGTTATGAAGCCAGTATTTCGCAAACGATTTCCCAGTGAGCGCTTCTGATTGGGCAATTTCATTTTCGTGATGAGGGAAAGCTAAATCCTGACCGCCTGCGTGGATATCAATTGTATCACCTAAATACTTGCGTGCCATCGCAGAGCACTCGATATGCCAGCCTGGTCTTCCTTGACCCCAAGGGCTATCCCATGCGATTTCTCCATCTTTGGTTGCTTTCCAAAGAGTAAAGTCTAATGGATCTTCTTTCTTTTCTCCAACTTCGATACGAGCACCGGATTGCAATTCATCAATAGATTGATGTGATAATTTTCCGTATCCTTCAAACTTACGTGTACGATAGTATACATCACCCTCTGACTCATATGCATATCCTTTTCTCACCAGTTCATCAATGAACTCAATAATGATATCCATATTTTCAGTTACGCGTGGATGCACATCGGCATGCTTGCATCCAAGAGCTGACGTATCTTCAAAGTAAGCATCGATAAAGCGGTTTGCGATCGTTGGAACATCTTCTCCTAACTCTTTTGCTGCCTTAATTAATTTATCATCCACATCTGTGAAGTTTGAGACATACTCTACATCGTAGCCTCTAAATTCTAAATAGCGGCGCACCGTATCAAATACGATTGCAGGACGCGCATTTCCAATATGAATATAGTTATACACGGTCGGTCCGCACACGTACATTTTGACTTTGTTTTCTTCTAGCGGTACAAATGTCTCTTTTTGACGTGTTAACGTGTTATATAGCTTAATTGCCATGGTGAATCTTCCCTTCTTTTAATTCCTTTAATTGATTTTGCAGGTGTAAAATTTCTTTCTCTAGCTGTTTAAAACGCTCTGCATCTGGATCTGGCAAATCTTGATGATTCAAATCTTTTGGAATCCGGACGCCATTTTGAATGACGACTCGGCCAGGGATACCAACAACCGTTGAGTTTTCTGGGACGTCATTTAACACAACTGAGCCCGCTCCAATTTTGGAGTGCGCATGAATCGTAATCGACCCTAGTACTTTAGCACCTGTTGCAATTAAGACATTGTCTTCGATCGTCGGGTGACGCTTTCCTTTTTCTTTCCCTGTTCCTCCGAGTGTTACTCCTTGATATACTGTTACATTATCTCCAATTTCGCACGTTTCCCCAATCACAATTCCCATTCCGTGGTCAATAAAAAAGCGGCGGCCAATTTTCGCACCCGGATGGATTTCAATCCCTGTGAAGAATCGGCTAATTTGTGAGATTACACGTGCCAGAAAAAACCACTTTCTTTTAAAAAGCCCGTGAGCGAATCTATGTGCCCAAATAGCATGCAACCCCGAATAGGTTAATATCACTTCAATATAACTTCTTGCTGCAGGATCTTGTTCAAATATGGCTTCAATGTCTTCCTTTAACAACTTTAGCATC
>NZ_JBHZOZ010000002.1:447399-737996 GCF_042787865.1 Priestia sp. YIM B13486 | reverse complement strand
GACTATTTAGCAGATTTTGAATATAACACAAAGAATGATCCTCTTTTTGCAAAGGATATTAAAGAACAGGTTATCTACTTAAAGAGCTTTTCAAAAATCATGTTTCCAGGTTTAAGAATTGGTCTAGCCGTTCTTCCTACCACTATTCTTAACACCTTTCAAAAATTTAGAACGACCATAGATATAGATAGCTCTATGATTTCACAAGCTGCACTATATCTTTATATATAAAGCGGTATGTTTAAACATAATAAATTAAAAGTAAGTAGTATTTACCATAAACGTGCCGAAGTTCTTCATCAATCACTGCAAAATCATCTGGCTAATTACGAGTCATCGTCAGAAATAGTTATGCATGGTCATATTTTGTTACCTAGACAAGTAAATATGAAGTTATTTATTCGTTATTTATATGAACAGCGTGTATATCTGGATTCAGTTGAAAGTAATTATCTAGCCAACTTTCACAAAGAACGGGTTTTAAAGTTAAATGTGTCAAATGTTGAAAATCACCGAGTTGAAGAAGGAGTCAAAAAAATTGCAAGTGCTTTTAAAAAAAGAGATAACTATTTCTTTTAATTACTTAATGTAATTAAGGCCTTTAACACTGTTTAAGAAGAAGAGACTTAAAAGTATTATTCTTATAATGATGTACATTTTTCTCACGTGCCTTTTATATTTATTCCTACCGGTAATTTGTTTTATGTTAACTAAAAGTGAACATGATATTAATTAGAATGAACATCATGTTTTTTCTCAAGGTTGTATGAATAAAAGAAAAAAGCAGGTTTAATCCTGCTTTTATAGCCTTCTCTTGGAGATATGTAGAGTTATACCTTTATTTATAATATTTCTTTCAATACTTTATACTTATCTAGTAAATGTATCAATTGCTAAAAAGGTTCTATTCTTATGATTTTATAACATACACTATATTAGATTTTGATTCGAATAAGGAGGTAGACATGACATATCCTCAATTTCCAACCTATAGTTATATGAGAGTTGATCCCGTTTTAATTAATGATATTGAAAAAGCTATTAATGGGGAGTATAACGCTATTATCTGTTACGAGCAACTAGCTAAGATTGCACCCACAAAAAAAGAGCGTGAACGTATTCTAGAGATAAGAAAAGACGAAATTAAGCATTATCAAACATTCTCTACAATTTATGCAAACCTAACAGGTAAACAGTTTGAAGCCAGCGTTTCAGAGAAGTGTCCAAATACTTATAAAGAAGGGCTGCAAGTTGCTATTGAAGATGAACAAGAAACGGTAGACTTCTATCTAGATATTTCAGATAAAGCACAAGATGTGTATACTAAAGAAGCCTTTCGACGGGCTGCAGCAGACGAACAAAATCATGCTGTATGGTTTTTATATTTTTACACGAACCTTTAAATTGTGTACGTAAAGAGATCAACAGTGAGTTGATCTCTTTGTTATTTACTTCTATAAGAGAATAATGAATGTATGACTACTTGTAATTACTGTTATGATGCTTATTTAAAGGAAGAAAATGTTGGCATGATGGTGGAGTATATCCGTCTTGATTAAGAATGTGCAGGTGAGTTTAAAAAATTAGTTGCATAGGTTAAACGATATAACATACAAAAAGGAGCAAACAAATAGTTTGCTCCTTTTTGTATGTTTGTTACAATACCGATGCTTCTCTCTCATCTAAACATTACAATAATTACTCAATCATTATTTAGCAGAAAGTTCGCTTTCTGTTACCCATTTATGATTTTTTACTTTTTTGCCGCCAGTAGTTGGCGTGTAATCAACCATATACACAGTTGTTTTTTCAGCTGAATCAATAGTGGCTTTGGCACCTTTCATACCCTTCATATGGTCTGCTTCTAGATTCTGTTAAGCTAGATTAGTCAAAGTAATAATGGAGAAAAAGCTTAGCTGAAGTAACACCCTTGTGGTGCAAGGGGTTCTTTTTGGCGTGTGTTCCGAAAAGAGGCTCTATGTTAACTAAACAAGTATAAAATATACAGCTATAAAACAGAATAACCTACTGCTCCTGTACAGTAGGTTGTCCTGTTGGGAATACGAATATGATTTTAGTGGTAGATACCTCACGGCGTCTTGGGTAGTTTGCTCAATTTAATGCACTTTATTCCTACACAGCATATCCATTGCTTTTTTTAAAAGTAAAATGTCTTCTTTCATCATTACTTTCATATCGTCCATATCAAGTTGAATATATTCTTCTTTTAAACGTTCTAATTCCCTGACGAACAGGGATCCAGTATAGTACCCGTAATTTATCACCAATGTATATCTCCTTTATGTGCTATTAATATACTTAATTCCCTTTTATCTAGATTAACAACCAATAAAAGGAATATTCCAAAAAATAATCCTTTGCTGATATAGGCAAAGGATTTTCAAATTTATTGGAATAGGGGGAATATGTTATTAGTCTGGCCAGATTTATAGATTCATATACATATATCTTTAAAAGAAAATCCTGTAACCCAATATAATTACAATGAATAACTTTTTCTATTCATTATAATCTGTTATGTAAATATTAAAATAATCTGTTATGTAAATATTAAAGTATTTCATATATTATTAAAGTTTTATTATTTACACTAACTGACGACAAATATGGGCCTTTTCTACAAATTTCCTTAACTTTATATTACTAAATATCACTGAATTTAACACTAATTCCGTTTATCTAGATGAAGTAAGAAGATACCTTTTCCTCAGAGTCCATTAGAAGAAATATTTTTTATCCACTCTTTTTTTAATAATGCATACTGAAGAGTATTTTCATACCTAGGTGTTCCATCTTCGTATTTAGTAAACGAAATAAACTCAACAAAACACCCTTCTTTACGCATCTCTAATTTTTCACAGAGTTTTTGCGATTTATAGTTATCCTCCTCAGTGTATGCATAGATTCTTCTTGCATCCCTTTGAGTAAATAGATAATTAAGGAATGCTTTCACACTTTCGCTTGCGTACCCTTTCCCTTCATATTCAGCATTAAAATGCCAACCAATGGAATAAGTATTTGGAGCTTCCTTTAAGTAGAATATTTCTCCTATTAGATAATTATTGCCTTTTAAGCAGACTGCAACAAAAGAGTCGTCTTTTTTTCTTTTTTGAACTTTTAAGACAGCTTCTTCTATTGTGTGAACTTTGTCTTCAAGAAAGCAGTTTACCCTTGGATTAGCCAAGTATTCCAAAAGACCTTGAGAGTCTGATTTAGAAAATCTTCTCAATATTAGTCGATCAGTTTCAATTTTCTTCATTAGAAATCCTCCTAATTTCTCTCAAAAGATAATAATAAGAATATATGGTATAACGTAACAATAATGGTTGACTACGTTTTTTGATTTCAGCTGTTAACGTCTTCAGCAACGCGTTCACCAATATCAAGTACACGCGAAATATTTTGCACAATTTCAGGAAGGCCTACTACTGCCTCTTGGAACATCCAAATATAAGCCAGGACTGCATAAATAGCACCAGCCGTAATACCCTCAACCCCTGTAAGTCTGAGGAGTGCA
Source organism: Priestia sp. YIM B13486 (assembly GCF_042787865.1). NCBI lineage: Bacteria > Bacillati > Bacillota > Bacilli > Caryophanales > Bacillaceae > Priestia > Priestia sp. YIM B13486. The sequence continues at coordinate 734,458 of NZ_JBHZOZ010000002.1, read as the reverse complement.
GTTAGGGTTAAGAGAATAACAACGACTTCCATCATCCCCCACGTTTTAGCCTCAGCATTAGAAATGGCAATACGCCATAAGCGTAATCGTGCAAAATGTTTTTGAACAATGGTAAGTGGCCGATGAACAACTATGTCTGCCTCTTCTTCAATCCGATTGTTAAGTGCATGATTAAGACGATAAGATCGTCGACCGAACCAATGGTTTATGATCAGTATTGGAATTATTGCCAATAAACTTAAGACCCCAATGAACCGGTCATAGAGAAATAACATGATAATAGCTCCTAAAAATCGAATAACCGTTGTTACAACTGCCGGTAGCTCCATTTGAAAGAAATCTACTACCTCCCGAGACAGTGAGACGCGTCCTACAATTCGAGTTCCTTTTACTCCATCATCACGCTGACGCTCCACCATATCTCCAGCAACATTAGAATAAATCCCAACAAATACTTTTGTATCGTAAACGTGTCTGAACAACCCAACTCCTAGATGAAGGACCCATAGTAAAGCAAGTGGTATAAGACTAGAAGGATTCCCTTTAAGCAAGCCATCGATTGCAAAACCAGTTGTTGCAGCGTAAAGGAGATCACAAACATTCTCAACAAGAGTGAGCATATACGTAAGGCTAATTCCTTTACGATTTTTTGACCATATACCTTGAAGGAGTTGACTCACAGGGGATTTTGTCTTTTTTATCATTTGCATCTTTTCAACTCTTCCTTTTCTTTAGTTAAACAAATTTTAATTCTATTTATCACTTTATCTTCACATTCATCATCAATTACTCTTTTTACCTACATAAAAAGAGTAAAGAACTTATCATTGCTGTTTATATCTCCTTTCCAGTACAATGAACATCATAAAGTATATGGTTACCGTATAGTCAAGGGGGATTTTATGAGTGAAGAGTTAGGAAAGTACTTTACTACTGGTGAATTCGCGAATCTCTGTCGTGTAAAAAAACAAACTCTGTTTCACTATGATGAGATAGGGTTACTTTCACCTAAAATAAAAAAAGAGAATGGATATAGGTACTATTCGTATGAACAATTTGAAGTCTTTCAAGTAATTGCCTTATTTAAAGAATTTGGTGTCCCATTAAAAGAGATAAAAACTCTCTTAACAGATAAAAAACCAAAAAATATGATTACACTTTTAAAGGAAAAGTCTTTTGAAATTGAAGAAAAAATTAGAAGTCTTGATCACTTACAAGCAATTATTCAAACGCGTTTACAGTTAGCAGAATATACCTTAAAAACTGACTTCTCCTCTATTTCATTGCAGTCTTTAGATGAGGAAACATTTATGATAAGTGAAAATATACTAGAAGAGGCAGAACAAAAATATACTACAATTATCCCGGAGCTCATTCATTACATTCAACTCCATAAATTAGATCGAGGATATCCAATTGGAGCGCTGCTTGCAAGAGAACAAATCCAAAAAAAAGAGTTTTATAATTACAGACACTTATATGTCAAAATTCCAGAAGGGATAGAAAACGTACATTATCACGTACGTCCCCAAGGACTATATGTTGTTGGATATCAAAAAGGTGATGAAACTGAACATGCTTACAATCGAATTATTCAATTTGTTGAAGAAAAAGGGCTAAAAATAGGCGAGTATGCATATGAAGAATATGTGATTGATGAGGTAATGGCGAATGGAATTGAGAATTCAATTACAAGAATTCAACTTCAAATTCAGAGCTACTAACAGGTTTTAGTTTATATAGGCAATGAACACCATGGTCACTAAAGGTTTAAAAAGCAAAAAACCTCCTATTTCCGTAGGGGGTTTTTCTATAGGTTAATGAGGTTCTAGACTGGAGATACTTCTCAGTATCTTGACTAGTTTTTCTACAATATATTTAATAGTTAAAACTATTTTTAATAAAGTATGTTAGCTATTACTTATAAAAATTATAGTTTTCGTCTTCCCAAATCATCGATTTTTAATAGTAATCCAAATTGTGAAAATTTGAGTGTTGAAAAATACGTTATAAAAAGTTAGTGTGAAATTTAACAATATTTAACATGGGAATTTATTAGGTGATGATGGGGATGGGAAATAAACATGTAACACAGGAAGTCCTATTAGAAGAAATAGAGCGTATTAGGGAAATTATGATATATACTGCTTTAAAGGAAGGACTTGTAAGTGATAACACGGTAAAGGTAAGTCAAGAATTGGATATGAAGTTAAATGAATTAGAAGAAATTCATTTAAAAAAAGTCCTTACTTCATAAATAAGGGCTTTTTTGCATGTGTTTTCCGATAATCTGAATTATGGTGCGACAAGAAGTCGCTTTTATATAGTGTGGCTTACGCCACTGGTTTAGACGCAAAAACTATCCCCGTCCAAAACTGCGGGCCTGGTAACGGGCTCGTGGGTTGCATGCGGAAATGTGGAAACAGAGGACAAATGCATGGTCCAGAACACTGCTAGGAGAAGATAGGTACGGTAAACGAACGTGAAGGTTTGTAAGCTTCGTAAGCGTTAGCTCAAGATAGTGCATAGTTTTGCTTGGGTATTGGCAAGAGGAAAAGCAGAATCATAATGCTGCTCTGATGCGTCCCGCATCTTGCCCGGAGTAAAGAACCTACCTACCCCTATCGCATCTGTAAAAAGTGGAACTTGGTAAGCCCTATGTCATCTGCCTAAGCAGTAGGATGACTGCAAAGTCAAACGATGTGGCAGAGGGTATGGGATATGAGAAAAAGCCAAAGCCGTTACCCTGAAAAGGGACAGGAAAGCAGAAACACTGTATAACTGGACGGATACTGTCGTCTTAACAGGCAGTGACAGGCTCGAAAGAGCGCCCACTTCTCATGGGTCTTCAACACGAAAATAAATTTGTGGCTATCTTCTAACGAAAAGGAGCGTGCTGTTATGAATACCTCTCTACGAGCGTCGGCGCACGTCTCGCATAAAGGTTGGTACTCTATTGATTGGAGTATTATACAAAAATATGTAACGAAGTTACGACAAAGAATTTATCGTGCCAAACAACAAAATCAACAAAGAAAAGTAAGGAAACACACCTTTAGTAAGGAGATTTAATGAGAAAATACATAATATTAGATATGCCTATAAATGACATTAAGAAAGTTATGATAGTGGACATCAAAGATGAAGTAAATATGTTTCTTTATAATACGTCAGATGATGTACCTTCAATTGGAGACTATAGTTTTGAAACATTACAAGAAGCTGAAGACTTTTTTAGCAAGGAATTTTCAAAAGAAAAAGATAGTATAGCTTCTTGGATTTATGTACCAAATCCAACTAAGGATTATCAGGAAGATATTATTAAACCAGTAAGAATTAAGGATATAAATACTTGTACTCCTCAATGGGGAACTTATGAGGAATTCGTAAACGGAAAGTGGATAGACATTAAGTTTTAGCCTACCTACTACCGATAACACGCTTAGGATAACTAAGGGAGTGGTTTTTTCATGAGTTCTTATGAATATCAATTAGTAATGAATAACACTAAATGGCAAGAAATTAGAAATGCAATGAACGATTGTTCTATAAATACAATTTGGAGAATACAGGATTTCAAAACTAAATATATAAGTAATTGGGATGGAGATTGGTTTTATCATTTCAAAGGTAATTATAAAAACATTGAGTGGTTAGAAATAAAGATTGAAAATTTAGAAGAGAAGGGTCAGGTAATAAATATACTTAGAACAATTAACATACCAGGAGAAACAAAAGATGATGTTATAAAAGTTTATGGCTACGTTAAAAACAATAATTCTATAGATTATTTATAATAGCTAATGGTTCTTATAATCCCAGTTATGATAACTAGAATCTCATCTCATACTAACTATTTTTTGACCTCCAAATAAGACAAAAAATATGAGGAAAGGTATTGTATGATGAAAAAACAAGACCGACAAAAAAGATTAGAGTTTCTATTGGCAAAGAGAAAGAGGTTAGAGAAAAAAGAGAATAAAGATCCTCTTTTTTCAGAATGTGTAAATGCTTTAGGTAAAGGCGTTATTATATATTCTCCTGAAAAAAGTGAAGAAAGGTATTGCTCGTTTCAAAAAGAGGTTCCATTCACATTTTACGGAAGGATAGAATGGGATAAATTTGATAAATACTGTGTAATTACTTATTTAGAAGATGTAAAAAGCTTAATAAATAACGATGATCTTGAGATATATTGGAGTACAGACAATTTCCCTGTGCTAAAGACGAAGTTTGAGAACATCTTAAGCGTATATGATGATGTTGTAGCTGTAAGTAGCGATACTTTTCTTTATGTAGAAAATAAATACGTAATAGAAATTTATCATGACGGAGAAATTAGAATAGGTTCCTTAGACAATTTCCGATAACGTATTTTATGTTAACAGTTATAAAATCAAAAAAGGGGTACCGTTGCCAAACGAATTGTCGAACTTCATCAAGGAGAAATATGGGCAGAAAGTGAGAAAGAAAAGATAACGATGTATGTTGCGTTGCCTTTTCCTCATGATAAAGAAGAGAAAGAGATTATTTATGAAGATTTATGAACTAATTAGATTAGCAGTAGAAATTATGTTTACACTAATTTCTGATGATGTTCTCATGCTAATTTTTTATGAAAAAACACCTTCAAGTGATTACCAGGTAATCACTTGAAGGTGTTTTCTATTATTTTATTAAAACCGTTGTATTAGCCGGAATTACAAGCTGATTTTTGCCTTTTTTAGCACCTTTTTCACTAGCAAAAATCAATTTACCTTTCGCTGCTACAGATACTTTTACAGGTTGATTTGAAATATTATGATACACGCTAATCGAGTTGCCTTTATACGTACGGCTATAGGCAACAACTTCTTTACTGTCTACTGAAATAGATTGAAGCGTTCCTTTTACTAACTCTTCATGCTGCTGACGCACGCGAATCATTTCACGGTAATGATTTAACAAAGAATCCTTTTGTTTGGTTTGTGCTTCTACAGACACGCCGTTGCCGCCTTTGTTATATACAGGTGTTTCCCAGCTGGTTTGTCCAAGTCCGTTTCCTTCGTACCAGCGGAACGGTTCACGGATTAACTCATCAGGCTTTTCACCGGTCATGCCAATTTCTTCACCGTAATAAATATACGGGTTGCCAGGAAGCGTAAGTAAGATAGAAGCAGCTGATTTTGCTTTGTTCACATCGCCGCTCAGTTCACTCATGACACGATTTTGGTCATGGTTGGTTAAGAAAATACCGTCAATTTTGTTTGGATTGTATGATTTGAACAGCTCATCCGTTGCCGCTGCTGCAGTGGCGATTCCTTGATCATTTCCCGCTTTTACAGAGTTGACAATTTTCCCTGCTAAATCAAAGTTAAATAGGGAATCAAGCGATTGATAGTAAGGAGCTACCACTTCAGGCTGATCCCATACTTCACCCGTTAGATATACGTTAGGGTTTTCTTTTTTCATCGCATCTCTAAACTCATTCCACCACAGGATATTTTTCTTAGCGCCTTCAGGCGTTTGACCTTTAAAAATATGAAGCGCAGCATCTAAGCGGAAGCCATCAACGCCTTGCTTTAGCCAAAACTTTCCGACGTTAATCATTTCTTTTCTTACTTCAGGGTTATCGTAATTTAAGTCAGGCATTCCTTCCCAAAACGTTCCGTAAAAATACTCTCCGTTTGGAGCTTTATGCCATACTTGCTGTCCCCAAGATCCTTTTTCATTCAAGTCGGTATTTTTATCAGCCCAAATATAGTAATCTCTGTACTTGCTGTTTTTATCTTTTAACGCAGCTTGAAACCAAGGGTGTTCGCTGCTCGTATGATTCACAACAAGGTCCATAATGACTTTTACGTCTCGTTTGTCTGCTTCTTTCATCAGCTTGCGAAAATCTTGCAGATTTCCGTACTGCGGATCAATGTTATAATAGTCCGTTACATCATATTTATGATAGCTAGGAGAAGGGTTGACTGGCATCATCCAAATCCCGTTTACTTGAAGATCATTCTTTGTATGAGAATTTCCGTCATTTAAATAGTCCAGCTTTTGTGTAAGACCTTTTAAATCACCATGTCCATCTTTATTTGCATCGTAAAAAGAGTTTACATACACCTCATAAAAGACACCGTTTTTATCTGCTGTTGGAGCTTTACCTTTATGTACAGTTTCGGCGTGAACACCTGTTGATAAGCTAGCAGCCAGCGGCAGTGTTAGAGCTAAAGCTGTCCATTTTTTCCCTTTCATCGTTTCATCCCCTTTTTTGCAATCGTTTGCATAAATTGACTACAATTGAAATATAGCACCTATTTGAAAACGATTACAACGAAAATTTCATTTTGATTATTTTGAACTAGTAATTATTCTGACAACCTAGTTATTTACTGTGTCTAATGACATTAAGCGGCTGCGTTATATTAAGGCTATAGATAGAAGATAGCAATAAAATAAGGGATTATTATCCAAGTGAAAATAATGACTATGTCAAATATTCTGACAATGTTGTTGTTCAATTCATCATCTCGTGCTAAAATCCAAATATAACTGAAAAACGGTACTATGGTTCCGAAAAACGGAACTTAAAGTATCGATGCAGATAATAAAGCTTGAATTTCATTTACTATCTGCAAATGATTACGCTTACATTAAAGGAGTTAAGGGGGAAGAATGCATTGAGTAAAGTAGATTTAAACTGTGATTTAGGGGAAAGCTTTGGTGCTTATCGTATTGGCAATGATGAAGCCATTTTAGAGCACGTGACGTCTGTGAACGTTGCCTGTGGATTTCACGCAGGGGATCCGAGCGTTATGAGAAAAACGGTAAAATTGGCGGCTGAAAAAAAAGTGCAAATTGGGGCTCATCCTGGTCTTCAGGACCTTATTGGTTTTGGACGCAGAAACATGAATATTTCACCTCAGGAAGCCTACGATATCGTGATCTATCAAATTGGGGCATTAAACGGTTTTTTGCAAGCAGAAGGGTTATCAATGCAGCATGTAAAACCTCACGGTGCACTGTATAACATGGCTGCTAAAAACGAAGCGTTGTCTGAAGCAATAGCAAAAGCTGTTTACAACGTAAATCCTGAGCTGATTTTATTTGGGTTATCTGGAAGTGAACTGATTCAAGCAGGTAACAGAATTGGTTTAAAGACGGCTAACGAAGTATTTGCAGACCGTACCTATCAGTTAGACGGTTCTCTCACTTCTCGTACAGAACCGAATGCTTTAATTGAAAATGACGACGAAGCTGTTTCTCAAGTTATTACAATGGTGAAAGAAGGGAAGGTAAAATCTCAGCAAGGTAAGGATGTAGAATTGCAGGCAGATACGATTTGCATCCATGGAGACGGAGCTCACGCACTTGAATTTGCCCGTCATGTCAACCGTTCTTTACGAGCATCAGAAGTGGTAGTTAAGGCTATTTCAAAATAAAAACTACATACAATCAGGAGGAAGATGATATTGGAGCCAATTAAAAAATCAACACCTCAGCAAAAGCTTTCGGCTGCGCCTAAAGTAAACTGGACGTTAATGCTTGGAGCCGCTTTTTTAATGGCCACATCGGCTATTGGACCAGGCTTTTTAACTCAAACTACCGTATTTACACAAAATTTAGCTGCAAGCTTCGGATTCGTTATTTTAATTTCAATTATTCTTGATATTTTTGCTCAAACCAACGTATGGAGAATTATTGCCGTTTCTGAAAAACGAGGACAAGAAATCGCCAATATGGTATTTCCTGGATTAGGATACGTGCTCGCTATTTTAATTGTTATTGGAGGACTTGCTTTCAATATTGGAAATATTGCCGGTGCGGGGCTTGGATTAAATGCGATTACGGGTATTTCTCCAACAGCTGGCGCTGCAATTAGTGCAGTTATTGCTGTATTAATCTTCGTTGTAAAAGAAGCTGGAAAAGCAATGGATCGCTTCACGCAAATTGCAGGTTTTGTCATGATTGGGCTGATGCTATATGTAGCCGCTACCACTTCACCTCCCGTTGGAGAAGCTGTAGTGAAATCTTTTACACCTGACAAAATCGACATCATTGCGATCGTTACGCTTGTTGGAGGAACAGTCGGTGGTTATATCACCTTTGCTGGTGGACATCGTCTTTTAGATGCCGGCGTAAAAGGCATCGATTCTTTACCTCAAGTAACAAAAAGTTCTGTAACAGGAATTCTTATCACTTCCGTTATGCGAATCGCTTTGTTTTTAGCTGTACTTGGCGTTGTGTCTAAAGGTTTACAAATTGACCCAGCCAATCCTCCAGCATCCGTGTTTCAGCTCGCAGCAGGAAACGTCGGGTATAAAATCTTTGGTATTGTTATGTGGTCTGCCGCTATTACGTCTGTGGTAGGAGCTGCTTATACCTCTGTTTCGTTTATTCAAACGTTTAGTGAAAAACTTAATAAAAACTCAAACTGGATTATTATTGGATTTATTATTATTTCAACTCTGTCATTTGTCTTAATTGGAAAACCTGTAAAAGTTCTTCTTTTAGTTGGAGCAATCAATGGATTAATTCTGCCGATCGCTCTTGGGACTTTACTGGTTGCTGCATACAAAAAAAGCATCGTTGGCGAGTATAAACATCCTTTATGGCTTACCATTTCTGGTGTACTTGTCGTTATTGTAATGGCTTTAATGGGCGGCTATACGTTGATGGATCAACTTCCTCAATTATTTAAATAAAACAATGTGCCCGCACGTAAGTTGAGTGTGGGCAATGATGGGAGAGAGAAATATGACAACCCTTTCACAACTAACTCCAGCTGAACTTCGTCAGCAAATCCGTAACAACCAGCTTATTCAACCAACAGCAGGCATGGCAAACGGCTATGCTCAAGCTAATTTAGCTATTTTACCAAAGCAACAAGCCTTTGACTTTCTATTGTTCTGTCAGCGTAACCCTAAATCGTGTCCTCTTTTAGATGTCACGGACGTTGGATCACCGGTGCCAAAGTTTGCTGCTCCGTCGGGAGATATTCGTACAGACATTCCCAAGTATCGAATCTATGAAAATGGGGAACTAGTAAAAGAAGTAACCGATATCACAGATTACTGGACAGAAGACATGGTAGCTTTCCTTATCGGCTGCAGCTTTACATTTGAACACGCGCTTTTAAACAATGACATACCTGTTCGTCACATTGAAGAAAATTGTAATGTTCCTATGTATAAAACAAATATTTCATGCGCTGAAGCGGGAATATTCCACGGCTCGACGGTAGTTAGTATGCGTCCAATTCCTCAACAAGATGTAGTACGGGCAGCCCAAGTAACTTCACGTTTTCCAGCTGTGCACGGAGGACCTGTTCACATTGGAGATCCCGCTGCGATAGGAATTGAAGACCTTCACTCTCCGGATTTTGGCGATGCTGTTCCGATTAAGGAAGGGGAAGTGCCCGTATTTTGGGCTTGTGGTGTAACCCCTCAAGCAGTAGCAATGGAAACAAAACCTTCTATTATGATTACACATGCTCCGGGGCATATGTTTATCACAGATATTCGAGATGAAAAACTAGGTGTTTTATAAAAGAAAGAGGTGTAGATATGAATCAAACCGTAACAAAAGCGTTAGCTGTTATTTCTCCGCTTGGCGACTCAGCGCTTGTTATAACGTTTGGAGATAGCATTCAATACGACATTCATAAACAAATTAAAACGTGTAAAGATTCGATAGAATTAAATCCTTTTCCTGGATTTATCGAATGCGTGCCGGCATTTACGAACCTGACAATCTTTTATAACCCCCTTGAAGTTGTAGCAGCTGTGAAAAAGAAGGAGAAAAAAGAATTTGTTTCTCCTTTTGAAGTAGTGTCTTCTATCATTCAAAGTAAACTAGAGAATGAACAGACAGAAAAAGAGTTAAACCATCGTACGGTTTCCATTCCAGTTTGCTACGGCGGAGAGTATGGACCTGACCTTGAATATGTCGCTCGTCACCATAACTTAACAACTGAAGAGGTAATTAGTATTCATTCTGAAGGCGAATACTTAGCATACATGATTGGATTTGCTCCTGGATTTCCATTTCTCGGAGGGTTATCTGAAAGAATTGCTACGCCTCGCCGGCCGTCTCCTCGCACCTCTATTCCTGCTGGATCGGTTGGTATTGCGGGAATGCAAACAGGGGTGTATCCTATTTCCACTCCCGGAGGATGGCAATTAATTGGGCAAACGCCTATTAAACTGTTTTTACCGGAACAAAACCCACCAAGTTTGCTGCAGGCTGGAGATATTGTAAAATTCGAGCCTATCTCTAAAGAAGAGTATCAAGAACTACAGGCAAAGGAGGGGGGAAAATGAGTATGCGAGTCAGTAAAGCCGGGTTATTAACGAGCATTCAAGATTTAGGAAGAAGGGGGTTTCAGCAGCACGGTGTAATTGTAAGCGGTGCAATGGATTCTTATTCCCTCCGAATTGCTAATTTACTAGTTGGTAACGATGAAAATGAAGCGGGACTTGAAGTTACGCTAATGGGGCCTACCCTTGAAATAGAAAGCGATTGTTTAGTAGCGATTACAGGGGGAGATTTAACTCCTTCGATCAACGCAAAGCCAGTACCTATGTGGAAACCTTTATTTATTCCAAAAGGAAGCACTTTATCATTTGGTCCTTGCAAAACAGGGTGTCGTTCCTATTTATCTGTAGCAGGAGGATTTGCTATTAGTGAAGTGTTAAATAGTAAAAGTACGTATTTAAGAGGTGAAATTGGCGGCTACAAAGGAAGAGCATTACAAACAGACGATGTTTTATCTCTATCAGTTCCTGCTACTTCAAAGCCTGCTTTTGTTTCAAATGAACTGATAAACGGGGTATATACTTCTTCATGGTCCGTAAATTATAAGGAACTTGTTCACTTTACAAAGAAACCAGGTGTCCGTGTTATTAATGGCAGTCAATACGACTTATTTACACCTGAAAGCAAAAGTTATTTTACGAAAGGGCCTTTTAAAGTATCGAATCAATCAGACCGAATGGGCTATCGAATGGATGGACCTTCTCTTCAGCTTCAAGAAAAAAAAGAGTTATTGTCTGAAGCCGTTTCACAAGGTTCTGTTCAAGTCCCGCCGGATGGAAATCCCATCATCCTGTTAGCAGACCGTCAAACCACGGGGGGATACCCTAAAATTGCTCAAGTCATCACAGCGGATTTACCGCTTTTAGCTCAAGTAAAGCCCGGAGAATCCATTTATTTTTCTCACATTTCGCTTCATGAAGCGGAAAAAATCTATTTAGAAAAAGAACAGATGCTTCAAGAGTTGAAGATTGCTATTAACCTTGCGTCAACTAAATAACACAAAACGGGAGTGACAAGAAATGATAAACGTACGTGAATTGCAAGAAGTTGTTTCATTAATGAATGAATCTGGTATTCAAAAGCTTCATATTGAACATGAAGGAACAAAAGTTGTCATTGATAAAGCGGGAATTCCTTTAGAAGACACAGCTGTTACAGAAGTGAAAACAGATGAAGTAAAAGCCGCTGCCACTGAGCAAGCGCCTCAAGATTCTATGTCTGTAAACCCAGCAGACAATAATGAAAAGCAAATCTTATCACCAATGGTTGGAACGTTTTACGCCAAGCCAGAAGCAGACGCCGATCCCTTCGTTCAAGTAGGACAAACAGTTGAACGTAAAGATGTTGTATGTGTGATTGAAGCGATGAAGCTGTTTAACGAAGTCGATGCGGGAATAGAAGGAAAAGTGCTTGAAATTCTTGTGAAAGACGGGGACGTTGTTGAGTTTGGACAGCCATTATTTACCGTAAAATCACACTAAAGTATACATACTGTCAGGAGGAGTCATTATGTTTAAAAAGATCTTAATCGCAAACCGAGGCGAGATTGCAGTTCGTATCATTCGGGCTTGTAAAGAGATGGGTATTGCAACCGTGGCGGTGTATTCAGAAGCAGACAAAGATGCACTTCACGTGAAGCTAGCAGATGAGTCATTTTGTATTGGCAAAACGTCTTCTAAAGAAAGTTACTTAAACATTCGTAATTTGCTTACCGTAGCGCAAGTAACCAAGGCAGACGCTATTCATCCCGGCTATGGATTTTTAGCTGAAAATGCTGATTTTGCTGAGATGTGTGAATCCTATGATATTACCTTTATTGGTCCAAAAGCGGAAGCCATCCGTAAAATGGGAGCAAAGGCTGTAGCGCGAGATACAATGAAACAAGCCGGTGTGCCTATTGTACCTGGAACAGAAGGGCTGATTAAAGATAGCAGCTCAGCTATTCCAGTAGCACGAGAAATAGGTTATCCCATCATCGTAAAAGCCACAGCGGGCGGTGGCGGAAAAGGAATGCGACTGGCTCATAGCGAAGAAGAGCTAGAAAAAGCAATTCGTCAAGCTCAGCATGAAGCAGAAACTGCCTTTGGAAACGGAGGCGTATATCTTGAAAAATATTTAGAAGAGCCGAAACACATCGAAATTCAAATCATTGCTGATGAAGAAGGGAATGTGGTTCATTTAGGGGAACGAGATTGTTCAATTCAACGCCGTCATCAAAAGTTGGTAGAAGAAGCTCCGTCTCCTGCGGTAGATGAAAACCTTCGTGCGAAAATGGGCAAGGCGGCAGTCTCGGCAGCTAAAGCAGTCGATTATACAGGTGTCGGAACAGTTGAGTTTCTATTAGATAAGCACAGGCATTTTTATTTTATGGAAATGAACACGCGGATTCAAGTTGAACATCCTGTTACAGAACTTGTAACAAACATTGACTTAATTAAAGAACAAATTTCAGTAGCAGCAGGCTACTCGCTATCATTTGCTCAGCAGGACATTCAGTTGAAGGGATGGGCAATTGAATGTCGGATCAATGCAGAAAATCCGGCTAAAAACTTTATGCCTTCTCCTGGGAAAGTCGAGATGTATTTACCTCCTGGCGGCTACGGAGTGCGTGTAGACAGCGCCGTTTACCCAGGCTATGAAATTTCCCCATTTTATGATTCCATGGTCGCGAAATTAATTGTAACGGGGAAAGATCGAAATGAAGCGATTCAACGAATGAAACGCGCGCTCGAAGAATTTATCATTATAGGTATTCATACAACCATTCCTTTTCATTTAGAATTACTGAACCATCCTTCTTTTAAGGAAGGGGATTTTACAACCAAATTTCTAGAAAGTAATCCTATTTCAATTAAAGAACTAGAAATGGTGTAAGAAAGGAAAGTGCTCTTATAAGGGAGTGCTTTCCTTTTTTTCTTCATGTATAATAAAAAGAACATATGATTAGCTAGTAAGCTATACGTCTATCAAATACATGTATTCGCACAAATAAGGGAGAAGGTTTTATGCAAGCTAACAATAAAACGGTTGTTAAATCCATGCAGATTCTCACGCTTTTTATCAAGCACCCTAAGCTGACCTTCACAGAAATGATGGAATATTCAGGCGTTCCGAAAACTTCTTTGCACCGGATGGTTGGTTCGCTTGAAGAGATGGGATTTTTAACAAAAGATGCGCAAGGATACTATTCGCTAGGACTTTTATTCTTGCAATTTGGTCAGCTGGTGGCTAATCGCTTAGATATTAGAAATATCGCAAAGCCTGTAATGGAAACGCTCCGAGACGAAGTAGAAGAAGCGGTTAATTTAATTGTACGAGATGGGAATGAAGCTATGTATATTGAAAAAGTAGATACGCTTCATCCAGTGCGTCTCTATACATCAATTGGAAGGCGTTCACCTCTTTATGCAGGAGCTTGTTCACGCATTATCTTGGCGCATTTACCCGAAAAAGAACAAGAGGAATATATTACTCAAACGGAGCTAGCTCCAATAGGTATTGGAACTATTACAGATCAAAAGAAGCTAAGAAATGTATTAAAAGAAGCAAAAGAAAAAGGGTATACCATTAGCACCTCTGAATTAGAAAACTTTACAACATCCGTGAGCGCGCCGATTGTAAATCATCAAAATGAAGTGGTTGCAGGAATTAGCGTAGCGGGAATTGAAGCGAGATTTCAAGGAGACAGACTGCCGTTCATTATTCAAAAAGTAACAGAAGCGGCGAGCTTAATTTCTGAAAAACTCGGTTATCAAGGATCATTAAAGTAGCATACATAGAAAAATGGAGGTAGACCATTGAAACGATTAGAAGGTAAAACAGTCGCACTCGTAGGTCAGCGTAAAGTAGAAGAAATCAGCAAAATTGTTGAAAACCTTGGCGGGACCCCGCTTGTACGACCTGCACAAGGAACCATCTTTTTAGATGACACACATTTAGAAGCAGATATTAAAGAACTGGTAAAAGGAAATTATGATTGGTTTATTTTTACGACAGGCGTCGGGACGGAAATTTTGTATAAAGCAGCAGAAAAGCTAGGGCTGGCGGACGAATTCCTGTCTTCTTTACAAGCAGCTCATATTGCTGCACGCGGGTATAAAACCGTAAATATGTTAAAAAAACTCGGTGTTACTCCAACCGTTCGAGATGATGATGGAAGTACCGCAGGCCTAGTCAGGGCGCTTCATTCGTTTTCTTTTGAAGGAAAGCATGTAGCACTTCAGCTTCACGGAGATCCTGCACCAAAATTGATTGACTTTCTTTCGAATCAAAAAGCCCAATTTAAAGAGATTTTACCGTATCAGCATATTCCGCCAAAAGCAGAAGTCATGGAACAGCTTATAAACGAATTAATAAGCGGAAAAATCGACGCTGTTAATTTCACAAGCGCTCCGCAGGCCCGCTTTTTATTTTCGTTTGCAAGAGAACACGGACAAGCTGATCACATTCGAGAACTCTTTAAAAGCTCTGTAGTAGCTGTATCCGTAGGAAAAGTAACCGCTGCTGCTTTAAAAGAAGAAGGAGTAGATCGTATTGTTATTCCTGATCAAGAAAGAATGGGAAGTGCAATTGTAGCTTTAGAACATTATTATCAGCAGCGTGATTAACAAAAGACCTTCTCGCCTCACCGTGAGAAGGTCTTTTGTATGACTTCATCCGAGCGTTGTCGAATATTGTTTGATAATTACCTATCACTCTCTTTTTAAACACGTACAAACAACAGATAAACATAGATTTGTTACTATTTCAGAAAATCATTTTCAAATATTGCAAAAATAGTAGAAAAAGGTAAAAAAACAGAGGTGGATGTTAAAAAAATGTTACGTTCGCTTTAGCAATAACTTATATCCAACCAGCTTAAAAAATCTTGATCACCTATTTTATCATGTTAAAAACAGGGCTGTATAAAGCCCGGTAGATTATTTATTTTAACACGGATATAAAGGTATATTTTTGCAGGTAAAAGATGAATGTATACACAAGCGTTAAATGTTACATTACTGAAATACAATTGTAATATTGTTATTCTTTTTTTCAACGTTTATCGTGGTATAATTTTCGTAGATTTCCATTAGCATATTTAGCTATTTATCGACAAATACAGTGAACTTTACATAAATTGTCAGACTTTTATACATATTGATACATAATTAGAAATTACTAGTTTAACAGAGCGAGAAAGCGGAGGAATTCATATTGAAAAAGAAAATGCTTTTACTTAACACAACGGTTTTATTAGGCCTGGGAGGAGTTTTATCAACTCCAGCGTATGCCTCTACCATTCAGGATATGGAATCACAAAAATCGCAAATTCAAAATCAGCGTCAAGATGTGCAATCTAACATCAAAGCAGCTTCTGATGAATTAACACGCCTTCAAGCAGAACAAGATCAAATGAAAGCACAGCTTGAGCGATTAACAATAGCAGAAGAAGAAAACAATAAAAAAGCCCAAAAAACAGAAGCCGATATTAAAGAAACGTCTAAACAAGTAGAGCAGCTTGAAAAAGAAATTAAGCTGCTTCAAGAAAAACTTGAAAAGCGAAACGATATTTTAAAAGATCGTGCACGTTCCCTCCAGGAAAGCGGTGGTAACGTAGAGTATTTACAAGTTTTACTTGGTTCTTCAAGTTTTGGTGATTTTGTAGACCGCGCGCTAGCTGTTTCAACTATTGTAGATGCAGACCGTGGTATTTTAAAAGAAACTAAAAATATGCAAGACGAATTAAAAACAAAACAAGCGGATGTTAAGTCTAAGCTTGCTAGCTTAGAAGACATGAAGGCAGAACTGGATGAAATGACTGTCCAGCTAGCAGCTCAAAAGAAACAAAAAGATACATTGGCAAAAGAACTAAAAGATAAAGAAGCAAAAAATGAAGAACTAAAAGCTTCTCTACAATCAAAAGACAGCTCTCTTGCAAATGAACAGTCTACGCTTGAACAAAATATTAAAGATCAAAAAGCTGCAGAAGAAGCAGCAAGAAAAGCAGCTGAACAAGCGGCTAAAGAGGCAGCCAAGAAAGCAGCTGAGCAAGCTCAAAAAGCAGCGGCTGCACCAGCTGAAAAAGCCGATTCATCTTCTGTTAAGGCAGAAGCACCAAAAGCAAGCAGCAATGATGTGGCACCTACAAGCGCTCCAAAAGCTAGCAATGTTGTAACAGTAGGAAACCGCTGGATTGGAAACTCTGCTTACGTATTTGGCGGTGGACGCAGCCAGTCTGATATTAGCCACGGCTTATTTGACTGCTCGTCATTCGTACACTGGGCATATTCTCAAGTTGGCGTTAACCTTGGACCTCTTGGATCTGTAAGTACAGAAACGTTAAAGCATGCTGGAACACAAGTGTCTTCTAGTCAAATGCAGCCTGGCGATCTTGTTTTCTTCGATACATATAAAAAAGACGGCCACGTTGGCATTTATGTAGGAGGCGGCAAGTTCATCGGTGCTCAAAGCTCAACAGGTGTTGCAATTGCAAACATGAGCAGCGGCTACTGGAAACAAAAATTCAACGGACGCGTAGTTCGTATTTAATAGGGTATAGTAAAAAGAAAACATCCAGATGGGATGTTTTCTTTTTATATTGTAAGGAGCGTATGACTATGAATTCTATTTTTGATCATATACAACCCAACTTAGATATTTTATTTGTCGGTTTTAATCCAAGCATCCGTTCAGGTGAAACGGGTCATCATTTTGCGAATCCAACCAATCGCTTCTGGACGATTCTTCACAAAGCGGGTTTGACAGATCGTAAATATCATCCGGAGGAAGATCACTCGCTGCTCCAGCTAGGGTACGGTTTAACAAATATTGTAGAGCGTCCTACAAAGGCAGCTGATGAGATTACAAAAGAAGAATATGCAGAAGGCAGAGAAATCTTAAAGGAAAAAATAGCTACATATACGCCTAAAATCGTTTGTTTTGTTGGAAAAGGTGTCTATCAGCAGTACAGCGGACGCAAGCAAGTAAAGTGGGGTAAACAAGAGAAATCGATGGTATCAGGAATAATGGACTTTGTTGCCCCGTCTTCAAGCGGGCTCGTTCGAATGAAAGTAGATGAAGTAGTCGCCATTTATGCAGAGCTTCCGACGTTGCTGCGTACATTAAAATAGAGAAAGCCCTAGGGCTTTCTCTATTTTGTAAACGAAATATCAATTTGAATAATTTCTGATCGGCTCCCGATTCGAAGCGGAGGACCCCAAAAGCCAAATCCTGAAGAGACAATGGTATGCAGTTGGTTATTTTGCTTGTAGCCCCAATCAATTTCAAATAACCGCTTTGTGATCAAATGATTAGGTGCCATTTGTCCTCTGTGAGTGTGGCCGCATAGCAGCAAATCCACGCCTGCTTGTTCCGCTTCTTTTAAGGAAAGCGGCTGATGATCCATTGCAATGACAGGAAGAGAACGATCCGTTTCACTCGCTAAATCGAAAAAGCTGTCTCGGTTTTTGTCCGTCTTGTCTTTTCTGCCTATTAAATACAAGCTATCACCTATGTTTAACACTTCATCCATTAAAATAGGGATGTTCATTTCTTTCATTCTTTCCACAAACTGAGGGATCTTCCCGCCGTAATACTCATGGTTTCCCAAAATTCCATACGTGCCTAAAGGCGCTTTGAGCTGCTTCATCATAGAATCCATTTCTTTCTTAAAGAATACGTGGGGATCATCGTCAATAATATCTCCAGGAAGTAAAATAAGATCCGGCTGTATCTTTTGTACATGAGTGATTAACCGCTGCAAATGTTTTTTGCCGGACAATGTGCCAAAGTGCATATCAGATGCTACAGCAATGCGAAGGTTTTTCCGATTCGTCTTTTTAGCAAGCGAAATCGTGTATTTTATTACCACAGGACTGTAAGCATTATACGTACCGTAAGCAAAAATGAATAAAAAAGTGGCAATTATGAAAAATCCAATTGAATCGATAGCTGTAGAAAGCGAAGCGCCTAGAAGAGTAAGAATATAGACGGCTAAATTACTTATAGGAAGCAAAAGAACCGAATATTGAATAAATCCTAACCAGTACGATCCCACAATTTTAAATATGCTCACTTGTTGAAACGCAGGACTGATGATAAAGGAATAAGCAAAAAAGACAACGATTACTGTAAGAATCCATTTGTTTTCCACTTCAAACATTGTGTGAAACCACATCCAAGCGTTCCATCCGATGTACAGAACGAATAAATTATATAAAATAACAACTAAAATAGACCTTACTAACACACTTACTTTCATACGCTAACCTCTTTTCTTTCATCCGTAATTCCACTATAGCTCATTTTTATTGCTTCAACAAAATTTTATCTCTTCTTCTTATCAATAAAATTTTTGCTTGTCACACAAACGAAAAAACACACCTATAAAACAAGGTGTGTTTTTTGTATTAATGATGGTGATGCGCGTGGTGAAGGCTGCTAATCACAAATTCAGGCTCTGGAACGTGGAAATATTGAATCCATACGCCTTCTAAAAATTTCTCGCGTTTATCTAAAACGATATCGATATCTTTATCTGTTTTTACGATTTCATCATGTTCAGTCGGCGTATCGAATTTCCAATCATAATGCGCGTGATCACCGTGGTCGATAGTTACATATACACGAATCATTTTTCCTTGACCTTCTGGGCTAGCCAATGCATTTTTTAACACTTTTGCTGCGTTTCGATTAATTTTTACTTCCATTTCGAAAACTCCATTCTGTAACTTAGTATGTAACGTATTTTCGCAAACTTAAACGAAAAAGAGAAATTTTTTGCCTGACGCTCCGTATAGAGTTGCTTCATTCCAACGCAATACGCTACACTACACCATATTGAATGAAAAAGGAGCGTATCATAAATGAAGATTGTTATTTTAGGTGACACTCATATTCCAAAAAGAGCGAAACATTTTCCGAAAAGACTCTTAGCCGAACTGAAAACAGCTGATGCTATTATTCATACGGGAGATTTTCAAACGATAGATGTCTACAATGACCTGCGTGTGTTTGCTCCTGTACATGGGGTGGTTGGAAATGTAGACAGTGAAGAGCTTCAGCAAGTACTACCATCTTCATTACTTCTTCCGTTTAACGACGTTACGATTGGCGTAACCCACGGTCATGGCAAAGGAAAAACGACTGAAAAACGTGCACTTTTGGCATTTGAACATGAACAAGTCGACGCAGTAATTTTTGGCCATTCTCACATTCCTACTCATAAACAAATTGGTGATATTACGTTGTTTAATCCAGGTTCCGCTACTGACAAGCGGCGTGAAAAGCAATTTTCGTTTGGACTTCTGTACATACAAAAAAACACGCTGCGTTTTGAACATATTTTTTATGATTCTAAAGACTAAAACAAGAGAGGACTCTTGTTTTAGCATTTTTACGTTGTATGGTCTAAATGAGCAATATATTCGTGAAGCTTATTTTCTTCGTAATCATTTAAGTCATGCATGGGAATAACCTGCTGAGTTTGAGGATCCGTTCCTCTTACTTCCGCAATTTTTACTCCTTCTTTATAGATATTAAAAATATCTTTTTCTTCCCCGCGCTGAACCTTTTCTGTTTCAAACATTGAAAAAGACTTGCTGTTTTTACTTTCTTCCATTAAAATCACCTACTTTTTTTATCGTACTCTTATCTTTTCACACCCATTGTTAATTATGTATACACTCGATGACTAAAGGAATATGAAGTCTTGCCGATAGAAAGAAAGTGCACGATCACTTTTAACTACGGAGAGAGAGGCTACATAGCATGGAGAGAGTAAGAAAAAAAAGGTCCCTTAATAACTTTAAGACAAAGCTGGTGCTAGCATTTGCAGCGATCTTATTGGTGCCATCTGTTACGATAGGTGTATCAGCTTACATAACGGCGAAACATGAAATTGAAAACCAAATTATTACCACAGCACAGCAAAATGTACAGTCCATTAATTCAGTGATTGACGATACCGTTGGACCAAAAATTCATGATGTAGAGTTTTTTGCATCAGTGGTAAACAACGAGCGCTACAATGAAAAAGATATGGCTACTTTAAGGAAAAATTTTAACTTATATGCTTCGCTTCATCCAGAAGCCGTCAGCATTTTTACAGGAAATCAGCAGGGAAAGTTTATTCAATCGCCTAAAAAAGTGCTACAAGCAGGCTATGATCCCAGAAAACGAGATTGGTACAAGCTAGCCATGCAAAACAAAGGAAAAACAGTTGTCACTGAACCTTATCCATCAGCTTCTACAGGTCAGACCGTTATTACTGTAGCGAAAACAACGGCGGATGGCACAGGGGTTATTGCTTTGAATCTAGATATTAGCCGCATTAATAAAGCTGTCAGCAAAGTAAAAATCGGAGAAAAAGGATATCCATTTCTTTTAGATGGAGAAAGAAAATATATTGTTCACCCTACGGAAAAAGCGGGTACAAAAGCGACAGATTCTCTTTTTGACAAGCTTTATGCAAAGAGCTCTGGGTCTTTTGAATATACCTTTAACGGGAATGAAAAAAAGATGGTCTTTACGACAAATAAAACAACAAGCTGGAAAGTTGCAGGCACTATGTATTCATCAGAAGTTAGTGAAGCTGCACAGCCTATCTTTTACAAAACACTATTTATCATTGTAGCTTGTCTGATAATTGGGAGTCTTACCATTTTTGTGGTGTTGCAATCGATTATTAAACCGCTCAAACAGCTTAAGAATCAGGCTCTGAGCGTTAGTGAAGGAGATCTGACAACAGCGATTACCGTCAATTCAAAGGATGAAATTGGCGAGTTAGGGTATGCTTTTAGTCAGATGCAAAACAATCTTCGCACATTAATTCAAAATGTTGAAATGAGTGCAGAGCAAGTGGCTGCTTCTTCAGAAGAGCTAACGGCCAGCTCACAGCAAACGAGCGCTGCGACTGAACAAGTATCAGTTGCGATACAAGAAGTGGCTTCTAGTGCGGAAAAACAAACGGCTGTTATTGACCAAAATGCAGCTTCTTTAGATGAGATTGTACAAGGAGTTTCTACTATTGCTCAGCGTACAGAAGCTGTTTCTCAGCTATCAAATCACACAACGTCTGAAGCTGTAGAAGGCGAAAAAGCCGTGAGAGAAACGGTCGAACAAATGGAATCCATTTCTCAATCCGTTGAGCTATCTAATACAACGATTCGTACTTTGTTTCAACGTTCAAAAGAAGTTGGAACCATTTTAGAAGTAATCAGCGGTATTGCTGCTCAAACAAATTTACTAGCCTTAAATGCTGCAATCGAAGCGGCACGAGCTGGAGAACATGGAAAAGGATTTTCCGTTGTAGCAGCGGAAGTGAGAAAGCTGGCAGAACAATCACAAGTGTCCGCGTCTCAAATTTCTGAGCTTATTCAAGCTATTCAACAAGATACTCAGGAATCTGTAAATACAATGGAGCAAGTTACAAACAAAGTTGAAGAAGGACGAACAATTTCACAAACGGCTATTCAAAAATTCGAACGAATTCTAAGCAGCATGAATGAAACGACTCCGCAAGTAGAAGAAGTGGCTGCGACTGCTCAGCAAATTTCAGCAGCGGTTGAAGAAGTGGCTCGTACAGCAGGTGAAATGGCGATCCTTGCTAAAGGAAATGCAGCTACATCTGAAGAAGTGGCCGCATCAACTGAAGAACAGCTGGCTTCAATGGAGGAAATTGCTGTTTCCGCACAATCTCTGTCTCAAATGGCAGAACAATTAACAGCGCTCATTAGCAAATTTAATTTGTAAACTTTCGTCAAATCGTCATAGACCTCTTTTATATTGGAAAAAGTAGAACATACACACATGAAAGAGGTGACAGTATGATGGAGCAAACAAAAATGACCTTTGAGCCAGCTTCAATTAACGATGATATGCATGCGAAGCTGAAACAGCTAGAAGAGCAGTTTCAACAAACGTTAGGAAAAAGAGTAGCTTTAGTTGCATACGAAGCTGAAAAATAAAGAAACAAAAAAGAAAAGACACTAGGTCTTTTCTTTTTTTGTTTCAATAAGGTTAACATACGTTAAATTACAAGTTTTTTTCATATACTTTCTCAAAACGAATTATAATATAGTGTAAAATTACACTTTTGTAGTGTTATTTCACTTTTGATATGGTATAATTTCACAGAAATAAAGAAAGGAGCTTACAGTTTGTGATGAAGAAAAACGTGTTGTTAGGAACTTTTTTATCTTTTTATCTAGTAGGTTCATATGCCTCCTATCATATTTATAAACAGCAGCAAAGCCGTCCTGTAACGAAAGATGTTGCTCGGCTTCTTCCTACAAAAGTCAAAGAAATAAAGCACGAAACAACTGAAAAACAGCTGAAAAATTGGGTGAAAACCGCTTCACAGCATCATGAAAAAATAGCGATTTCAGGCATGCAGCACAGTCAAGGAGGGCAGACGTATTATCCGAATGCTATTTTACTTGATATGAAGCAGTACAATAAAATTGTAGATTACAAGCCACGTCAAAAAGAAATTACGGTTCAAAGCGGGACAACGTGGAATGATATTCAGCAATATATACATAAAGACGGCCTTGCTCTTCAGGTTATGCAATCACAAAATATTTTTACCGTTGGAGGCTCTATTAGCGTGAACGTACACGGCAGAGATATTCGATACGGTTCTTTAATGGATACGGTAAAATCTATGCGTCTCCTGCAGGCCGACGGGTCTATTATCGAAATTAGCCGGACAAAACACCCTGAGCTGTTTTCTTTAGTAAACGGAGGCTACGGGTTATTTGGAGTCATTTTAGATGTGACGCTTCATTTGACGGACGATGAATGGTACGAAGATGAAATTATCCGCTTAGATTATAGACAGTATACAGCGTATTTTAAAAACTACGTACAGCATAACCCTGACGTTCGTATGCATATGGCGCGTATTTCTGTTTCTCCTAATCAATTACTAACAGATATGTACGTCACAAACTATCGCTTATCTTCTCAAAATACTTCTACTGTAAAAGAACCGCTCAAAACAGAAAAAATAGTGGCACTTCCTAAATTTATGCTTGGACTGTCTCGGTACAGTGACTGGGGAAAAGATATGCTGTGGGAAACACAAAAGGCTTATTTTTTAAGACAAAATGGACGG
Source organism: Priestia sp. YIM B13486 (assembly GCF_042787865.1). Taxonomy (NCBI): domain Bacteria; kingdom Bacillati; phylum Bacillota; class Bacilli; order Caryophanales; family Bacillaceae; genus Priestia; species Priestia sp. YIM B13486. The sequence goes on along the minus strand of NZ_JBHZOZ010000002.1, from coordinate 711,066 downwards.
CTTGAAACAAGAAATAATGTTATGCGTTCTGAAAGTGATTTTATGGAATACGAAAGTGCTAGCCGGACGGAAGTTTTACAAGAATACTTCGTTCCGGTTGATGAATTTGCTTCTTACATCGATGATTTACGGGAAGTGTTAGCAACAGAGAAATTAAATTTACTGAACATTACTGTTCGCTATGTAGAAAAAGACAATAAAGCCGTCATGTCTTATGCAAAAGACGACATGTTTGCTCTCGTTTTCCTTATTAACCAGAAAAAAGACCATCAAGGCATGGCTGATACACAAAGAGTTGTCAGAAAAATGGTGGATGTAACGCTGCAGCACCAGGGGAGCTATTACTTGCCTTACTACGGCTACCCAAGCAAGAAGCAATTAGAAGAGGCTTACCCTCATACAACCGCCTTTTTTAATTTAAAAAGAAAATATGATCCAAAGGAAACGTTCGTTAATTTATTTTATAAGGAGTATGGAAAATGACGTACAAACAACTCTTACACTCACAAAGCCTGATGATTACTGCAAGCAGTATTGTTTTTCCTTTTTACCTTTTACTGCTTCGAAATCTTGGCGATAGTTATTCACAATTTGGCTTAGCTTATGGAATTTTTGCTTTAACCGCAGCTTTGAGTCACCCTTTAATCGGTTCATGGAGTGACAGAGTAGGAGAAAAGCGCTTGCTCATTTTATATACGTTTGGGATGGCGGTTGTTATGCTGGTGATTCCCGTTCTATCAACTATTACGCAGGTGTATATCATTCAAGTTATAATGGGGCTACTTGGAGCTCTTCAAAAAACAGCAGAAAAAATAGCGTTATCTAGGCAGACAGATCGTGCTCATACAGGAAAACAAGTAGGACACTATCATTTATGGACCTCTATATGGGCAGCTTTAGCCGTGATTGCAACAGGGTATATCATTGATTTCCTTACAATCGGCAGCCTTTTTTACATCACTTCGTTTATGTATGTAGCGGCAGGGGTATTAATATGGCAAAAACCAAAAACAGTCGAGCTTGAACGCCACCATTCGCTGTAAAAGCATATATGGACAGGTCACTTGAATTTTTTAGTTCGTATTATAAGATACTATAAAAAATTTATGTTCTCCCGATATAAGTACTGAAAGGAGAAACGTTTATGCAAGGTATAAGTATATCAGGGCAAGATGCATGGTCTTCTATTATAGTATCGTTCGCTATTTTCATCATTATATGGGGTCTGATTCCAGGCTTAACTATAAAGTATGTATGTAAAAGTCAAACACTAGGTATAGCAAGTTTTTTTGTTGGTATTGCCTATGGGGTTAAAGCAGGTCATTTCCTTATTTAAATACGATTTGGTGTAAGTAAGGAAGCTTGGACCGCTATTAGCTAAGTGGGAATCCCTTTTGTTTCCTGTTATTTTTTTAGAGAAATTCTCCATAATAACAGTTAAAGAGGTGAATCCGATGACAGATAACAATGTTGGGTTTGGAGTTAGCGGAGGCGAAGAGACGAGAAAAAAATCTACTGTTTCTAGTGAAGCTCCTATATCTAGTGATGTACAACAAAATCAGAAACAAGATAACTACGAAAAGCTTAGCCACCAACTAAATTCATTATCTGATGATGAATTTAGAGCAGATCGTGATGAAGATTAAGGGTTTCCTATCAAAAAAGAATATTTAAATTAAATAAAGTATTATGAAAGTAAACTAATTGGATTCCATGGCTTTAACGTGATAGCATTAACTACTGGTACAAACATACCACTTGACTATTTTGACATGCTATTTTGTCAAAGTTCTTAGTTATTTCTTTGATAACTGAGAATCCATTTGTAACCTTTAAGTAGAGATATAAAGGTAATCCTTCACTTTAATAAGTGAAGGATTTTTTTTTATCATTTCGTAATGGTTTTGCGATGATTTGGATTAACGGGGATAAAACAGATACATTGTATACAATGTAAACGTCGTCATGTATAATGTAACTTATTCTTAGTTGAAAACTTGAATGAGCAAGGGAGACATACTCGAGATAAGCGGAGGCATACACCAGTGTCTAAGAAAATACATGCTTTTAATGATATTATCCGAAAGCTGCGCAAAAAACTTTTTGGAAAAGGTCCAGAACGAATTCATACTGTATTTGTTCAAAATATGGCTATTTCAACTTTGTACGGCAACTTAACGCCAGCTGAACAATTTATCGCGAGAACAACCGAAGGTAAAGAGACGGTACATATGGCAAGAACAAAGCTTATTCAAAACCTTTACGCTTCATCTCCTCCAGAGGGGCTTGAAGACTTGTTAGGAGCTAAGCTGGAGTACTTATTTTCTGATATCAAAGTAGAAGAAGATATCGCTGTTTCTGTGTTTGTGTTTGAAACCAGTATTCAGTAGAACAACGTAAAATACATAATTTAATTAAATGAAAGAGAAGTAGGATCTGCTTGTTTTTTATTTGATTTTATTATAGATAATGATGACTGATATACTGTAAAGAAAGTGCAGGATTATTAGGCAGCATTCAAAAACCTTGTGTAAAAGGTGTTTTTGAGTGCTGCCTTTTTTAGTTAAGGAGGAGTTTTATGGCATTTTACAAGCCGGATAAAATGTTAAACATCGCTTTAGAAGCGGGGTTTCAAAAACGAAGCTATCCCTTTCTTCCATTCTCATGCTTGGGTTTTTAGGAGGCGCATTTATTGCGCTTGGTTTTTTACTAGATGTACGCGTCATTGGTAATTTACCGGCTGAATGGGGAAGTTTATCGAATCTTTTAGGAGGGGCCGTCTTTCCTGTAGGTCTTATGCTGGTCGTACTTGGGGGAGCGGAGCTTATTACGGGGAATATGATGTCTGTTTCCATTGCTTTGTATGCAAGAAAAATTTCACTTCGTCACTTGTTTCATAACTGGTTTTGGGTCACGCTTGCTAACTTTTTAGGTGCCGTGTTTATTGCATATTTCTTTGGACATATTGTAGGTTTAACAGAAACAGGGCCTTTTTTAGATAAAACGATAGCAATTGCTCAAGCTAAAATTGATGATTCGTTTTTTAAAACGCTTATTTCTGCTGTGGGCTGCAACTGGCTTGTATGTTTAGCTATTTGGCTTTCATACGGCGCTGACGATGTTACGGGGAAAATTCTTGGTATTTGGTTTCCGATTATGGCATTTGTTGCGATTGGCTTTCAGCACGTTGTAGCCAATATGTTTATTATTCCCGCTGCTATTTTTGCAGGTCACTTTACATGGATTGATTTTATTGCAAATATTATCCCTACCTTTATTGGAAATATGATAGGAGGAGCTGTATTTGTAGGCCTTATTTATTTTTCTTCTTATCAACGGAAACAAAAAGAACAATTAAAAAAAGCTTCTTAAGCGGTTTTATCAGTTGTCATAAAAAAAGCAGTCTCCTAGTAAAGAGGCTGCTTTTTTGATAATGAAAGGTGAAAAAATGTACTTTTAACAATTTATGTATGATAACATATAAAACAATTAAGGTTCGGTAAAGGGTCAAGTTCGTTTTTTTTATTTCCATAATAATATTATGGTTAACTAGATGGTGGAGAATACATTCGCAAGGGAGAGAAAGAAAGAGTGAATATTGGTATAGGATTGATTCTGCTATCTGTCGCACTACTATTTCTTATATCAGGAATGTTTTTACGCAAAAAGAGAAAAAAGGTATGTAGCAACAGTTTGTTAATCGCAGGAACATTGATTTTATCAGCAGGTCTATTATTAATCACTGGTTTATATGATCCGTATGCAAATCATATTTAATAGCGTATTAAAGGAGAGTGAAAAAATTGAAGTTCATGTTTGCTGTTTTATTGATTATATTCGGCAGCATTTTAGTTGGGTTGACCAGTAACAGTCTAGGCGCGACAGGTAATAACATCATGCATTTAGCTGGAATTGGGTGCTTTATAGCAGCTATTTTTATAGTAAAAGGCAAAAAAGATACTAAACGCCGTACAAAAAGGGAATGCGGTGTTTAATCACGCATTCTTTTTTGATGTGAGCAGTTCTAGGCCTTTGTCGTCCACTTTTTCTTAAGATTATTATAAAATAGAAAATAACAGCTATACATACAGCAGTAAGGTGGGATTTAATATAATGAAACAATCTAGCAAAACGATCGGTATCGTAGCGCATGTCGATGCAGGAAAGACAACGTTTTCCGAACAGCTTCTTTATCATACCAAAAGTATTAAACAACGAGGAAGAGTCGACCACAAAGATTCCTTTCTTGATACCCATACGATTGAAAAAGAACGAGGAATTACGGTATTTGCCGATCAAGGAACTTTTTCATATAATGGTTCTACTTACTATTTAATTGATACGCCGGGCCACGTCGATTTTTCACCTGAAATGGAACGTTCTATTCAAGTGATGGACTATGCAATTGTTATCTTAAGTGCAGTAGAAGGAGTCGAAGGCCATACAGAAACCGTTTGGCAGCTGCTTCAAAAACATCGTGTGCCCGTATTCTTTTTCATCAATAAAATCGATCGTGTAGGAGCAAATCCTGAACGTGTTATAAACGATATTAAACATAACTTAACCCCCGATGTTTTTGACATAACGTCAGAGCTTATAGATGGCTCGTTAAGTGAGGAACTTATTGAATTTATAGCTGAAAAAGATGAAGAGCTTTTAGATGTATTTATGGAAGGCAAGAATGATCAAGCTTATTGGAAAGCAGCTAGGCAAAAGCTTATTCAAACCAATCAGCTTTTCCCGTGTGCTAGTGGTTCAGCTTTACAAGATATCGGCATTGAAAGTTTTTTAGAGAAGCTCGATTTGCTAACAGAAACTCGCTACTCGAAGGAAGAAGCATTTTCAGGTCGTGTATATAAAATTCGGCACGATGAAAATGGCATGCGCATCACGTTTATCAAAGCTCTAAGCGGGACAATGCAGGTGCGTGATGAAGTGGCTTATGAAAAAAACGGAGAGCTATACGAAGAAAAAATCACTCGAATTCGTGCTTATAACGGAAGTACATTTAAAAACGTAAATGAAGGTTCAGCTGGCGAACTTTTTGCGGTTACAGGGTTGTCTTCAGCATCGATTGGAGACGGTCTTGGAACATTAAAAGAAAGCCGCTCCTACGAACTTTTGCCTACGTTAAAATCAAAAGTTGTTTTTGAGCCTTCTGTTCATCCAAAAGAAGGAATTAAACTTTTTCAATTATTAGATGCTGAAGACCCTTCTTTACATGTGACGTGGGAAGAAAGGGCTCAAGAGCTTCATATTCATGTGATGGGAGCAATTCAGCTAGAAGTCCTCGAAAAACTGATAAAAGAACGTTTTAATATAAACGTACAGTTTGAAGAACCAGAAATTTTGTACAAAGAATCCATTCAAAATACGGTGATGGGCTACGGGCATTTTGAACCGTTGAAACACTATGCAGAAGTTCATTTGAAAATAGAAGCAGCGGAACGAAACAGCGGAATTACTTTTGAAAATGCTTGTCACGCCGACGATTTATCCGTGGGGTATCAAAATCTAGTCCGTCAGCATATATTTGAAAAGCCGCATCATGGTTTGTTAACGGGTTCACCTATTACTGATATAAAAGTGACATTATGTACTGGACGAGCTCACAACAAGCATACAAGCGGAGGAGATTTTAGAGAAGCAACGTACCGTGCACTGCGACAAGGGTTAGAAAAAGCAGAAAATATTGTTCTAGAACCGTATTATGATTTCAAAATTAAAGTGGATATTGATCAAATGGGTAGGGTATTAGCGGATGTTCAAAGTGCAAACGGTCGCTTTGATTCCCCTGAAACAACCGAAAACAAAGCGATTATTACAGGCAAAGTTCCTGTTGCTACTTTTATGACCTACGGTTCGACGCTAGCATCTTTTACGCATGGAAAAGGAGCGATGTCTCTATTATTCGGAGGGTATGAACGCTGTCATAATGAAGCAGAAGTGATTGAACAAATCCGCTACAATAAAGAGGCGGATCCCGAATACAGCTCATCGTCCGTCTTTTGCGCAAAAGGACAGGGCTATACGGTTCCTTGGAAAGAAGCAGAAGAAAAAATGCACTGTTTATAAAAAGCACTGTAGCGATTGCTACAGTGCTTTTTTCGTAGCAATCTTTGCAATCTTTCAACAGCTGTTTTCTCCATACCTTTACAATAAAAACCACATTATAGTATAGTTTACTTATATTTCTAAAAAAGAGGTGACAGAAACGTGGACGCTACTGTTAATACAACTAAAAGCGGTATAATAGGTGGGATTCTTGGAGGAATTTCACTTTTATATGTCATTATTAATACTTTATTGATCCTTAACTTTTTTACAGGACTTATTGCGGCTGAAAAGCTTCAAGGACTGCCTATTATTGCACCTATCTTTTTAGTTCCGCTCATGATTGTTCCTGCAATTATTGGTTTTTTTATAAAAAAAGACAAGCTCTGTCTATGGGCGATTATTTTAAATATCATCTTGTTTCTTGTACCAATTGGCTACCATGTCATCGGTACGTTAGTATTTGGCCCTTAATTAAAAAACGAACAAACTTCAATATAAAGTTTGTTCGTTTTTTTATATCATATGACCTTCTATAACCACTATTGAGCGGGAGCAGTAGCTGTACTGCTTTTTTCATCTTTCACCATCATCCTTACGCCTTGTACAACCGCAATTCCTTCCCACTTATCAAGATCAGGTTCGAGAAATTCTAAAGCAAACGTGTGGGGACGTAATGACAGAAAAGAAGAGAGTGTGCGGACTTGAATAATAGGAACGCCGGAACGCAAAACGTCGAATTTGCGATCTGTTATATTCCCCGTAATTTCATATGTATCGCCATCGTTTCTGATATAAAGATACTTCTTTTTAAAAAAAGTAAATTTTCGCTGAATCATGCCAACTTCATTTCCGTGGGGATCAGAAATAATCAGCTTCGGCATAAGGGCAAACATTTTAGATTTACCTGTAAATATAATTTCTTCGTCCTTTAAAATCTCAAATTTATTAGCAATAGATAACTTATATGCGACATTTCCAATAACGTCTTGTGATTCATTATAGATAGGAGATTCACCTAACTCGAAAAACTTATCTTGCAAGATAATCCCTTGTTTCTCCATTTAAAAACCTCCTTTTACAATATATTACCATATTTTACACCTTTTGAGTTTGGTAAGACCATTTTCATGGGTATTATTAAATAAAGTTCATCCTTACGTGCTACGGATAATGAGAAGAATGAAAATAGGTTTCAAAGCTCATAATGTGTAAAGGAGACCTGCTTGTTACAACACCAGGTGGAACGTAAAGTAATTTGTTAGATATACATAAGGAGATGATACTTTATGCCTCAATGGCACCCGCATCGTGAACAAAAAAATTTACCTGATGAATTTCCTGTTAATCCGCTTTTTTCTCGACAAGGAGAAGTGACGATTCCAAGGCTGCGTATCAGTGATCAAGGTATGCTTCCAGAAACAGCTTATCAAATCATTCATGACGAAATTGCTTTAGACGGAAATGCCCGTTTAAATTTAGCTACGTTTGTTACTACGTGGATGGAGCCTGATGCAAAGCGTTTGTACGGAGAATCTTTTGATAAAAATATGATCGATAAAGACGAGTATCCGCAGACAGCGGCTATCGAAGAGAGATGCGTACGTATTTTAGCGGATTTGTGGAATTCACCTAATCCTGATACAACGATGGGCGTTTCTACTACAGGCTCATCTGAAGCATGTATGCTTGGCGGACTGGCTTTAAAAAGACGCTGGCAGAAACTGCGTAAAAGTAAAGGGCTATCAACGGACCGCCCGAACATTGTATTTAGTTCATCCGTTCAAGTAGTATGGGAGAAGTTCGCAAACTATTGGGACGTAGAACCTCGTTATGTGAACATTAATCCAGATCATCCTTATTTGGATGCAGAAGGCGTCATTAATGCGGTTGACGAAAATACAATTGGTGTCGTACCGATTCTTGGAGTGACGTATACAGGAGTTTACGAACCAATTGCTGCTATCGCAAAAGCTTTAGACGAGTTACAGGAAAAAAAAGGGTTGGATATTCCTATTCATGTAGATGCTGCTTCTGGAGGTTTTATCGCTCCATTTCTTCAACCAGACCTTGTCTGGGATTTCCGCTTGCCGCGAGTAAAGTCCATTAACGTGTCAGGACACAAGTATGGTTTAGTTTACCCTGGTTTAGGGTGGGTGATTTGGAGAGAAAAAGAAGACTTGCCTGAAGATCTTATTTTCCGCGTTTCTTATTTAGGAGGCAACATGCCAACTTTTGCGCTCAACTTCTCTAGACCAGGAGCACAAGTTCTTTTACAGTACTACAATTTCTTGCGTTTAGGTAAAGACGGCTATTATGCCGTGCAAAAAACCTCCCAAGAAAACGCGCTGTTTCTCAGCAAAGAAATTGGAGAAATGGAAGCGTTCGAAATTCTTGCTGATGGTTCAGATATCCCGGTTCTTGCTTGGAAACTGAAAGAAGGATATACACCAAACTGGACGCTTTATGATTTGTCTAGACAACTGCGTACGTATGGATGGCAAGTTCCTGCTTATCCACTACCTGCAGACATGGAAGAAATAACAATCATGCGCATTGTCGTTAGAAATGGATTTTCAAGGGACCTGGCTCATTTATTTATGGTTAATTTCAAACAAGCCGTTGAATTTCTTAACTCATTGGATAGACCTGTTCTTAAAGACACGAAATACGACAATGGATTTCATCATTAACATTTGTTACGAAAACACAAAGCCGTATTATGAAAAATTGCATGGCTTTGTGTTTTTTTATGCATAAAAAGATAATTTTTTCAAAAAATTCCATAAACAACACAAGAAAATATTCTTATATTTTCTTAATTTTGGTATAATAACCCCTAAGGTTTATATAGTTCTTTAGAATTATATAAAACCTAAAAAAAGATAAAAAAAGGGGATAATAGTCTATGAAAATGTTGAAAGTTGCTTTTGGTATTCCACTGTTAGCTATATTGCTAGCAGCCTGTAGCGAGGAGTCCAGTGAAACTGTATCGCAAAAAGAAGAGCCTACAGAGAAATCAACAGCGGTTCATACGAAAGAAAATGGCAATAAAACGGCTGTAAAAGAATCATCGCCGAATACATTACAAACAAAAGCATCAACCATTAAAAAAGCAGTTAATTCTAAAGAGGCTGATCGCGATTACTTATTAAACGTAATGAATGGTTATCAGTATATCCAAGTAGGTGACAATCAGTATATTTACTATGGTATTAATCAAGAGCAAAATGTTTTTTGTATGATGGAAGTTAATTTTGACGCCAGTGGTGATTATGTAGAAAACATCAATTTTGTTGATAATGCTTCAGAAGAACAAATTGCTTTGCTTCAAAACCAAATACAAGAACAACAAAAGCAATTATCAGACCTTGAACAGCAACAAATGGAAAAGGAATTAGATGATTACTATGCGCAGATAGAAGAAGACCGACAAAAAGAAGAAGAGGCGCAGGCCAAAGCTGATGCAGAAGCTGAAGCTCAGGCAAAAGCGGATGAGGAAGAAGTTCAGGCTGATTCAGAAGATGAGGTCCAAACGGAATCGGAATCAGAACCAGAGCAAGAAGAAGATACAGAAGCAATTGAGGAAGAGGAACCAGCCGAACAAACAGTTTCCCAAGAGCAAGCTATCCAGCTAGTTCGTGATCAGCAAGGCATATCTGAAGATTCACCTCTCCTTGTAACATATGATCACGTTGACGACTCAGGAAACTATATTATCCATGTTTATGAAAATGTTGTGGATAATGAAGAAACAGGAGAGGAACATACAGCTACACAAGGTTGGTATCAAGTAAGTCCTAGTGATGGGTCCATTACTGATGTTACGGTAGATGGTTACTAATAGAAAGTAAAAGAAGCGTTCCTAAAAAGGAATGGCTTCTTTTTTTAAGGTATAATTTTTATTTTATAGGAATCTCCTGAAAAATGGAGCGATGATATATGATATAGATGAAATTGAAAGTTGTTACTGCTTTGCTATTAGTAAATATTTTATTAGACTTGGAGGACCACTTTTGCACAAATTAAAATACATTTCGTTATTTATGTTTACTTTTTTATTTTTACAAGGATGCGAAGAAAAATCGAATTCTATGATTCGAAGTGAATCAGCTAGACCTGAAGTAATAAAAGAAGCAAAAAAAGAGAAGGAAAATATGACAGTGGTTTATGATAAAGCAAAATGGCATTATGAGGGAGACTTTCCAGAAGGGTTAGATGATAAACAAGGTTTTGTACATACGGGAATGTATCTGGGGTGGATTATTGAGAACCATTTATATAGCAAAGAATTTAAAGAAGCGGCTGCTAATGAAATCATCAAATTTAAACAAAAGAAAATGACAGGAACTGAAATATACATGAACTGGGATGGTGTATTTGTAAGTGATATGTTAAATGAGGAGGGTAATGCTTTTACAAAAGCCTATTTTGACTTTAAAGACGGTGTTTATTTGGATGATTATGAAGAAGTATTTCCTCATGTGAAATCTCTTTACGAAGTGAAAGACACATGGGGAAATTATGAAACGTTAAAACCGAAACTTAATGAGCGTTTTAATAGCTGGAAACATAAAAAAACAACGACCAAGGGGAATACGATGTTTACAATTGACGATTATATTAGTTCCTTAAAAGAAAGTCTTCAAAAAAATGAACATGTATTGATTGCAAACATAAAAGAGATACAGACTTTTCATTATTATGAAGGAATTGATTTGCTGGACTTTGAGATTTTTATGCAACCGTTTGATTTGTCTATTATGATGTTTTCTATGGATGATGAAGCGAATGAAGTTTTTTATGAAGGAAATGACAGAAAGATTTTTTCAGGTAGTCATCCTTTATTTGACGAGACTCAATACTATGATCTTCCTGCTGAAAACTCGGATGCTTTTTGGGAGTTTTATGAGCAAAATGAAGAATCCATCTCTGCTGCTGAAGAAGAAACTATTGTAAGGTGGTTTGTTTCCTGCTGGAATAAAGCGGGTGGTAAAAGCTTTGAATTGCCTGTCTATTTAGACTTCCATGATGATATAAAATCTTTTGATTTACACAAGAACAAGTGGATAGATAGTGAAGAAAAATGGGCTAAGTAGCTGAGTGAAAGTAGATTTACATACCCACTAAACCTAGTGAAAATAAATAAGATCAAAGCAAGCGGGAAGTTTTTATTCATTTCTAATTTTAAATTAAGTTTATTTTCCACTTTCTTATAATATAAAGGGTGACTAGCTTTGAGGATTGTAGAGACGACTATTTTTACCATCGAACCTGATGATAATTGTTTAAATATCATTGATGCAGATTACAAAGATGAATATGGACTGGTCTTAGTTCAAAAACGCCATAATAGATTCGAATTGTCTGTAAACGGTACTACTCTTTATCCACGTTTAAAAATAAACTATCCTTTTGTCAGATGGATTGATTATAAGCATTTTTTGATAATGAATCCTAGAACTAAGGGAGAAAAGCACAATTTGTTTATTATGAATATCGATAGAGAAGTCATACGGTCATTCTATTGTGGAGATGCTGTGCAAGACGTAGCGGTTAGTAAAGAAGGAATATGGTGCAGCTATTTCGACGAAGGCGTTTTTGGTGAAGGGATATCAACAGAAGGGTTAGTATTATTTGATAATACAGGTTCACCAACTTTTCAATATCACACTCATTTACCAGATGCTCCATCCATTGCAGATTGTTATGCAATTTGCAGAGGTAAAAATACGACACTTTGGTTATATCCATATACAGATTTTGAGTTAATTGAAGTAAATCCCGAGAAGAATTCTTTTATTGCACATCAAACTCCTGAAACGTTACATGGATCACAAGCAATAAGTATTAGAGGAGAATATAGCTATTTTTACAGCCCATACAACAAGGAAGGAACTTTATACAGTTGGAAAGCAGAAGACAGTGGTGCTAAAAAAATAGGTAAGTTAAGCGGAACCCTTAGAGGACTAGATACAAGGCAAAAAGCTCATTTTATAGGGATTGAGGAAAAGAGCATAAAAGTTTACACCATCATCAACCCGAAAGAGTATTAAAACATAAAATTCGACTTACACAGATGCGTTTATTCAAGGGTTAGAATCTATTTTAACTCAGTATCCAATTAAAGAAATTTAAATTATATAAATCAAAGAGGTAATGTATTTTATGAAAAGTTGGTTCAAAAAACATTCTACTAATAAAAAACATGAGGATAGCAATACATATTGGCAATTAGATAATGTTTATGAAAGAAACAAAGAATCTCCTTATACATTTTACAAGCCAAGCAAAGCGGTGACGGATAAATTAAAAGCGGGAGACCTGGTGAAGTTAGTTTTCTTTAGTGATTCAGATACAGCTGGTTACAAAGGAGAAAGAATGTGGGTGGAAATTATGGATAAAAACAAAGAGAACTTTGTTGGAAAGCTTGATAATGAACCTTATCATTTAAAGGGCTTAAAACTTGGTCAAATCCTGCATTTTGGCACTGAACATATTTGTGATACTGAATATGAAGACGATGACGCTGTAAAGATGGACTATTACTTTAATACCCTCGTAACAGTTAGCAATGATGTTTTAGAAAGAAACGAGTTTAATTTTCTGTTAAAGGATAAACCAAATGAACCGAATGATTCAGGATGGGTTATCTTTAGCGGATACGAAGAAGATGAATTTACTAGTAATCCAGATAATTTTCAAATTGTAGCTCTAGGAGTTGTTTTAAATGTTGATGACTCAATTTTAGCTTTTATAAATAAATCACCGCTATGTGCTTACGAAAGAAATGAGTTTGGGAAATTTGATAAAATTCATGACTACGATTGGGAAACATACCTTAGTGAGTGAAAGCTTGCAACTAGTAACTTGAAAAGTTTGTATGACAAGCGGCTGGAGGGGAAGAAGTTGTTCTTTTTCCTTTTTTGCGCTTCTCCATCAAATCAACTAATATCACACTGATTCATAGCTACTTTAAACTTAGGATACAAAATTGTAAAGTTCTAGGATAAACCATAAGGAGTTACTTGATTACATATAAAATGATACGTACTGGCGTATTCAGGCGATTGTGATTAAGTGAGCGGTCATTTTAACCATTTGTAAGATATAATCTATAGCTTGTACTATTTCACATTTGACTTTAAAAGCATCATTCAGTCGATTTTTAAGAGTTCTGTTTACAGCCCCAAATTAAAATCATGAGAGTAAAACCAGCTCACTTGAAAACAAATCTATATACTTTAAAGAAAAAGCAAAAGGTGATAGACATTCCAAGGTTCTAAGAGCAAGGGAGACCCTAAAGATTTTATTTCTTTTTCTAGTTTACATAATATATATTCTAGGAACCAATAGACGAAACATAAATTTTGTCTCATTATAAAAGTATACTTATGATAGTGAGACAGAATTAAAAAAATGGGATAGGGTTTATATTTATATCAATCGACTGGCTAAACTAATTATCCATAAGATTTGTTCTAATTGAACAATTGTAGATATAATTTTATGGAAATACATATGAATTTCACCAGTTTAGTTTTAGGATTTGTCAGTTCGGTTTATGTTTAGATTATATTTAGAGATGAGAAAAAATGAATGAGTTTACTTATAGGAATTAAATTTTACACTCATTCATTTTTTCTCATCGTATTCTCAATGAATCCTTTGCAAAACGATGAAATCTGTTTGTGTTTGATATCTTAAGGATTTATTTGCTACTGAACGTATATTTTTCATTTAGTACATATGTTTGCATTAAATGGATTTTTATTCATTGATAAAAGTCAAAACCTCGTATTTCCTGCAATAAGATACATCAGTTAGTATTTTTATACTATAAAATTCTGTGTTAAAATTACAACAAACCCCTTTCCTATCAGCTTTTTAGTGATTTTAGTTGTAGTTTCCTTTTTCATCGGGTATAATATTAAACAAATAGATGACGGTATAAATTGGATGTCATTATCCAGTTTTAAAGGAGCGATACTCATGAACATTACAATTTATTATGGAAATCATGAAGATAAAACAATTCATACAATGGATTGTCACGTAGATATCGATTTAGATGATGAAGATATGGTAGCTTTAACAGAAGCTCGTTAATGAATATATAAAAGGCTGTGGATGCTTTTCATCTGCAGCCTTTTATTTTTTTGCTCCCCCTCTTCTTTTCCATCTTTTAATGACCGCTACGTTTTAAGATCATTAGCTACTTTTATTATAAAATTTCAAATTCTCCGTTAACTTATCTTTACTTTTCGACACGTTTTTTGTATCATTAGATAAGAACGTATGTTCGTTTTATTTTTATCGTATTGATGATCACAAGGAGTGTTTTTGAATGACGGTACGAAAAAGAAAAAGAAAGAAGCTCCCTCCTACCCTATCCAATACAGGCTTTATTGGAGCAACGTTTGCTGATACAGATGAATTAGCACGCAATGAATATCACTTTCCTCGTAAGCAAATGAAAATTACCCATCATGTCTTAGATGCCTTGCTTCAAGGGGCAACGCACTTATTTCAACAGCATAAAGTTGAAGCCGCTATCTCATGCGTGTATCTTCCTAAGTACAAGAAGATTGGTTTAGTCCTTTCTAAACAGCCTTTTGGCAGCAATGAAGGCATTGGGTATTTTATTAATTACTTAAAGGAAATCGGACATATTGAGTGGGATGAAAAAACGAAAGACTACGAAATACATAATACGAGCTTTATCGGCGTGGTATTTGCAGATCTAGAAAAAATTGCTAAGTTCACCTTCGACTTTGAGCTGGAATTGCTGTCGAAGTTCGTTAAAGACTTAATTATTCCTGCTAAAGAGCTTTTCTTGCAGCATAATGTAAAAGCGTATCTCTCAGGCGTTGAAAATGAAGATCAGCATAAAGTAGGGTTTGTTTTATCGATCAAGCCTTATGATGAACGTAAGGAAGCAGACTTATATTTTGTGGAGTATTTAAAAGAACGTGGTTTATACGAAGAGGACGAGTCTGAAGAAGAGCTAGTACCTATTCATACAAAATGGAGCTTATTTAAATAACATACGTTATACCCGCTGTCTTAATAAGGTAAGCGGGTCTTTTTTTGCTTTTTACTAAAACCCAAAACAAATTAGTAGCAAGTACTAATAGTTAGTAATATAATAATAGTAATGATAAAAAATCATTGATATCTATAATATAAGGAGTCGTTTTTATGATTCAACTAAAAGATTTAGTTCCAAGTGAACATTACAACTTAACAGAGGAAATTGAAAAACATGCATCCGATCAGCTTGCGTTAAAGTGGCAGCACGCCGACGGTGCGCGTGAGGAAATTACATATAACCAGCTGTTAGCAAAAGCTAATAAAGTGGCAAACGGGTTAACAGAGCTAGGTTTAATAAAAGGCGATCATGTCTTGGTTATTGCACCTCGCCTTATTGAATCGTACGCTATTTACTTAGCATGCTTAAAAGCAGGTATTATTGTAATTCCTTCTTCAGAACTATTACGCGCAAAAGATATCCAATATCGTTTACATCACGCTGAAGCAAAAGCGATTATTTCTTACCATCCTTTCTGCAATGAGATCGATAAGATTGAAAACTTCCCTACTTCTCTACAACATAAAATTACGTTTGGTGCTGATGTTACGTCATGGACGCGCTTAGAGTCACTTACGGTTGATGCATCAGAACAGTTCCAAGCAGCTAAAACAACTAAGGATGATACGGCATTCCTTCCTTATACATCTGGTACAACAGGACAGCCAAAAGGCGTTGTTCATACTCATGGATGGGCTTATGCTCACCTTCGTATCGCAGCTGCTGAATGGTTAGATATTAAAAAAGGCGATACGGTCTGGGCAACAGCAGGTCCTGGTTGGCAAAAATGGATTTGGACTCCGTTTTTATCTGTACTTGGACAAGGTGCAACAGGCATTATCTATAACGGGCGTTTTGAACCTAAAAAGTTTTTAGAAATTTTACAGGATGAAAAAGTAAACGTACTGTGCTGTACGCCAACAGAGTACCGCTTTATGGCTAAAATTGATGAGCTTGAACGTTTTGACCTGTCTCACCTTCATAGCGCTGTATCTGCCGGAGAACCGCTAAATGAAGAAGTGATTAATGTGTTTAAAAAATATTTTAATATCCAAGTACGCGATGGATACGGTCAAACGGAGAATACTCTTTTAATCGGTACATTAAAAGGTGTAAAAACAAAGATTGGTTCAATGGGTAAACCGATGCTTGAAGGATTTGTAGAAATCATTAATGAAGACG
The DNA here is from genome assembly GCF_042787865.1 of Priestia sp. YIM B13486. Lineage (NCBI taxonomy): Bacteria > Bacillati > Bacillota > Bacilli > Caryophanales > Bacillaceae > Priestia > Priestia sp. YIM B13486. The sequence goes on along the minus strand of NZ_JBHZOZ010000002.1, from coordinate 694,739 downwards.
GCGAACCTTGTAAGCCTGGAGAAGTTGGAGATATTGCCGTTCGTAGAGACCTCCCATCTCTTTTCAAGCACTACTATAAAGACATGGAGCGCACTGAGAAAACGTATAAAGGAAACTACTATTTAACAGGTGACCGCGCTTCTAAAGATGAAGATAACTATTACTGGTTCCAAGGACGCGGAGATGATATCATTATTAGTTCCGGCTATACAATTGGGCCATTTGAAGTTGAAGATGCATTAATTAAGCATCCAGCGGTGAAAGAATGTGCCGTTATAGCTAGCCCTGATGCTGATCGCGGCCATGTTGTAAAAGCGTATGTTGTTCTTGTCGATCATGTAAAAACAACAGATGCAGGTTTTATTAAAGAGCTGCAAAATCACGTAAAGGCTCTAACTGCACCTTACAAGTATCCTCGCGTAATTGAATTTATTGATGAATTGCCAAAAACTAATTCAGGTAAAATTCGACGTGTGGAACTTCGTGAACGCGAGCAACAAAAAGCATAATAAATGAAAAAAAGACGTATCTGTTAGGATACGTCTTTTTTTATTAGATAGCACGCTGTGAAGTACGAACATCCACCGTTAAAACACCGGTATTTACGTTTGCGTACGCTTTAATGATGACAGGGTAATCTTTGTTGTTTGTAAACTTAAAATCAGGTCCTCCCCACGATACAGTTGCATCTCTTCCTGCTGGTACATAACCTACATGTTTTGAATGGTGAGATCTAGCTGTCACTTGAAGACCAGCGCCGTCAATCGCATTAAATAGCGTAGAAGATGTTTGGCAGATCCCTCCGCCAATTCCCATCACCAGCTGTTTGTTGATAATTTCAGGAGCAGGCTGATAGCCTCTTTCTGCTGTGCGCTCCCCAACTGTTTGATTATAAGAAAATGAATCTCCAGGACCTAATACAACGTTGTTAATCGCTTCTGCGGATAGCTGAACATTTCTGTTTCGACTTGTATCACTTGGACGAAAACGTGTAGAATAGGAAGCTAACGATACATCAGCGATCCCTTGAGCAGATGCTGCCGTTACATTTGGAGCGGTTTCGTAAATCGGAACCTTCACATCCAATTGTTTCGCATTTAAGTTCTGCAGATTTTTAACAAGCTCTGCTTCTTTTAAAATGATTTGTTTGGAACCGCCGGTTAACGATCCATTTGCATCCATTTTTATGTTTTGCATAGGCGTGTCGATCCCTTTTGCCAGTTCAGACGCTAATTGCTTAATTTCTTGGTCGTATATGTCTTTATCCTTGTAATGAACCGGCTTGAATTCTTTCATTACTTGTCCTGTGCGGGAATCTTTCAGCTGATACGTCAGGTCTTCGACTTTAAGGACTGGTTTTTTCTTTTTCTCAGTCTTTTTTTCTGCTTTTTTCGCTGCTTGTTTTTGTTCTATCGCGGCTGTTTGCTTTGCAGAATGATTAGTATACATGCTGTACGCAATAAACGCACTAACAATTGTCGCGCTAAGCAAAAGCGCCCCTAAGACTTTCTTCATGTAATTGAATCCCCCCATATCTCGGCTTTACCTCAATATGTTTTTTCTATAAAAATATGTATACATTCATTTTATACAAACATAGTCTAAAAGACGATACGTCAAAGTGAATAATCACCATTTTTTATATTTTTTTCTTTGTTCAACACATGAGATAAAGCGGATTGATGTTCATAGACCCCATTTTCCAGAAAACATATGTTGTATACGTTTCCTAATATTACTATTCTTATATATAATAGCACGAAAACAAGGATTTTTTAACGAAATATGGTAATTATTTTTAAATTTTTCTGACAATTTTCGCAGTGTTGTTCATTTTTCTATGGGCATTATACATGGTATAATGGTAAAAATGGAATTTGTTTTATGAGGAGGATTTACGCTTGACTGAACGTTATAGCAAAGAAGAGATTAGTCATCAGCTAGAAAGTATAGATCATGTAAAAGAAGCTCTTTTAAAATATAAAAACACCGTAATCGGTGAGAAATATGATTTGCTTCCCTACCATTTAACTTCAACAAAAGAGGCAATCTTAAAGACTATTCACGATAAAAAAAGCTGTATTGTTAGCGATATCACAAAAGTACTTGGGCTCTCACCCGGTGCTATCACCATTGTATTAAATCAATTAGAAGATGATGAGCTTGTGAATCGTATTTATAAAAAGCAAAACCGCCGGAGCGTGTGGGTAGAGTTGACAGAAAAAGGCGAAAAAGTTGTCGAAATATTGCAAGCTACTCGTGTCGATTTTTGGTCAGATTTACTTTCACACTTATCAGAAGAAGAAAGAGATCAATACTTTCACATTATGAAAAAAATATCTCAAAAATTACAGCAATAAATATAAAAAAAGCGGCTATAAAGGCCGCTTTTTTTATTATGCGTGTGCTAAGGCTTGTTTTTTCACTTCGTTTTTCAACACTTTTCCTACGCTGTTTTTAGGAAGTGATGAAACAAATACAACAGTTGGTACTTTATATGGTGCTAATCGTTCTTTACAGAAGTTCACTACATCTTCTTCAGTTAAAGCAGATGCTTCTTGTTTAACAACAAATGCATATGGAACTTCGCCGTACACATCATCAGGCATGCCGACAACTGTCGCTTCTAACACCCCATCTGCTGCTAAGGCAACTTCTTCTACTTGATCTGGGTAGATGTTGTCTCCTCCATATACAATTACATCTTTATAGCGTCCTTCAATGTAAAGAAATCCGTCTTCATCTAATCGACCTGCATCACCCATCGCTAACCAGCCATCTTGTAAGACAGCGTTTGTTGCTTCTTCGTTTTGCCAGTAGCCTTTAAACAGATAAGGGCTTCGCACGAGTACTTCACCTTTTTCTCCAGTTGGTACTTCTTGACGTGTATCTGGGTCTACAATTTTAACTTCCACATGTGGAGCAGGTTTTCCAGCAGAGCTTACTTTCTTCCATCCCATTTGAGGATGCCATGAACTGATAATCCAAGCTTCTGTGCTTCCGTACCCTTGAGCTAAAATCATTCCGTTACGATCATATTGTTCGATTAAAGACTCTGATACTTTTGTTCCGCCTGACACAGCAAGTTTTAGAGGGAAATCATAGTGATCTCCTTTTTCAAGCTCTTCTACGATGTATTTTAATGCCGGTGGTAGTGCAAACAGCATTTTAATGTTTTCTTTTTCAATTACCTCAATTACTTTAGCTGGATCTGTTTCTTCAGAACATACCATTGTGTTTCCTGTGTTAATGCACATAAATAAAATGCTCATCGAACTCATGTGGAAGAATGGATGAACAAACAAATAACGCATGCTTTTATCAATATTTGCACGTTCTTCCTGTCCGCCAGAATTTAAAAAGGCACTTACCGATCCGTGTGCAATCATACATCCTTTTGACTTACCTGTTGTACCAGATGTGAACATCATCAATGCTAGATCTTCAGGAAGTACTTCAGGAAGTGCTTCTGGTGTGTTTGTGTCATACGCTGAGAATTGAGTTGTAAATTCTTGTGCATCCTCAATTTTTAACGTAAAGCTAAGTCCATCCGTTTGTTCCGCTTTTTCTAATACAGACATAAATTCGTTGTGGTGGATAATCGCTTTTAACTGTCCGCTCGTAATAATGCTATCAAGTTCATAAGGTGTCATGCTCTTACTTAATGGAACAACGACTGCTCCCACTTGTAAAATTCCCATTGTAACGACTGGGTAAGCAATGCTTGTATGAGCTAAAATACCAATACGATCTCCTTTTTGAATGCCTTTCTCTAAGAAGTAATGAGACAATTGATTTACTTTTTCATAAAATTCATTAAATGTATAACGTTCATTATGTTCAACTAGTGCTTCATGTTGAGGAGAAATCTCTGCACGTTCTGCGACTAAGTATTGTAATGTGTTCATTTTATCCTCTCCTTTGTCCGCTAGGACTAAATATTTCGTTCGTGAATATTTTAATGACTAAAACATAATAACAAAAAATTTTTCCGAAGTAAAAGTTTAAAATTATCAAAATGTGTTTATATAGGTTGTATCGGGAAATGTTAAAAGAGATGCTGTTTTTAAAAAGTGTTGTATTATCAAGGGTTTGATAAAATTTTACAAAATTTAAACAGTTCAGACACTGGGTTTAACGAACTATTTTTTTCCTTTTTTTGTTTGTAAATTAGTTTTTATTTCTTGTTTTTCATTTTTTTAATATATTTTCTTACTTTCCCCTTATTCACCGGATTTTGAGCTTATTTATTGAATGAAAACGGTGAATATGAAACAATAATATATAAGCATTTGGATTTGAAAGGAGCAAATTTAGACATGAAAGTTCTTGTAATTGGTGCGAATGGTCAAGTAGGCCAACATATTGTAAACGTTTTGAATGAAAGTGATGTGCACACTGTACGTGCGATGGTTCGTAAAGAAGAACAAGCAAAAGAACTTGAGGCAAGAGGTATCGAAACGGCTTTTGCAAGCTTAGAAGGCACTGTACACGAAATTAAGGAAGTGATGAAAGGCTGTGACGCCGTTATCTTTAGCGCAGGATCAGGCGGAAACACAGGCCATGATAAGACACTTTTAATTGATTTAGACGGTGCGGTAAAAGCGATGGAAGCTGCAGAAGATTTAGGTATTAAACGATTTGTCATGGTAAGCGCACTTCAAGCACATCACCGTGAAAACTGGAATACTTCACTAATTCCTTACTATGTAGCCAAACATTATGCAGATAAAATCTTAGAAGCAAGCGGATTAACATATACAATTGTTCGACCAGGCGGATTGTTAAACGAACCAGGAACAGGACGTGTAGATGCTGGGGAGAACAAAGAGCGCGGATCCATTCCTCGCGAAGATGTAGCGCGTGTGGTAGTTGAAACGCTAAGTGAAGATCATACATTCGGACGTTCTTTTGATTTAGTTTCAGGCGATACGCCTATCGCAGAGGCTATTCAATCTATTTAATATAAAAAAAGCAGCGAATCCGTATTCGCTGCTTTTTATTTATCATTTAGTACATGTATTAAATGATAAATCACTTTTGCTGTCAGTCCCCATATGACTCGGTCTTCATAGTAATAAAAATGTTCTTCCATCTCTCTTGTTTGCCAATTATAATTTTCACCACCAATAATCGCGTCATAAGGAAAATTATGTTCGGGTTCTACTCTGAAATGGATATTGTGTATATCAGGTTCGGTACGCTGAAAAAAAGAAAGAGGCACGGTAAATACTTCTGCTACTTCCGAAGGATTCGGTCGAAGTTCAAGCGACTCATCAATAAAACCTACATAAGGATAAATGATTGTTCCAAATTGAGAAACAATATAATCTAAAGCTTGTACTTGCTGAATAGATTCAGGCGTAATCCCTAACTCCTCGGATGTTTCACGGATAGCCGTTTCTTTTTCGTCTGCATCCGTCTTCTCGACACGCCCTCCTGGAAAACAAATTTCTCCGGGCTGTCTTCGTAAATCGAGCGCTCTTACCTCAAATAAAACATGCAGTTCCCCTTGTTTTTCAATAAGCGGAACAAGAATACCGAAGCGAGAAAACTGCTCCATTCCAAGAATTGTCGGTATCCGATTTTCTAACTTAGCTATAATACGGGATGTATCCATACGTCCACTTCCTTTCACAAAATGAATTATCAAAAGAATAGCGAGTTATAAGCTACGATGTCAACTAACCTGCAAAAGAAAGCTGTTATCTTTAGTATATGAAGAGATCCATTCAATTGACACTACAATTGATAAAAATATATAACATGGATATAAATAAAAACAGATAGCATCGGCTACCGGTCTTTTTGTTTTGTTTTTAACAACCCATAAATAAGTAAAAAGAATGCAACCACACTGATAAGCAATCCTCCTACTTGCTTATCAGTGAGTCCAAAACAAAGCTGAAGCCAAAAGATAACCAAGCAAATCAAAATGACGCTGGTAGCTAAATAAAAGTAAATGCTGTAGAAAAACGGATTCGTTCTTTTCCGTTTGTAGACAAGTAGTGAGATGCCTATATACGTACCCAATAGTGTGAGTAATACAACAACTTCCGTTAATGTTCTCACCGCATTCTCCCCTCTCCCTTTTTTCTTCTATACCCCGTTTCTTCTTTCATCAAAAGGAAGTTTAACTAAGGTATTTACAAAAAACGCCCTTATGCCATAAGGCGTTTTCCTTCAATACGCTTTATCCTGGTTTGTATTATATATCAAGAGCAAAGGTAATGACCGCTTCACAAGCCAACTCGCTGTCTACAAATGCTTTTCCTTTTCCTCTTACAATCTTTCCGCGCTGCTTGAGAACCTCAAATTCTAAACGCAGTGTATCTCCTGGCCTTACTTGACGCTTAAAACGACATTCGTCTATCCCCGCTAAAAAAGCAAGTCTTCCTTTTTGTTGGTCATCCGCAGCCATGGCAAATCCACCGAGCTGAGCAAGAGCTTCGACAATAAGTACCCCTGGCATTACCATATAGTCGGGAAAGTGGCCTTTGAAAAAAGGTTCATTTGCTGTTACTTGTTTAATCCCTATCGCAAGCTTTCCTTCTTCTTGCTCTAAGATGCGATCAACAAGTAAAAAAGGATAGCGGTGTTGAATGGTATGTTTTATTTGTTTTATATCTTTCATAGGTATCGCTCCTTTTTCTTATAATAAGGGGTCCTTGCCGTCAAATACAGGAAACGTATCTGGATGAAGGAGCGGCGCGAGTTTTTTTAACCCTAACAGCAACCTAGGTGAAGGACGACAATACAGCCATTCTTCTAGTACATGTACGCGATGTTCTTTAATGGCACACATATCGGACCAATCGGGTCTTTTATGTAAAATAGTCGGATTTACTTTGTTTGTCTGCACGCCTACCCAAGCCAGACAAATATGTTGTGGATTTCGTTTGAACACTTTTTCCCAATTACTCTGTACATTTGCTTCTTTATGATCAGCAAATATATTTTCTCCTCCCGCTAACTTACTAATTTCAGTCAGCCAGTTTGCTTTGCCAGGAGTAAAGACAGGTTTTGGCCACCATTCCCAGTATACAGTGGCTTTTTCATCAATTTGATTTGCAATCCCTTTATATGTAGAAAGAAACTGATCATAACGCTTTAACAGTTCAGCTGCTTTTGTTTCAATGTTTAATCGCTGACCTAAATCCTGTAGATTTTGACGGATATCTTCTAGCGAATTAGGATTATATACGACATAAGGAAGCTTTCGTTTTTTAAGTTCTTCAATATTTCGCTCCATTCCAGGAACGCTTAGTGATGCTAGGACTAAATCGGGTTTAGCTTCTTCCACCGCATCCATATTAATAGATAAATCGGGACCTAAACGCGGCAGACCTTGAATAGACTGCGGCCAATCGGAATAATCATCAATTGCTACGAGCAAATGCTCACATTTTAAATACGCTATTAGTTCTGTATTGCTTGGACAAAGCGAAACAATTCGCATAGTTCCCCTCCTGCATTCATTTCTTTTTTTCTATTATACAATAGATCCAAATATAAAAAGCAGAGACTTTCACTGAAGTCCCTGCTTTTGGTGCTCTTTATCCACCCATCGCGTGATAAAAGAAGTAAAAGAAAACTAAACAGCCAAGTGAACTAATGCTTGTAGTTAAAATGCCGATTGAAAGCAACACCTGTCCGTCTTTTTTTTGTTTATATCGCAGCATATAATAAAAAGCTAAACAGGTGCCAAGGAGTAAATAAATAGCCCATATGTAAGGTAGATTCTTTAGCTGAAAGATGTATCCTTGATTAAATAATAAACAGTAAATAAAAAAAAGATTTACGATAAAAAATATAGAAAGTACACTTTTCTTCATCTATTAAACCCTCTTCTATTCTTTATTTTCTGCTATAGTTGCTCTGTTTTGATTTCTCAGTTCATCCCGTATTTCACGTAAATATTGATTTCTCTCCTGCATTCGCTTTAACACTATAACAATAACAGCTATAATACCAGCAATGATTCCTATATAAAGAACTCCAAACACTAAGATAGGTACTACACCCCAAAGCTCCATCTCATCCCTCCTATTTTTTGGTTATTACCTTATTTTACCGTATTTTGTAAAGTTGTCACGTCTTTTATCCATGAAAAAGGGAGTTTGAATATACATTCAAACTCCCTAAAGAGATTATAAAAAATAATATTTATTATAGCGCCTTGCTTTTGACACTCGCTCCCGTTCCGAAGAACTTATCAAAAATTTGATAAAGAGCAGACAGGCCAACTAACCAATAAATCGTTGTTACTAACCAATCCCAAGAGCCAAATAGCTCTTCTACTACATTCACGCCTAATGCTACAGCTAACCAATTTAAACCGCCTAAAATCACAAGAAGAGTCGTTAAACCTGAAAGAAATTTCACGTTGTCACCTCCTTGCGAACTGCATTAGGAAAAGCAGCTCATGTTACATCTTATGCGCTGTATAGATCAGTATATGCATAGGCGCTATGTAAAATAGTTATAAAGAATATGTGATTTATTCTTTTTTATTTTCTTATTGTGCAGCTGCAGCTTTCCCGATTTGCTTAATCGTTTCTACATGCATTGCTTCGTGATAGAAGCTGAATAAAAACGTTTCGCCAACTGTTGTAAAGTTGATGCCGGCTTTGTTTGTAAAAGGTGTAATTAACTGCTTATCAAACTGCTGGGGCATGAACTCTTTAATACGATGTGCTTGATCTTTCAACACATTCGCAATTTCTTCAAGAGAAGGAACAGCCTCCGTCCAATCGGCAGGTTTCGTTCCTGCGCCGAAAAAGCTTTCATAACTCTCTGGCGTTTGCATCGGTTCACCAGCTAAGCCAAACACAAGCTTTTCTTGAATAAAGGCAATGTGTCCAAGATTCCAGCGGATATTGTTATTGAATCCTTTTGGTGTGATTTCCGCTGCCTCTTCTGTTGTTTTTTCGAGGATACTGATCGTAATTCCTCTTACAACGTCCATATGTTTTAAAATCATGTTTTCCATCGTCTAATCTCTCCTTACGTTGTCGTATTAGATAAACTATTCAATGTCTATTGTGCACAAATTAACCCTTAAATGCCACTCATAACATTTAAACCTTAAAATAAAAGAAAATTCAAAAGAACATCCCCCTATATAAAAACTAGGGGGATGTTTTAAGCAGAAGACTTTAAATTTGAGACAGGTCCTTTGTTTGGCTTCGGTTTTAGCTGACCAAGCTTATTTTTCAGATAATCTTTTAATGCGCCGCGTTTTCTCTTGCGTCTTTTATCACGATTTTTAATAGTAATCTCCTCCTTTCTTTTTAGTTTTAAGACCTGTGTATTAAATGGATTCTTCTTTTATACATAAAATCCTTTTGAATTCTTAAATTTACCTTCATGTAATCCTTTCCTTTTTACAAAAAAAGACCAAAGTATCAAAACTTTGATCAATTAAGCTACGTAAGTAATCGACCCAATAGTGGAAATAATAGCGCTGTTTCTGTCGTACCAAACAACGGGTTCGTATCTAACTGCAAAATAACTGAGGTGAGCGGTGTGAAGCCTGACAATTTCATCTGACAGGTAAGCTGATTGCTTTGCGTCGTCTTTTCTCTTTAAATTTAACACTTCAATAATTCTTTCCCGCGTCGTAATTCCAATTCCATGACCAAAGTATAGAGTTTCATCTAATACAATTGTGTTTTCACCTTTCCACTGGGGAGTATCAGGATTATAATCAGGATTTTTAAAATACGCACAGTCTCCGGGCAAGTAGTCAGATCCTTTATAACCATGAAGCTCAAGATCTTCATCATATTGCCAATCGTGTAAGTAAAGATCAGCAAAAAGCCTGTTAAAGTTTGCTTTTCCAATATTATTTAATACAGCTTTGTAAAAGATGATGATAACAGCCGTCGCGCACTCAAACGCATATTCGTGTCCGTTGTAAAAAATATCATCGATGGCCTGATGAGGAGAAACGGTAGGCAGTAGCTGAAACCCTCCGTTATCGGTTCGTTTCCAATACTTTTCGTTACACCTAGAACGTGCAAATGTAGCAAACTTGGCTCCGCTTTTGCGCAGCAACACAGACGATTCAATAATTTGTAGTTTAACAGATACATCAAAATCAAGCTGGTCAAATGTAGCATACTCATACACTTCCCTATAGGTATCCATCTGTTTTAAAATGTCTGCTTTTTCTTTCGTTAACGAACTATTATTTAGATCACTTATTTTCACAATTTGTTGGTTAACTTTAATCATAGACGTTCTCTCCTTTACAGAAAATGATATCAATCACTTTCTCTAACAGGATATTGATAAAAAAAGATTTTGTGTATCTTCATTTATTTAAAATCGTGAAGATTAGAAAAAACGATGAAAGAAAGTAATTTAACCAATAATCTTTTCTTTTGTTCCTTTTTGTCCTTTTGTAACCTTTTTAAATATAAAGCGAGCAACTAACACGTACAGTGGTAACACAATAATGACGGCAATAACATTTAAAATCCAAGGTATTGTCCCCATAAAAACGTTTGAAGATGCTTTATCATACCAGCTCACAATAAGTATTAAAAAGAAAACACTGGATATAAAAGTACTTATGTATCCCTTCTTATAGTTTGTACTTCTCACAGCAACAACAAAGCCAATTACCAAGGAAATGCCTGCTGCAATTAAGACAAAAATCAAAAATAAGTTTGCTACCTTTTGAACGTCCATTTCTTCCCTCTTTCCTATAAAAAAGTAAATTTAAGTACTTTAAACTCCCTAAAACAATTAACACCTTTTTCTAGATACAATTCCTACAGTTAAAATTAAAGTCATACCTACACCATATAGCGCTATAAAAGTATAAAGTGATTTTATGTAGCCAGCTGGATAAAGCGTAGCGCTCATTATTAATAAAAGTCCTAATATGTTTAATAACTTTGTTTTTTTAATTTTTATTTCACTCTCTTCCTTTCAATCTCGATAGCCCTTTTACTTATATAGAATCTAGAAGCTAAAATTTCTTGGCAATCTACTAGGTAAATGTTTATACTTCTTTTAGAAATGTCCCTCTTCATTAAATTTTGCTTAAAATAAGCTTGTTCTCCACGAGACTTTTAGTTAGTTCTGTTCTTTATTTAACCGCTTCATTTTGTTTTTGATCAAAAGTTACTATTAAATTGTATATAAAAATTAACAAACCACACCCGACCATAATCCAACGCATACTTCCTTGGAATGCAGAATTAAAAATGTTTGCTAAAGCTATTATAAGTCCTGTTGACATGTTAAGATAATTCCAAAACAAGCAAATCGCCCTCCTTAACCATTTTTGGTCAGACGAAAGAAGATATAAATATTAGTTTACACTAAAAAAGTTGAGCTCCTATTTACACTAGGTCTCAGCTTTTTTATTTCTTGAATAGGCTCAATTACAACATCGAAAGACTTAAAAAACATTAAAATGCAATTAACATTTTTTTATGCTTTTTCATAGTTGGTCTCCATTTCAGCCGTTTTTAGTACTCAGGCTTAGCAACACCTAAATTCGATTCAAAATCAGTAAGGTACGTGCGGGCTCCGTTATATTTCTCTTCTTCTTCATAGTCATAATTATTACTTGTGTACGGATTGTTAACAATGTTTTTATATGATCTGATGGTTTTTAATTGAATTTCTTTGTTGTTTAACTTTTACATACTGAACAACTATATCACACAAATGGATTATTTTAACTATTTATATTAAAATTAAAGAAATTAATAAATGGGGGTTTGTATGAAAAAGTTATATTCTGCATTACTCGCATCTCTACTGTCAGCCAGTATACTAACGGCTTGTTCAGCAACGAACGTAAACAGTAAAAAAGACGTGGAATTCTATTCTAGTGAAGATGAAGCCTTTGAAAATGCAAAAAAAGAGTCTACAGGAATACAAGATATTATCGGTGAAAGCAAATATGTAGATAACGAAAAGATTGTTATCTATACAATTAAAGAAAAATCGAATGTAGGTGTAGGAACAGCTACATTAACTCAAAAGGATCAAAAAATCCGTTGGTATTTTATTGGGAATCCAGCTATTATCAAACAATCAAAGGGAAATACAGATATCACTAGTGAAATAACGACTCCAAAAGGTGTAAAGTACGATTTTTATGCCGGTACCCCAACAAAATCAAATATGACAATTGAAACCCGTACCGATACTGAAGTAGTCCCTCATATTGATAAAGAATATGATATTTATTACTACCTCTCCCCTGTCCCAAGAAATTAAGCAGCAATTTTTTATTTTTTACTAGTCGCAACTAAGGGGGACATTATATATGAAAGTGTTTATAAAATTATCTCTGTTTACGTTTATTATCGTTGGATTATCAGGGTGTATAGGCGAGGAATATGACTTCTCTCCCCCTCCGGTTACATTATCGGCCAGTGATGTTGTGGATGTTGAACTGAAAGAAACTAATGTAGATTGGCGCGGAGAAGAAGGAAAACAGTACAGAAAGGAAACAAATACAAGGAATGGTATAAATGGAGCTAAAAAGCAGCAACAGCTAGCTGTAGCCCCTGAAACACAAGGAAATTTAAGGTTTGATAGCGAAGATTTTCTTGTTAATGACATTAGTTCTTATATAATAAGCTCTAGTAATGCGAAGCAAGATATTAGAATAAATGAACAAGATAGAACTTTTACGTTCCCAAAGAAAAAAGGGAATTATGTTTATGTGCTAGAACTTCAAACTGATAGAGGCTACGCACAATATGTAGGGAACGTTGTTGTTAAATAAATAACATAGAAACTACTAAAATCCAATCTCTACAAAGAGATTGGGTTTTAGTAATATTATAATATATCTACATGAGAAGTCACCTATTATCATTAGTAAGCTCTATAGAAAGATCTTGTCCAGATACTTTTCGACTTACGTATGAGAATAAAAAAGTGCTAACTACAAGCATTGATACTACTACAGAAAGAATTGTTTTATAACCTATAACAAACTTCCCTGGATCCATTAATAGCAGAATTAATGTCACTAAAAGTCCCATTACAATTCCACATATTACTCCAATCGTAATATATAAATTTACCTGTGAAAGAATGACTTTACGAATGGATTTTGGCGTCATGCCCATCGCGCGTAAAACAGCAAATTCTTTTCGTTTTGAATAAATATTATTTGCCAATGAATTAAATACTCCTGCCATGGTAGAAACAACCAACGTGGCAATAACAACTATAAAAATTCCCCAGCGCTGATAAAACATTTCATTTGCTTCGTTAACAGATTGATCATAGCTGCTTACCTTTAATTCGGGATACTGACTTTTTAAACCTTCAATTTCTTTTACAGCGGCCTTTACATCCGTAGCATCTATGTATAGGCGGTAAAAATCCACATCTTTAAACTTGTTGCTTTTCCAATCTAAAAATGCTTCATTATTGTCAAGAAGGTGATTAGGTATAGCTGTTACCACATAATCTCCCTTAGGTATTATATTTCCCTCTATCATTGATTCATCTTGATTTTCAACATACATACCTAAATGGAGTACCTGACCGACTTTTAAATCATGACTTTCAGCAAATTTTTCAGACACTATTATACTATTCTCTTTATTACTTCCTTTTACATACGAGAAATGCTCTAGAAGTCCTTGCTTCTGCAATCTTTTCAAGTCAACCACATTGTAACGAATATCCGCAACCTTTTTTGAATTTAAAATCTCTCCTAAGCCCTGATTACTCATGTTGCTAACGCTTTTTACGTTAGGTAATTGTTCAGCCTTTCTAGTTAGTTCTTCTACATCTATTTTTGAATCATCAAGGCGAGTTTCCACAATAATAGGCATTGCATATTCTTTTTTTAAGTAGGTTAGTCCATTAATTTGTATGGTTCTAAATGTAATTGACCCAAATACAGTAATGATCATTAATCCGCATATTATTAAGATAATCATTGTGTTTTTTTTAACTTGGGGAATTAAGTTTTTTACCGCAATATAAAATTCTTTGCCAAATATTTTTTGTCCATATGGCAAAAACCATTTTAATCCTTTAGTCACTATGATAGGAAAGATTAGTATAAAGGCAAGCAAAACTAAAATAACTGTAATTAGCAACATCCCAGGTCCGTATGTGCCTCTTGTAGGAAATACCTGGCTTCCTATAACTAAAAATAAGGAGAGTGCTAATAGTACCTTAAAAACTACTATTCTTGTCTTGGAAAAACCATAGTTAATTTTCTCGTTCTTCTGCATTGTTTTTAGGGGCAATACTTTTGTACTTCGATAAGCTGGAACGAGTAAAAAGAATTGAATAATAACAAACATTACAACTGTAAGGATAATGGCAGTACCTACGTTAAAGTCAGATGGAAAGGAAGATATTTCTGACACTTTTCCTAACCAGCTATATAAGTACCTTTGACTGCAAAAGGTTAGCAAAAATCCTACACCTGTACCTACGGTGTTTATAACGGTGCTTTGAAGTATGATAATCTTGCTAATCTGTTTAGCACTGGCTCCTATTGAACGCATAATGGCGAATTGATTCCTCATCTTGTAGAGCAAAAGCTCAAAGTTTGAAATGAGAATAAGAGACGTGATAATTAACACCAATGCCGATAAAACAATAATAAATGTATGTAGGGATTGTAAATTATTTTGCACGCCTGCATCTTGTTCAGCTATATCAATACGTAAGTTCTTGTTATAAGATTTTATACGATCGGCCAACTTTAAGGCGCTCTTATTCTTGTGTGCCTTTATTAATAAATAAGTTGCTTCTGCGCTGCTTTTTTCTTTTGCTTGAATATAGTCTTTTACGTTTTTTTGATTAAGTATTAGCATATCTGGAGCTACTCCAGTAGCGGATAAATCTTTTACCGTTTCTGCTAATGTATATGTTTTGTTTTCTATAAGAACTTTATCTCCTACTTTTGCGTGTAAATCTTTAGCTAGTCCTTTGTTCATTACGACAGAATTCTTATTCAGCGGTTTGGAAAAGTGATACCGACTTTTAGCTAAATAATCGTTTTCAACACCTACTGTATAGATAGAGGTATTTAGTTTATTTAGATTCAAATGCGCAATAGATACTTTTGATACCTTATCTACCATTTTATCCTGGTGAATTTCTTCCACTAAAGTTGATGTCAAAATTTTGCCTTGATCCATCTCAAACCCTACAGATAAATCCATCTCACCGTAAGTTTGTTTTAATTGACTTTTTAATGTGTCCTGCGCATTAAAAGAGAATAAAACCATACTAAGTACAAGCATCGTAGAAATAGCTATACTTACAATAGATGAAAACACTATAAATTTATTGGACTTAAATAAACGAAAAGCTAAACCTCGTAGTGTTTTCATATCTTAGGACTCTCGACTTTTGTAATAAGCTTAAACTTCTCTAGTATATGATCCAAATCACTATTTCCGCTACAGATATATGTATCGACAATAGAGCCATCATGAAAGAATAGAACGCGATCTGCATAAGTAGCTACATTAGGGTCGTGAGTAACAAGAAGTATGCTTTGGCTGAGTTCGTTTTTTGTAGTTACTAGTGTGTGTAGTATGACTTCGGAAGTATTAAAATCAAGGTTACCTGTAGGCTCGTCTGCCAGAATAATAGGTGGTTCAGTTATAATTGCTCTTCCTATAGCTACGCGCTGCTGTTGTCCACCTGACAGTTGTACAGGGCGGTGTTTCTTCCAAGCTGTTAAGCCCAAGAGCTCAACAGCGTTATTTACTTTTAAATCAATTACATCCGATGTAAGCCCTTTTAAAACGAGCGGCAGAGCTATGTTTTCTTCTACAGATAAATCCTTTAATAAGTGGAATGATTGAAAGATAAAGCCAATATTATCTCGTCTGTATGCTGAGGCTTGAGGTTCTTGAAACATATCTTTTGAAAGCATTCCTTTTAATTTAATCGTTCCAGTAGTTGGTTCATCGAGTGCTCCTAAAATGTTCAGCAGTGTACTTTTTCCTGAACCGCTTGTTCCCATAACAGCAGCCATTTCACCTACCCTTAACTGAAAGGATATATCATTTAGTGCAGTAACTTCATAGCCCTCTCCTTTATAAACTTTAGTTAAATTTTTCACCTCTAAAATATGTTGATTCTTCACGTCTTCACCTCGAAGTAAGTTTTTTTGTAGTGACAAAGATAGTTAACGCTTTTATCGCCTCTCTTTTTGTGAATTTCTACTATATCTAGTACGTTTCAAAACAGGAATAGTTTTACATTTTGAAGAAAATAGGTAAAAAAGTTTTAATTATTTACAAGAAACACAAAAAGTAGAAGCTTATTAGATGATGCACTACATTCAAATTTAAAAGAAAACAGAGTCATATTTGACTCTGTTTTCTTCTTTCGATTAACTTGAATTTAGGTAAAATATACCCATATTTAACCTTATGCCTTGTGGTCCGATACGTAAACTATTATACTTATTTTAGTAAATATTCATAAAAAAGGAAAATGAGAGAAGTCATGCCCCCAAGCTCATCACAACATCCTATTATTCTATTTGATGGTGTTTGCAATCTCTGTAATCAATGGGTTCAATTTGTCATCAAGCGGGATTCACGTGATCTGTTTCGTTTTGCATCGCTTCAATCCGATACTGCGGGAACCTTGCTGAGTCAGCATAACTATGAGCATCCACCACTTCAATCGGCCATTCTTCTTATGAACGGGAATCTTTACACAGAGTCTACGGCCATCCTACATATTGTCCGCCGGCTTCGGGGGCCCATTCAACTGATGACGTGTTTCCGAGTTATTCCCACATTCATTCGAAACCCACTCTATCGTTTCATTGCACGTAATCGGTATAAGTGGTTTGGAAAACAAACGTCATGCATGTTGCCAACCCCTGAAACTAAAATGCGATTTTTGGACTAAGCATACAAATGGAGGAAAACAATGCGTTTATCAACAAAAGAGAAATTTCGTTTAAGTATTCTTGCGACCCTAAGGTGGACCATGGCCATTACGTTTCTTATTTATGGAATAGCCAAAATCTACCCAGGACAATTTATAACAGGCGATTTTGTGTTCGATTCAACAAAAGATTCTGCGATGAAACTGGCGTGGTATTTCTTTGGGTATTCCGATTTCTACAACTATTTTATTGCCGCTGGCGAATTATTAGCTGCATTGCTATTGGTGATTCCGCGTACCGCAACACTAGGGAACGTTATTTTTCTCCCCATTATTGCCAACATCACCGTCCTTAACTATTGTTTCAACATTCCTGCCAAAGTGGTGTGTGTTCCACTGCTTGCAATGAGCTTGCTATTAGTATTGATGGAATATTCAAAGTTAAAAGGCATCTTCTTTATCAACACTGCTACCCCAATGCAGAAGGTAGACGTTCAATCATCCGAAAGGAAGGTGACCGTTAAATGATTGTCTTTCTTTTGCCGCCCATTATCTTCGGTTTGGCATGTACCTATTATTTTGGTCTTCGGAAAGAAGACTGAACACAGACAATTCCTATTTTGCTTTGACTAGTAGTTACGGAAACCAGAGAAGTTATCCATAAGATACTAAAAAAACTGCTGCAGGTAAGCTAATAAAAGCGCAACTTAATGCCACTTTTCAAAAACAATAAAAAAGGCAGCAGCTCAACTTATGAGCTGCTGCCTTTTATTTATAGAAACACGGGAATAACCTTTTAACGATACCAAATCGTTTTATCTTGATATGGAATACGTTTTGATGAAGCTTCTTTATTAGGATGTCCGACGTAAATTAAGCCTAAGAGCTTATCTCCGTCTTCTAGAGATAAAAAGTCATTCAGTTCTGTCTGATAGACAATTTCACCGGTTCTCCAAATTGTAGCCAAACCTTGTTCTTCCGCTACTAATAGCATATTTTGTATGCTTGCCGCTACGGCAGAGATTTCTTCAATTTCAGGCACTTTACCAGAAGGACTTACTGCTACAGCAATAATGACAGGAGCGCGAAGCGGTCCTTTTTTTGCTTTTGTTGTTTTTTTCAACGCTTCTTCTTCACTTAAGTGAGCAGTTTTTTGTTTCATAATACGTTCCATTTCGTCTCCTAAACGAACGCGTGAACCCCCTGTAAACACGCGGAACTTCCAAGGCTCTGTCTTTTTATGGTTAGGAGCCCAAGTGCCGGCTTCTAACATAAGGTTAATAGCATCTTCTGATACGTCTTTGTCTTGCATGGCCCCAATCGTTCTTCTAGCTTTAATAATATCTAATACGCTCATGCTTTCTATCTCCTTTTCTACATTCAATTTATTATAAGTATGTATTTGTCTTGAATATAGAATAATTGAAAATCATTCTCACTGTCAAATGTTTTGATTATTACTTAGGTAACGATAAAAAAATATGCCAATTTTTTAAGCGTGTTTGTTTTTTTAGCGGGTTTTCTTTTAATTATTTGGCAGTTTTGTCAAATAAAAAAACGATTTGGAACATAGAGTCCAAATCGTTTTTTCATCTTATACCCACCCGCGGAAACGAGAAGCTTCAGCTGATTTTTTGATTCCTGCCATGTAAGCAGCAAGCCTCATATCTACGTCATTTTCTTGAGAGATTTGATAGACCGTTTCAAATGAATCTACCATTACCTTGCGTAATTTGTAAGCTACTTCCTCTTCAGACCAGTAGTATCCTTGATTATTTTGCACCCATTCGAAGTATGAAACCGTTACGCCTCCAGCACTCGCTAAAATATCTGGCACTAAAAGTACGCCTTTTTCATCTAAAATGCGCGTAGCTTCAAGCGTAGTCGGTCCGTTCGCTGCTTCTACTACAATAGAAGCTTTAATGCGATGAGCGTTGCGAACCGTAATTTGATTCGAAATGGCTGCAGGTACTAAAATATCACATTCTTTTTCTAATAGTTCTTCGTTTGTCATCACATTGGTAAATAAATTTGTTACGGTACCAAAACTGTCGCGTCGATCAAGCAGGTAATCAATATCAAGACCAAGCGGATCATAAAGAGCTCCGTATGCGTCTGAAATGCCAATTACTTTTGCTCCTGCATCATGCATGAACTTAGCGAGAAAACTGCCGGCATTTCCGAATCCTTGAATAATAATTCGCGCTTCTTGCAAGTTAAGGTTTTTCTTTTTAACAGCTTCTTCTATACAAATGGTTACTCCTTTAGCCGTTGCAGTTTCGCGTCCTTGAGATCCTCCGAGTACGATAGGTTTTCCGGTAATAAAACCAGGAGAATCGAACTCACGCAGTCGGCTATATTCATCCATCATCCATGCCATAATTTGAGAGTTTGTATAGACATCCGGTGCAGGAATATCTTTAGTAGGCCCAACTATTTGACTGATGGCTCTTACATAGCCGCGGCTGAGTCGTTCTAGTTCGCCAAAAGACATGTTTCTTGGGTCACATACAATTCCGCCTTTACCGCCGCCGTACGGAAGGTCGACAATGCCGCATTTTAAGCTCATCCAAATGGATAATGCCTTCACTTCCTCTTCATTTACTTCAGGATGAAAACGTACTCCTCCTTTAGTAGGCCCGACAGCATCATTATGTTGAGAGCGGTAGCCGGTGAATACTTTTACCGATCCGTTATCCATTTTAACCGGAATGCGAACCGTCATCATGCGCAGCGGTTCTTTCAATAAATGGTATACTTCTTCACCATAGCCTAGCTTTTGAAGCGCTTCTTGAATAACTGTTTGAGTAGATAAAAATAAATTAAGTGATTCCTGTTCTTGCTGCTGTTCTCTTTTTAATTCACTAGCTGTTTTTGTAATGGACATTCTGTTCACCCCATATTAATCATTGAATTTTCTCAACTATTTAACATGCAATTCCTGTGCCAGTTTGCAACGCTTTTATATTATAAATAATCTCTATTAGCAAGCCTTATATTCCCTGCATAGGCTGATATTAGTATATACTTAAAGAAATAAGACAAACTATTTATACCGCAAAGGAGGAAAGTGCTATGTTACATGAAAGAAAAGAACAAGAGCGAAACAATCACTGTATAGAATGCTGTTCCATCTGCGGAGAAAGGCTAACATCTTTTCAAGAAAAAGAAATATTCACATGCGACAGCTGCTTTGAACAAAAAGTCAACGATGTGCTTTCTGAGCTGTAATCAGATGCTCTATTTTTTAGAAACAGGTGTCACAATGTTAAAGTTTGGATCGATAGAATCCTGACAAGACAAAAAGAAATCCCATTTTGATTTATCTCCTTGAACAAATATGACCGAGCTATAAGAGTGATCATTTGTAGTTGTGAGTCGATATAAGGTATCTTGCCACATCGTTACCGTCACCTCAGCTTTCTTTCGCGTATCTCCGAGATACCTAAAGATTCCATGCTTAAATTCTGTGAGAGCTACTTCATTACGATCTGGTATGACAAACAATAGACGATAGTTACATGCACCTGCCTTTAATCCATCTACGCGAATGCTAAATAGTTCTAAAATATTTTTTAAAGGAAGTGTATCCCATACTTCTTTTGTGATAATGTTGGCAGGTAGCGGTATATTACCTAAACGAAGTTCTTTGGCTCCTGTTAAATATTCATTTCGCCAAGGGCCAGATTCCGCTATATACCCTAATTGTTCAAGCGCGTCTGCACATAAAAGTTTTGCCTTTACATGGTGAGGATCAGCGTAAATAACTTGTTTGGTCACTTCAGCTACCCATTGATAGTCGCCTTGTTGAAAACAACGCTGCGCTTTTTTGACAATGTTGTCCGCTCCCCCCATATACTCTACATACTTCTTAGCTGACTCTTCAGGAAACAGTTTATTTAAATCGACAGGATTGCTGTTATACCAGCCCATATAGCGCTGATAAACCGCTTTTGCGTTGTGGTTAACCGTTCCATAAAAACCGTTGGTATACCACTCGTGAGATAGGATTTCTGGGAGCTTCATCATTCGGCCGACGTGATCAATGGTATATCCTTGATTCATGAGCCTTAATGTTTGATCATTAATATATTGATAAACATCTCGTTGATTTTCGATATATGTGATGCACGAGTCGTTTCCGAACCTTGGCCAATTATGTACCCCAAATACAGTTGTTAGTTCTTGGCCAAATAAATCGATTGCTTGCTGCAAGTATCTTGCCCATGCTGCTGCGTCTCTTACTTTTGCTCCTCTGAGCGTATAGATGTTGTGCTGAGTGGCCGTACAGTTTTCTGCAATACACAGAGACTTTTCACTAGGAATATAGATGTTCATTTCAGCAGGCGCTTCCGTTCCTGGCGTAAGCTGAAACTGAAATGAGACGCCGTCAATTTTCTTACTTACATAAGAATGATGTTCGGAAGGACGGATTTCTTCTATGCCTTTAATAAGCGTGATTGTTCCAAATGAAATTTCTTTTCCGATACCGTTGTCAATTAAGCCTTTTTCATCGCGTCGCAGTTGAATACCGTACATATATTGACTTCTTCGTGTCATTGCTGTTGCCGCCGTGACGTTTTCATCGATAACCGCATCCATAAACCCAGCAGGAGCATAAACTTTACTAGTTTTATTTTGTGTTGAGTCAGGTAATACTCCTAAAACTCCACCGTAATGGTCTATATGTGAATGTGAGAAGATAACGGCTCTAACAGGACGCTTCCCCCAGTGCTGGTTTACTAGTTTAAGTGCTTCTTCTGCTGTTTCTCTTGACGTCAAGCAATCAATAACAATCCATCCCGTTTTCCCTTTAACAAATGTAATATTAGCCATATCAAAGCCTCTTACTTGAAAGATATTTTCAGTTACTTGATATAAGCCGGCTTGTACATTTAATTTTCCTTGTTCCCACAGTTTAGGGTGGACAGTAGCAGGTGTAGATTGTTCAAATAAAAAAGCGTACTTTCTTAAATCCCATACAGGATACAGCTGATTTTTTTTGAAAATCAGAGGAAAAGGTACGCGTACAAGAGCTTGGTAATCCGCAAGATTTTGTTCTGATTTCACTTGTTCCCAGTCTATGTTTTTATAAGTATCAGCATTAGTCGCTGCAGTCTTTTGAGTAGCATCTTTTCGGTGAATCGTTAACTCCTGTTCATAATCAAACAGCATAACCCCCTCCTTTTTATTACTTTATGCGTAAAAATGAGACGAAGTACAAAAAGGGAGGGAAAATAGAGTTAACAAAAAAGAAGATGCGCTTAGCACGCATCTTCTTTTTTATACTGAATGTCATGTTTGAATAGTCGAGTATTCTGTCTGAATTAGACAGCCTAGCACTTAGTATAACGATTGTTTACCAATGTGCCTTTTGTAATCAAAACAAATCTTCCTTCTAAGGTGCTCAATACGTTTCTTGAAGTCGCTGTAAAACAATGCATGTGTACAGTCTCTCCTTTCTTGTATTGGCCTTACATAGATTGTATACCCTCGAAAAAATAATTGAAACCTAATTGGGAGATTTTTTCAAAAAATAATAAATACATTATGGTTAGGCTCTTTTGTCTCTATTTTTTCACCCAGTTGTCATTATCATCTTTTTTGTACTTCGTTTTCACCGCGTTCCAAGCGACTTTGTGAGCGGTAGCTTCTTCTTTGTATTCATCACTTGCTGAATTGAATGCTTCTTTATAAATTTCCTGAGCATGATGAGGAAGATTATCTCTTACTCCATCCGGCAGTTCTTTTAATGAATTGTAAGGCATGATAGTATTCCTCCTTGAAAACATCTTTTACTACTGATTTACCTGTTTTCAAATAACATAAACATTTAATAAATATAGTCCTTATACAAGTCGGACTGAGTGACCTTTTTATAAGCAAGTCCGTGTTTTTTAGCAAGGGCTTTTACTTCATCTACACAGTTTTGAGCGCTTCTTGGTGATACGTAAATTTCATTGATAAGCTGATGTAAATTACATGTAAGGAGGTTACCATGCTCATGAGAAAACTCATACGATCTTTTTTCAAGGATATCCATTCGTTGTTGCCATTGATTTGCGGAAATACCTTGAATTTCGAACAGCTTTTGCAGCTTCCAAGCGTGTATACGACTTGCTACAATAACAAGCCTCAATTCATTTTCATGCTGATAGGATTTGCGCTTGTAAAATAACGTGTCATACACAGAGTGACTGACCATTTCTTTTTGGAAGTCTATGTACTGCACTTTGCCAGAGAAGATTTTATAGCGTAAATCTTTAATACTGCACAATAAATTTTCATAGGTGGTTTTAATAGCTACGCCATCATTCCCCTTTAAATATAGATCCCACATTCCAGCGGCTTCGTAATCATTGATATGCCAGGATGAAACAGCAGAAAATTCATGGATTTTTCTTATATAGGTTCTAGAGGTACGGTTATGACGTTCGCCTTTTTTTCTTAACTCTTCTATGTTCCACATTGAAGAGCATCCTTCAAGAGGGTCCGAAAATGCATCAGGTTTTGCGAAAAAAAGCGCATTGGTTTCCAGTAAATCTTGAAAATCAGACAGCGGCATAAATCGCCACACCGTCGGATTATTGTGCACCTTATAGCGTTCATCATAATCGTCATAGCTAGATTCGAATCTTTTGGCATATTCGTAAGCTTTATCTCTATAAGCTAAATCCATTGGTTTTCCTCCTCTGAATGCATATTCACACTTGAATTATAGCACTTAATTGTTGTAATTTTCAAAATTATCCACCTGTATTAGGAGAGTTCTGTTATCAGAAAAGAAGGCACGCCTCAACATCTGCAGCGTGTCTTCTATTTAATGAAATGAATGTTTTGCTTAACACTTTCACTTTCTGGCTGATTTAATTCCAATAAATAAATTTTATCCGCTCGAAAATCAGTATTCTTCATTTCTTTTTTTAAGGCACGAATAAAGGCAGCTGAACTTTTTCCGTAGGCTTCAAAATAATGAAACGTGTGTACAACAAATAGAATGGATGCTCCACTGTAATCTTTTTTGCTCTTTTTTTGGATGTTTTCTAGCACTTTTTCTATATACTCTTCTACAGAACCTTCCGTCTGGATACGGGGTAGAGCAAAATTTCCTGAATTCACCCTCTGTGCATCTTCAAATTCCAGTTTCCCATCTTTGTAAGAAGTAATTTCAATTCGTTTTTCAGTACCATCCGGCTGAAGAATTAATCCGTCGTATCCTTGACTTCCAATAATAAGCTTCAATTTTGAATTCCTCGGACAATAGGAAGATTGGCTGAAGCAATAAAGCGGATAAAACTCTTCAAAAAACTTTTTGAAACGCCCTTTTTTAAGTCGAGCCAATTTTATATATTCTCTGTTTTGATGAATCATTTTCTGCGTATGTTCAAAATACTGCTTCATTTCCTCTTGCGTCCTGTACACATCAAGATCTTTAAATAATTCATCCATCTTTTTCACCTTCAATCCCACCAACTAAAAAAGTCTTCTTGCTTAGTAGATACATATTCATAAGTGTGTGTGACAATTTTCTTTTTTTTTAAGATATAACTTTTTTAAAACAAAACGTGCACACTTTTCATTTTTTTGCATATCCTGTTATTCGTGCGTTCAATCATGAGCGTACATTTCAGCCTTTAGTTGTAAAAGATGAACAGCAAAGTTACCGCTGATGGCGGATGATATGCTTCTGATTATTTCATAAACTATAACAAACAGGAAACTTAACAATAATTGAGGTGTTGAAAATGTTTGATAATGATTACGTAGTTAAAACCATTCACGATTTATATGTAAGAAATACAGAAAGCAAATTAAAAGTCTTCTTAACTTATTTTTGCCATAAAAGATAACATGTATTTATAGACGGTAATATATAGTCAATTGTTACTTGGAGTTTTTTTATAGGAAGAAGAGTTTGATACAAATAAAAAGGAATAGTGGGTAATCCACTACTCCTTTTTTTATTATACTTGCAATTCCCGAATAAGTTCAGCAATAATTTTAATGCTTCTATCGATATCTGGTAAAGAAGCATAGGCGTAAGAAAGCCGAAGATAACTGCCGGTTTCTTGTGCATAGATACTTCCGGAATTAAGCAATATTCCTTTTTTTAAAGCACGAGAGTATAAAGATTTCATTGAAATAGAAGGTTGAATATGCACCCATATAAAAAAGCCTCCTTCAGGATTCGTCCATGTCGCTACATCTCCTGCATATGTTTCTAAAGCATTCAGCATAACTTTTCTTCTTGTTTGCAATTCGGTTCGTACCGTTTCCATATGCTGTTGATATAAGCCATTTTTAAACCATTCTGCTGCCACTCTTTGAGACAATGAGCTGGATCCATAATCCGTTTGCATTTTAATATCCGCCAAACGCTCAATGACTGGTTCTGGGCCGACTATCCATCCGATACGTAATCCCGGGCTTAATGTTTTAGAAAGACTGCTAACATATAACACGTGTCCATTTTTATCTAAAGCTTTTAATGGCAACGGAGGCTGTTTATTTAGCCATAATTCGCGGTATAAATCATCTTCAATAATAGGAAGCTGATGTTCCTCACATTCTTTCAGCAAATCGTAACGCCTTTTTGAGGACATTAATGTTCCCGTTGGGTTATGGAAACATGGATTTGTATATAAAATAGCTTGCCCTTCTTGAGGGTCAGCGCATTTTATAGCTGTTACTTTTATTCCTTCCTCATCCATAGAGAGACCTTTGAGTTTCATTCCGGCTGATTGAAATACATGTAAGGAGTATAGATAAGAAGGTTTTTCTAGCAAAACCGAAGAGTTCTTTTGCAGCAGTCCAATTGAAATAAGCTGAAGAGCTTGAAGCGCGCCGGAAACAATTAAAATAGAATCTGGAGAAGATTCAACCCCCATTGTTTTCATATACGTACTTAACTCTTTTCGTAAAGGAAAATACCCCTTTGGTTCTTCGTATCCCAGAACTTCCATGTTTTTTGCTACTTTTTCCATAGCGTATTTCATTTTATCTTTAGGGAATATGTCAGGTGAAAGCTCTCCTTTGCTTAATTGAATAAGGTTTGAGTTAAATTCGGATTCATTAATATCTTGTACCATTGCTTGACTCGGACGATGCATACCTGATTTCACATGAACATTCCAATCGGGCGGAGCCGTAGCCAAAAGTGTCCATGTATTATTTATAACGATTGTTCCCTTTCCCATCTTACCTTCAATTAAACCGTCCGCTGTTAATTCCTCTAATGCCGTGATGACCGTACTTCGGTTAACATCGAACATAGCAGCAAGCTTTCGCTGACTAGGAATTTTACTTCCAATCGGCCATTCTCCACGCGCAATTTTCTCTTTCATAAAATCAATGATTTGCTTGTATTTTGGATAACTCGAACTGTTCTCTTGATTCATACATTTACTCCTGTTTTTAAAGTGGTTGGGTTAATTGCTTTTAAACTGGTTGAAGACATTTTATCAAATGTTTATTAACATGGGAACCACAATAGATACTGGTTGGATTCAAAATGAAAAATGGAGATGAATAGGCATGAAATTAACGTTTAGTCTGGTGTTCTTACATATACTGATGATTAGCTTATGGGCTTCAGCATTTCCAGTTATTCAAATAGGGCTGGAATCGTTTTCTCCTCAGCACCTCGCTTTTGTTCGGTTAAGTATTGCTTCTGTAGTGCTGTTAGTTATTGCAATAGCCACACGCATGCGCTTACCTGATATAAAAGATATTCCACTTCTTTTAGCACTCGGTTTTTTAGGTTTTACCGTATATCACACGACATTAAACATTGGAGAAAAAACGGTGAGTGCGGGTATTGCGAGTTTACTGGTCTCGACTACTCCTATTTTTTCTTCACTTTTAGCTATTTTTCTTTTTCAAGAGGAGTTCGGAAAAAGAAAATGGATTGGATCTGCAGTAAGCTTTGCGGGTATTGCACTTTTAACCTTGAGCAAAGAGAATTTTGTACACTCAGTTAATGGAATCTTACTGATTCTGCTAGCTGCCCTTGCAGAAAGCATCTATATAGTATGTCAAAAAAATTTATTAAAAAAGTATGGTTTCCTTTCTTTTGTGACGTACAGTATTTGGGGGGCTACAATTTCTATGCTTGTTTTTTTACCTGGGTTAGAAACAGAACTTGCACATATCTCTGTCAGATCAGCAATAAGCGTGACATATTTAGGATTATTTCCAACCGTTATTCCCTATATGGTACTCGCTTATCTGACATCGCGTATAGGTTCTGCTGAGGCTGCCATTTCTCTTTACTTAACTCCTGCGCTGTCCTTTTTCTTAGCGTGGCTGCTTTTAAAAGATATCCCGAGTGCAGCTTCCATCGTTGGAAGCATCATTACGTTATGCGGCGTGTTTCTTACACATAGTAAAAGAAAAGTAGTGGTAAAAGAGACAAAGTTCACAATACAAAGATAATGTGTACGATTTAAGTAATTCTCTTAGAGGCTATGTTTTTTACCTATATATTTTATTTAGAACATACTTTAATTTCTTCTTTTTGCAGTTTAATTAATAATTAATAAAAAAGCACCTTTCTTTAATCTTGGTTTAAGATTTAAAGAAAGGCGCTTTTTTATGTAGTTTCTAATTCTGCTTTTATTTTTCCAGCCACTGCGTGAGTCAGCTGCTGAAGATCGTAAATCTCTTCTCCTGAAAGTACTACATGTCCGTTTAAAACGTGGTTATGTTTATATGCTCGATACGTCACTTCGATACTTTTTATCGCACGCTCTACTTCATCATTCACCATAATACTTTCATAGTGATAGGATAGTGTTTCAATTCGAATCTGCGTATTTTTCATATTCATTCACCCTCCATGAGCCGTTGACTAAAAATATGACTGTTAGAGGTGAACTATACATAGAAACTTTTTTGTTACCACCTAATTTGTTATTTAGAACATATTTCAATTAATTAATTCATCTCTGCTATTCTTTTTTTACAAAATACCAAAATAAACCCCCGCTCTTCGGAGCGGGGGTTTATTGCTTGTAGTACCAGCCTTTTTTATCTAAAAACTGTTTAACTTTTACAAAATCCAGCCCAGCTGCGGTAAGTTCAGCGGACGGATTACCTATTGCATGTACGTGTAATTCACTGTCGATTCCTTCATTTTTTAAGAAAGCACGAAACTCTGTTTCCATGTCTTTACTTAATCCGCCTGTTTTAATTGTAATTGGGATAGGTTCTACGTCTTTCATTTGCACAAATCCGCCTGGAATAGCCCATGCTGCATTGGTATACCCATATACGCTAAATACTGTGCCTTTTTTTATAGTTCTAAAATTCTCTGTTACATTCGCATATTTGTAGACTCCAATATCCTTCTTCGCTTTTACTTGAAAAGAATATTTATCTCCGAGTGAAGTAACCTTTGGTAATGATTCTTCGACAGGATTACTTACACCCTTAAGCAATTCCATCATTTTAGCTAATGTTGTCTCATCAGCTTTTCCAGTTGACGTTAATCCGTACTTTTCTTGAAGAGCTTTAACAGCTGCAACAGTTTCGCTGCCATATTGACCATCGGTTCCTTGCTGGGAAAGTTCAAATCCTAATCTAATTAAGTTTTGCTGCAGTTCTTTTACAGCTAGTCCGCTATCACCTTGCTGCAATTGTGCTGATGGCTTATTATTTTCCACCACCGTCACGCCTGTATTAATACTATTAAAGAAATCCAGATCCATTTCATTGATATCAACATTGCCTTTAATCCCGTTTACTTTTCCTTGATCTGTATATTGAAACATAGCCCATCTATCCCAAATCGCCGTATCACCTGGGTTAACGAATCCCTTAGAACGGTTACTTCCACTGTAACGAGCTATCCATAGCGGATATCTTGCCACGGCGCTTGTAAAATTGGATTTAATAAAACTATACCCCGTGTAAAGAATAGGCGTAATACTTGTTTTCCTTTCAATATACTCCATCCATCTGACTGCAAAGGCTGTGACCTGCGCTTTTGTTTTCCCTTTATTTTCTTCCAAATCTAAGCAATGAGGCAAATCAACCTTCATGCTGCCTAATTTATTTAAAAAGAAATTAACTTCTGCAATGGGATCATTATCAGCATGAGCAAAGTGATAAAAGCCTACACGTAGACCTGCATTTTTTGCACCTATATAATTATCATATGATTTTTTATCTAAGAAGGTTGTACCTTCTGTTAATTTAATATACGCGCCTTTTACACCATCCGACGCCACTTTTGCCCAATCAATTGTTCCGTTGTGATGAGAAACATCAATGACCTTAATATTTTGATTATTACGGTTTTGCATTGCTATCACTCCTTCATACAAACTATGAATAAAAAAGGAAATGGCAACTGATACAGGCCTATGAAATAGATATTAGGCTTTATAAAAAAACTACACTAAGAAGGGATTTTGGTAGCCTTCCCTTATTATAAGAAATGAATTTGTGCAATTTTATAAAGTGAGGAAAGCTATATTCGTTTATACTAATAATATGAAGATATACTGAATAAAAAGTGGAGGAATATGATGTCTTTAATAAAAGAAGCACGTAGATATGCAGAACACGCTCATAGCGGCCAAATGCGCAAGCTGTCCGATACACCTTATATTGTTCATCCTATTAACGTAGGTACTATTTTAGAAAAAGCAGGTTTTAGTGAAGAAGTAATTGCAGCAGCTTATCTGCATGATGCTGTAGAAGATACAAGTGTAACACTCGAAGAAATTGTACAAAGATTTGGTTTAGAGGTAGCGGGGATTGTTGAAGCTCATACAGAAAACAAATCAAAAAGCTGGGAAGAACGTAAACAGCATACAATTCAAATTGTGAAAACTGGTTCTCTTGAAGTGAAATCTTTAATTGTAGCAGATAAATTAGACAATTTACGGTCTTTAAAAGAAAGCTACGATCAGCAAGGAGATACGATTTGGAATAGCTTTAAAAGAGGATTCGAAAAGCAGAAATGGTACTACGAATCCATTAGCAAATACGCTGCACAAGGATTGGAACCAAGCCAAATTCCAAGTTTTTTTTATACGTATAAACAAGAAGTAAACGATTTTTTTAGAAGTTAATATTCATATGAAGAAATTAGAAAACACTGAAAATAACTATTGCGAACGCGCTGCATACGTATTAAAATATAGTAGAGTCAACACGCAATAAAGGCTCTACATAATCGGGACTGTAGTTCAGTGGGAGAATACTTGTCTGGCAGACAAGGGGTCGTGGGTTCGAATCCCATCAGTTCCATAAAACCAGTCGTATCAAGAGTTTAAAACGCTTTAAAACTCTGCAGGATGGAATGGTTGCAATACTATTTCATCTGACCTCTTCATGATTTCCATGAAGAGGTTTTTTATTTTCTTTTTACGATTGATCCTCATGATTTTTATGATTATTCTTTTCACTGCTCCTGCTGACAATTTCTCTAAGTTCGCCCTCGTCGCCTTTTGCATTGATGATTTCAAAAAGCTGATTCAGCCCTTCACTTGTTTCATCATTTGGTTCTTTGCCCATTCTATCCCCTCCTTTTGCTTCTAGGATGCCCATTTTTTTCACATTGTTTCATGTAAAAAGCAATTCATCAATATTAATCCGCCGTAAAAGTATACCTTTACGACCCTTGTGCGATTAATGGTTATACAAATATAATCAATCCTTTAAATTTTGCAGCATTTTATAGGGCTTCTAATACTCATCTATAATGAAATGATCATCACAAACTTCGTTAAAATCGTTCTCTTCGTGGAGATCTACTTCTTTATCTTTGGATATCTCGGTTTCTGTTGTAAATAGTTTAAAAAGCTTGTTTAACATTGTTCTACCTCATATTTTTCATTAATACATTCAATATGACTAATTTATATGAAGCCAGTATGAATTGAAACTTAAGATAATGTGAATGTAGACATTAACGTGAGATGTTAAGCATGCTTATACCCTGGACAAAGAAGTGATTAGTATATCAGCTGTATGTGGCATTCGTTCTATAAAAGTCGTCTTTGTTATTCGTTATTCGCTTTGCTATTGTACTAGGTAGCTTAGTTTTATGTATCATCGCTTTAATCCCTTAGTTATCAACATCCTTAAATACCATTCAAATGGCTTGTGTAGTTGGAATTATCCTTTTGCTTGCTTTGTTTTTCTTAGGTGATATCCACAATCAAACGAAAAAACGCAAGCTATAAAAAAGAACTTTGTATGCTGCTGCAAAGTTCTTTTCATAAACACTTACTGTTTGTTAAGAACTGTATGAAATAGCTCATACACTTCTCATACAATCGCTAAGACCTATTCAGTTAACAGTCCTTCTTACGTTTTTTTCAAACCATCCATATGCAATTTCAGCTTTAATTTCTTTATTTCCCGGAGAAACTAGGAAAATAACGTATGAACCGTTGTTTGGAAAGATAAATTTGCCATCTTCATCACTTACTAATGTACTTTTCGGCGGAACAACACGGTTAAATACGTTTACCCCTTTGGTAGGAAAGCCTTTTACCATTTCTGCAAATTTAATTTTCCCTTTTGGCTTTGAACGTATTGTAGTATTTGCTGGACTCACATTATCTGAAGTTGTTCCTTTTCCAGGCGGGATAGAATTAAACCAAATTTCAGCAGTAAAAGGTTCGTTGGAATAGTTAGTGATAGTAAAAGCATTCACAAATAAATCTACTCCGGAGCCGGAAGGGTTAACTAACCCGCCCCAAGCATTTCTATTTCCACCAAAACGAATAGGCTCAGTTTGTCCGACAAAATAGTCTCCTTTTAAAGATTGATATAAAGGATTAGGTATATTAACGGCTTTAATATAAGGTTTACTCGACTCGTAATTCGACATACAATCATCTCCTTTCTGTACTATATTTTATGAAGTTTTTCTATAAATGCTTGGACACATGCATTTAGAAATATATTTAATCTTTATATAAACGCAAAAAGATAG
This sequence comes from Priestia sp. YIM B13486, assembly GCF_042787865.1. Taxonomy (NCBI): domain Bacteria; kingdom Bacillati; phylum Bacillota; class Bacilli; order Caryophanales; family Bacillaceae; genus Priestia; species Priestia sp. YIM B13486. The sequence goes on along the minus strand of NZ_JBHZOZ010000002.1, from coordinate 662,917 downwards.
ACCCGATACTGAGCCTATCTTTTCCTATCGCTTAATGCCCTCGTCGACTGCTGGTGTATAAACGGATTGTTTTTTGACTTTATATTCCGATGCTTTTTTAATACTTCTACTATCACTTCTTAAAGTAGGAATCACCTATTCTTTTGTAGTCATAGAATGAAGAATCCTTACCTTTTTTTCACAATATTCAACAATTTCATAACAGGCTGTGAGAATATCATGTCTAGACAGTTCTATTTCATCAAATACAAATTTTGAAAGCTGCTTCTGCAGAACCTCCAGCTTTTTGCTGTCTTCTTCATCGATCCATAGCCCTTCCGTAATACACACATCTGCTAGTTTGTTAATAGATTGAGCCGTCCAGTTTAAGCCGGCTGAAGAAACAGTTTTTGTAAGTAAATCGTTTTTTATAGCTAGAATAACTTGACACACATGGGTATAGGCATCAACTTTCTTTTGGATAAATGCTTTGCGAAGCTCTTGTTTGTATTGCTCTTTCGACATCACTATAGCTACGACAGACGTAATGAATGTTCCTGCCAGCGCGATGAGCGACCCTATCAAAATTCCTATCAGTTCTCCGGACAAAACGTTCACCTCTTTAAAGGTATTTCTATATGCTATGAGAATGAAGGAATTGATATGAGGTAAACACCATGTAAAAACAGCCCTAACTTTTCTAAGTTAGGGCTGTAACACTAAAATATGACGGAAACCAAATTAGATAATACGACTTGTAATAATTCCTTCAATTTGACCGATTTTTTCTTCTAGCTCAGGCACAATCTCGTCACTTACTTGATTGTCAATATCGATCATTGTATACGCATATTCACCGCGGCTTCTGTTCACCATATCTGCGATGTTTAAATTGTAGTTTGAGAATACTTGCGTAAGTTGTCCTACCATATTCGGCACGTTGTGATGGAAAGCAGCTACGCGTTTTTTCCCAGTGTAAGGAAGAGATGCATTCGGGAAATTCACTGAGTTTTTAACGTTTCCTGTTTCTAAGAAATTTTTCACTTGACGTGCTGCCATTACCGCACAGTTTTCTTCTGATTCTTGAGTTGATGCCCCTAGATGAGGAATTGGCACAACATTTTTCATGTTCAAGACATTTTGATTTGGGAAATCTGTAATGTATCGTCCAACTTTTCCACTTTCAAGAGCAGCTTTCATATCTTCTTCGTTTACAAGCTCACCGCGTGAGAAGTTCAAAATATGAACATCAGGTTTCATGATGCTAAACGTTTCTTTGTTGAAAACACCTTTTGTATCGTCCGTTAATGGAACGTGAACCGTAATATAGTCAGATGCTGCAAATAGTTCTTCTAGAGACATTGCACGCTGTACGTTGCGAGACAAATTCCAAGCTGTATTAACAGAAATGAATGGATCAAAACCAATTACGTCCATATCTAAATCAAGCGCATCGTTTGCTACAAGAGCACCAATTGCACCTAAACCAATAACGCCTAACGTTTTACCTTTGATTTCTTTTCCAACAAACTGTTTTTTACCTGCTTCAACTAACTTAGGAATTTGATCACCTTGGCCATCCAATCCTTTTGTCCATTCAACTCCAGCAAATAAGTTACGAGAAGAAGCCATAATTGTAGTTAAAACCATTTCTTTTACTGCGTTTGCATTAGCTCCTGGCGTATTAAATACAACGATACCTTGCTCCGTGCAAGCGTCCACCGGTATATTATTAACCCCTGCTCCAGCTCGTGCAATAGCTTTTAAATTTTGGTCAAATGCCATGCTGTGCATGTTAAAGCTACGCACGACAATCGCATCTGGATTTTCGCTGTCGTTGTCAATTTGATAACCTTCTTGATTAAAAACATTTAGACCTTTTTGTGCAATGTTGTTTAATGTTTTGATTGTTTGTACTTTTTTTAATGTTAATGTGCTCATTTTGTACTCTCCTCTGATTATCATCGTAGTTTTACATGTTTTTACCTTTGGATAAAGGAACTTCATTTTTAATTTTTTAAAAAGTCTGGTTTTTTAGCCTACATATGTGATAACTTCTATATCCTCTCCCCCTAAACAGAAAGAGGTAAGAGATATGTATTAATCCCTTACCTCTGCCCAGGCGAACGGCTACGTCACTATATGCTTCCTCACGGTTATCCGCGTTTCGCCAGTCACATATAGTCTTTGAAATTAAGTATATTCTAGCAAACTCTTTCAGAACGTTCAACCTTTTTTTAAAAGTTTGCTTTTTTCAGTCTAATTTTTAATCTCTTTAGTGAATCTCCTAATATATTGACAAATACCCTAATACATGTTAAATAAGAAGAGTGATTAGCACTCTATCCACTCAAGTGCTAATTGTTTTATAAGCCCTATTTGGAAAGGAGAATTTCTTATGTCAAAAAAAGAATTCAAAGCTGAATCAAAGCGATTATTAGAGATGATGATTAATTCCATCTATTCTCAAAAAGAAGTATTTTTGAGAGAACTTCTATCAAATTCAAGTGATGCAATCGATAAAATTTATTACAAAGCCTTAACAGACGACTCCTTGCGTTTTAACAAAGAAAGCTATTACATAAAAGTAACACCAGATAAAACTAACCGTACCTTAACCATTACGGATACTGGAATTGGCATGACGCAAGAAGAGCTTGAAAGCAGCTTGGGCACAATTGCGCGAAGCGGTTCCCTTGCGTTTAAAAACGAAAATGAAACAAAGGACGGGCACACGATTATCGGCCAATTCGGCGTTGGGTTTTACGCAGCGTTCATGGTGGCAGATGTCGTGACCGTGATTAGTAAAGCGTTAGGCAGCGATGAAGCCTATAAATGGGAATCTACTGGTGCTGATGGTTATACAATCGAGCGGTGCGAAAAAGAAACGGTTGGGACTCAAATTATTTTAAAAATTAAAGAAAATACAGAAGATGAAACATATGATGAGTATCTAGAAGATTATCGTTTAAAAGAAATTATTAAAAAGTATTCAGACTTTATCCGCTACCCGATTAAAATGGACATAACGGAAAAACGTCCTAAAGAAGGTTCTGATAACGAGCTAGAAGATTATACAGAAGAGCAAGTTATCAACAGTATGGTACCGATCTGGAAGAAAAATAAAAATGAATTGACTTCAGAAGACTATGAGCAGTTTTATTCAGAAAAGCGCTACGGATTTGATAAACCGCTCACTCACCTTCATATTAATGTGGATGGAACGATTCGCTACAATGCTATTTTATTTATTCCAGAAAATAGTCCGTTTGATTACTACTCAAAAGAATTTGAAAAAGGACTTGAACTCTACTCAAACGGCGTCTTAATTATGAATAAATGTGCAGATCTTCTTCCGGATTACTTTAGCTTTGTAAAAGGTATGGTAGATTCTGAAGATTTATCTCTTAATATTTCACGTGAAATTTTGCAGCAAGACCGACAGCTTCAGCTGATTGCCAAAAACATCGGCAAGAAAATCAAAAATGAATTAAAAAGCTTACTTAAAAACGAACGTGAAAAGTACGAGAAGTTTTATGAATCATTTGGCCGCCAGCTGAAGTACGGTGTTTACAGTGACTTTGGCAGCAACAAAGACGTATTAAAAGACCTGCTTTTATTCTATTCTTCTACAGAGAAAAAGCTCGTAACACTAGACGAATATGTATCGCGCATGCCTGAGGATCAAAAGTATATCTATTATGCATCAGGCGAATCGTACGACCGAATTGAAAAGCTTCCTCAAGCAGAATTGGTTGCAGATAAAGGGTACGAAATTCTGTATTTCACAGAAGATATCGATGAATTTGCGATTAAAATGTTAATGACGTATGAAGAAAAAGAATTTAAATCTGTTTCAAGCAGTGACTTAGGGATTGAATCAGAAGAAGAACAGCTCAATGAGTCTGAGGAAAAAGAGAATAAAGAGCTATTTGACTATATGAAGAAAGCTTTGGCGGGAAAAGTAGGAGATGTCCGCGCGTCTAAACGTTTAAAAACACATCCCGTGTGCTTATCGGCTGATGGTGAAGTAACGATTGAAATGGAGAAAATTTTAAGTGCTATGCCTGACAATCAGCATGTAAAAGCAGAAAAAGTGCTAGAAATTAACGTACATCATGATGTATTCGCTTCTTTAAAAGAAGCACTTGAAAATGATAAAGCGAAATTAGACCTTTATACAAATCTATTATATAACCAGGCTCTTTTAATTGAAGGCTTATCTATTAGTGATCCCGTTGAATTCACAAATGATATTTGTAAAATCATGATATAAAAATCAGGCGCAGAATCACTCTGCGCCTGATTATATGTATAACATAATAAAATTGGTTATATAGTAAGAAGCGATAAAAATGGGTACCGGCAGTTCTTCTATTACTCTTATTGAGTGTTTGCCTTCTTTAAAATGAAAAAGGTCTGATTTAAACTCCGCGACTTTTTCTCTTTTTTGATTAAAAATACACGCTTCCTCTATGGCTTCATGACTGCTTAACATGTAGACGTTATTTAACCATCTAATTTCTTGTTCCCCTGCGTTTTTAATTATTCCTTTACCTAATAGATACCCCACTGTTTTTCCATTTTCTTTTATCACCCACCGGTGTTTTTCCACGTGATCAATAAGCACCGTTCTTCCTTCCCATTGAACTTGTAAATGTACCTTTAAGCCGCAGGAGAAGATAGGAAACCAAGAAATAGAATCTAAAACTGGAAGTCCATCACGAGTTAAAAAATCAATACTTTTCGTCCACATATTTTTATGCGCTCTCTTAAGCTGTCCGACGTTTTCTCCATTTTCATTTGTAACTGCTACGGTCTTCCCCGCTGATTTAAAATAGGGAAGATAAAAAATATATTCTTGCATATAGGCCTCCAAAGATCCTGCACTTCATATTAATAGCGTGTATGTACATATACATAGTTATGTTTTTATCTTTCATATATTTCATTTGTTTCTTTTGATTTCTCCCTTTGTTTAAATTGGTTTTGATTTTCTTTTAAATGCTTTAGTAAAGCAACAATCAAGAAACTAATAATCACAAGAAGAAGCCAAGAGCTAATTTTACTTATATGAACCATTGTCCACTGCTGCTGTTGATCTGGATACTGCCATGCTCCAAAAAATGTTGCGATATTTTCAGCGATCCAAATGAAAAAGCCAATCAGTACAAAAGACAATACTAAAGGCATGCGATATGTACGTTTGTTAACCGTAAAATATACAAAAGTTCGATAAAAAATAAGTAAAGTAAAAAGTTTTAAAAACCAGCGGAAGTCGTAAATAAAATGATGCGTGAAAAAATTAAGGTAAATAGCCATACTTAGTATACTGACAATCCACGTAGAAGGCCAATTCGTAAGCTTTAATTCAAGCCTTCTCCACACTTGGCACATGTAGCTGGCTACACTAGCATACATAAATCCGCTGTACAGCGGAACTCCCCAGACTTTAGTGAAAGCTTTTTCTGGATAGCTCCATGAGCCCATATGAACTTTGTAGAGTTCTAACGCTAGTCCAATTAAATGAAATACTGCGATGACTTTTACTTCATCAAGCGTTTCTCGTTTAAACATCACCATTAAAACTTGAGTTCCTAGACAGACTAATAAAATAAGGTCATATCTAGAAATAAACGGTACTTCAATTATTTTTGTCATAGCCAACGTAAGAAAAATGATAACAGGAAAAACACAAGATTTTGCTTGTTCTAAACCAAAATAGATTAATTGCTTCATTGTAACATCCTATCTTTATAGCATTCCTTAGTATTTTCACAGAAATGATTCCTTGAAAATTATTGCAGATTTTTAAAATTTATTCAATAAGCATCTCCGCTGTTTTGGTAACTAAACTATCATACCCAGCGGAGAATCGTTTTCTCCGTTAACTTTTCAAAAAATCGGTTACTCTCTGTACATAGCGCTCTTTATCATAAGATAAGTACAGATAACTGGTTAACTGTACAGGCTCTCCAAAGAAAAAACGTTCATACAGTGTTTCTCTTGTGCCAAACGGACTCATAGTTAAATCCCACGCTAGTCGAAAAAGCTTAATTCGATCTTCTGCCCCTCTCGATTTAGCTTGCAAATAACGCGTAATATCTTCTTTAACCAATGAGCGGCACGTATTTTCTGTTGGTATTGCCATTAGTCCGCTTGCACCTAAAAGCTGGATAATCTCTGTAAAGGTAGGATATGTTTTTGAAAATATATTTGCGGCAATACGAAGTGTAGTTTCATTTGGACGCATGTATCCCCATAGATCAATCTCCGCTTCTTCTTCTGCTTTCATCACGAGAGCTTTCATCGTTTCTAACGCAATAATAAGCTCCGTTGCTTTTTCTCGTACATGCGGATAGTCTATAATGTTAATGGTTTCGATCAGAGATTGTACAATCCCTAATACAAACTCTGTTTTGACAATTCTCCTTGAAGTTACCTGATGCAGAGCAAAAGCTGAGAAGGAACTAGAAGCAAGGAATGTATTTGATACGTCTGCATTTTCATAGAAAAACACGCGGTTCCATGGTACTAATACATGCTCAAAGACAACAATTGTATCCATTTCTTCAAATCTAGAACTTAATGGATAATCAAACGCCGAATCTTTTCCTGCAAATGATTCTCTACAAATAAATTTAATTCCTTTTGTATTACTTGGAATCGAAAAAGCAAATCCTTTTTCTTTTCCTTGAATGCCCGCTGAAGACAGTACGAGCAGCTCATCCGTCATTCCACCCTGTGTAGCAAGCAGTTTCGCGCCTTGGATAACGATTCCCTCATTAGTTTTATCAACTATTTTTGCTGCTATCGGTTCGTCGTTTTGCTCGTAATAAAATTGGATTCGATTAGCTTGAGGATCGATGAATGTATGAGTGAGCGATAAATCGTGCTCTCTTACATATTCATAATAAGAAATGATGTTTTCAGGAAAGCAGTTTTCTGTTCCTCTCAGGAGTTCTGCAGAGGATGCAAAAGCCATCAATACGGTATTCATATAATCCGGACTTCTTCCCATCATACCATGGGTTAATTGCGCCCATTGCTGAGTCATCTCTCGTCGTTTTTTTAACTCTTCTTTTGTTGTAGGCTGTAAATAAGATGTACCAAAAAAATCCTCAGAATCCGGAGATTGGTATGTCATGATATCTTTAATTTTTTTATCATGCTGAAAATCATAAAGTTTAGCTTGACTGTTAATGGCTCCTTTAAAAGCCGGATGTTCTGATATATTGCCTGTTACGAGCTTGCCATCAACCCATACATTTGCTTTTAATTGATTAATTCTCTCTACGTATTGCTTCCCATTAATTGCTGACATACTCCCACTCCCAGACTTTCGATAAATATTTTTACCTATTGCATTTTTATCATATTACGATGTCTTTTCCATGTTTCCTTCATACATCACAGGTTTGAGCACAAAAAAAGAAGGTCACAGTAACCTTCTTTTTTATAATTTATTTATATTGAATATCATTTCTTAGGGATTCAACTTTATTTAATGCTTGGTCAATATCCGGCTCTTCAACATTAAAGTGAGCAAGTGCATCGTGAAGGTGCTTAGCAATTGCATTAAAATGTTCGGGTTGAATATTCATATTTGCATGTGCTTTGGCCATCGACTTTCCTGAATATTGATTCGGTCCACCTAAGGCAAAGCTTATAAATTTGGCTTGATGTCGACGCTGTTTATCCATATCCGTATGCTCGAAAAAGTGACTGACCGTTTCATCTTTTAACACGAGCTCAGAATAAAAATAATCAACTACTTTTTCAATAGCTTCTTGTCCGCCCACTTTTTCATACAATGTTTGTTCCAAAACAATTCCTCCTTTTGTACCTTTCCCCATTATTACCCAATAGAAGTGTTCATATTCTTTAAAAGGCTTCTTTATGGAAATTCGTTGTCCCCATGTTTTATTCCTCTTCCACATAAAGAATAAAATGTAAAGAAATGAACACAATGTAAAGGAATTGTAGAAGCTGCATGTAACATCTTTCGTTACTGGGCTTTAGGAATCATTACATTTTGATAAGCACTTATCTAGTACACGTAAGTATAAGCCGGCACGCCTTTTACTCCTACTCGGCATGAAAAAAGAGAGCCGGCAGCTTCTTCGTATTTTTCTTCTTCCTTAGCTGTGGTGATAAATAAGGTTTGTAAATCGTCTCCTCCAAATGTACAGCAGGTTACATTGGAAACAGGAAGATGAATAGATTCTATAATTTCTCCTTTATCTGGATCTACACAAATGACTTTCGAACCTCCCCAAAGCGCTACCCATAATCGGTCGTGTTCATCAATTGTCATTCCATCAGGAAACCCGTCCATATCTGAAAGGTCAATCACCACTTTTTCATCTTCGAGCCTTGTTGTTTCTTTCGAAAATGAATAAGACATAATTTTATTTTTCGGTGAATCAACCAGAAAGAATTTGTCTCCTGTTCGATTCCAAGCTAGCCCGTTTGACACGCTTAATCCTTCTTTAGCGCTCTTAATGACACCTTTTTCATCTACTACGTACAGCTGGGCTTTTCCTTCTTCATCTTCTTCACTCATCGTTCCAATCCAAAAGCGATTATATGGATCACATTTCCCGTCATTAAAACGCATGGTTTTTTCAAGAGTATCTAAACGGATATACTCTTCATGATTCTTTTTGTTTTTATCAACTAAAAGCAGCTGATTACGGGTGGAGACAATCAATTTTGAATGATTGGTTTTAGAAACACTTGTAACGACTGAAGGAAGAGCAATATCTTCTAAGGTTGTCGTTTTTGGATCATACGTAAGAAGCTTTTTATCTAAGATGTCTACTAGCACTAATTTTTGATTTTCTTCATCCCATAGGGGTCCTTCAAGCAAACGGCCATCGTACTTTTTTTCAATTTTTGCTTCCATTTTCAAGCTCCTTTTTCGTTTTTATGTACAATCATTTTTTATAATCGCTTTCTCAAAAAAATATTCTTTTAAACAAATAAAAAAAGCTAGGAATATCTTTCCTTTTTCATAAATACCCGTTGTATGACATTCTTTAAACACCAGGTTCTAAGAGAATCTTTTCATAAAAAAAAGCAGCACGCTTTGTATAGCGTGCTGCTTTTTTTTATTATAAAGTTACGTGTTCTTTTTCGAGCTCTTTAACACGTGCTGCAAACTCTTCTTCTGTTAAACTGTGTTCTTTTACATAGCGGTTACGAGGGCTCACTCGGCATTCATGTGAACAAGCGCGTAAATATTTGTGTTCATTTTCTTCAGAAGCTAAGATTTTCTTATTGCATTCTGGGTTTGCGCAGTTAACATAACGTTCACAAGGCTCACCGGTAAAGTGGTCTTTTCCGACAATCACATGCTCTTTTTGGTTAACTGGTACGCTGATGCGTTCATCAAATACATAGCACTGACCGTCCCATAGTTCACCTTGTACTTCAGGGTCTTTTCCGTATGTTACAATCCCTCCATGAAGCTGGCTTACGTCTTCAAAACCTTCTTCAAGAAGCCACCCAGAGAATTTTTCACAGCGAATACCGCCTGTGCAGTAAGTTAAGATTTTTTTATCTTCAAACTGATCTTTGTTGTCGCGAATCCATTCAGGAAGCTCACGGAAGTTTCGAATATCCGGACGAACAGCTCCTCGGAAATGACCTAAATCGTATTCATAATCATTTCGTGCATCAATTACGACCGTATTCTCATCTTGCATCGCTTGATGAAATTCTTTTGGGCTTAAGTAATTACCCGTTACGCGAAGAGGATTCACATCTTCTTCTAATCGAAGAGTTACTAATTCTTTACGGTGACGCACGTGCATTTTTTTGAACGCATGTTCATCTGCTTCGTCTATTTTAAATACAATACCTTCAAAACGAGGATCATTTTTCATCGTTTCCATGTATTTATCTGTTTGTTCAACTGTTCCTGATACCGTTCCATTGATCCCTTCAGCCGCAATTAAAATACGTCCTTTTAATTCAAGCTCTTTACAAAATGCTAAGTGCTGATCTGTAAACTCTTCAGGATTTTCAATTGGAGTGTACAAATAATATAGTAGTACTTGATATGGTTTTCTTTCAGTCATGTTGCTTCTTCCACCTATCTGTTTATATTTGCAAGATATAATGCATGTAGGTCGGTTATTGTGAACCGAATTGATGGTAACAATTCATTACTTAAAGGTACATTACGACAAAAACAACATCCTTTTTATAAGGATGCCTCTATCTAAAAAGTATTACAGTGAATGATTGTTTCAAAAACATACAGTATTTAAGCCTGTAATAGTATAACATATCAAAGCGTTTACTTCTAGGGTTTGTTCTTCAATAAAAATTTTATTGACGGGATACGTTCTACATGAATGTGCCCGCGCATACATGATGAGATATAAATCTTTGAGATTGGGGGCAAAAATGATGCCTTTTTATACATTAAAAGACGGTGCAACTTTGTACTATGAACAACAAGGGGAAGGAACACCTATTATTTTCATTCACGGAGTTTGGATGAGCAGTCGTTTTTTTCATAACCAGCTTTCTTTTTTTTCAAAACAGTATCAAACTATTCTTTTGGATTTAAGAGGACATGGAAATTCAAGTCATACTCCATACGGCCATACAATTTCCACTTATGCTCATGATGTGCATGAGTTTATAACCACTCATCAATTAAAAGACGTCATATTAGTAGGCTGGTCGATGGGTGCTTTTGTTGTGTGGGAATATTTGAAACAATTTGGTCAAGAAAATGTAAAAGGAAATATTATTGTAGATGAAATGGCTTCAGATTTTAAATGGCCCGACTTTCCGATCGGTGCATTTGATTTACCTGCGCTTATTTCGCTCATGCAGGGTATTCAGCTTGATCGAACAAGTACATTAGAAAATTTTATTCCGCTTATGTTTAAGGATGAATTAACTGAAGAAGATAAACATTGGGTTATGAAAGAAGTAACGAAAATGCCTGAGTCGATAGCCAGTGCTATTTTGTTTGATCAATCCATAGTGGACTATCGAGATTTTCTACCGTTTATTGCAATCCCTACCTTACTATGCTTTGGAAAAGAAGAAAAGCTCATTCCGGTAGCAGCTGGAAGACATATTCAAAAGCTGGTTTCAGGTTCTGTACTTGAAGTTTTTGAGAACAGCTGCCACTGCCCTTTTCTTGAAGAAAGCGATCGATTTAACAAAGTTGTGAGCAACTTTATCGAACATATCTAATTTACAAACTTAAAGAAGCAGCGCTTTAGCTACGCTGCTTCTTTAAATGAAACCTTTTATGCCTTTATGTATTGCTTTAGGGTAATAAAATCTCGCGTCCGTCATAGGCAAAGCTTACGTTTTCATCTGAAAGCATCTCGGCGTGCTTTTGGATATCAATATCATGTGATAAATGAGTAAACACCATGTTTTTGGCCTGTAGCTTCGCTTTGATCTCCATTGCCTCTGTCACGTCATATACGGATCTTTTTTCTTTTTGAAGATATTCTTTCCAGAAAGATGTACCAAATATCAGTAAATCTAAGTGGTAAAAGGGCTGCCACTGTTCTTTTGTCACATTAAAAGAATCGGATACATACGCCCAGCGTTCGCCTTGTTTTTGATGAACCACAATACCGTAGGAATGACCGTTAAATCCGTGATTTACTTTATGAAACGTAAGGGTTGTTTCTCCACTATCCCATTTTAACGTTCCTTTAAAGGTGAGCCCTTTTCTTTTTGCGAGATAAGGAAATCTTTCGATTAACTCGTTGATGACTTCAGGCGCTCCTACGACTTCTGTATTTACATTATTCCAATAGCATAAGTCGGCTAAATCTCCTAAACCAGCCACATGGTCATTGTGAGGATGAGTAATAAAAACGGTAGAAGGGATTTTTTTGTTATTGTATAAATGAAATTGATGCTTAAAATCAGGTGATACGTCAATCAAAAACACGTTACCGTCTATTGTAAACTGTGCACTAGGCCTTGTGCGCTGATTTAATTGATCTTTTTGTGTACATACTTTACAGTCACATAATAATCGAGGCACTCCTTGAGCATCGCTCGTCCCATAAAATAAAAGCTTATTCATTGCTCTGTTTCCCCCTTTTTTTCTTCTAAAGGTCTATCTTTTTGTTTCAAGAAATGTCCTATGTTGTTCTGCATCGTTCTTTTATTTGTCCTTCTAGAATAAAACCAGCTTTTATGTAAAACAGCCAGTCTTTTTAACGACTGGCTTTGCTATATTCCTTATAAAAAGCGTTTTTATGCTTTTCTATTGATTTCTTTCTTCATCTCTTTCAACAATATGCTGAAGAATAGATAATTTGTTCGTCCAAAATTGCTCGTAGTAAGAAAGCCAATCTTGTATCTCTTTTAAAGGCTCTGGCTGGAGACAATACACTTTTTCTCTGCCTTTTTTCTGTCCATGGACTAAGTCTGCTTCTGAAAGTATATGAAGATGCTTGACAATAGCGGTACGGCTTATTGAAAAATGAGACGTTATTTCTGATATAGGCAATTCTTTTTCAGAAAGCAGCTCAAGTACTTTTCTTCGAGTAGGATCAGCAATGGCTTGAAAGATATCATGCTTGGCAGCTGATAAAGTCATTTAGTTTTCAACAACCTTTCGAAGTTTTTCATTTACGAGACTAATCCACCCGTAGCTCATTCTATCTCGTACCACTGAACTCTTTTCGTTTGCTTTTTCAAGAAGTGTTTCAGCTTCTTTCCACCCGCTATGAATAAGCGTAAATTCAGTTTGATTACCCATTTCTTTTAAGGTAAATGAAACGACCCATCCATCCGTATCCCAAGAGAAAGAAAGATAGTTTGGTGCATCTATTTCTAATACTTTACACGGAGATGGGCCAAAAGGCGATTGTAAATGAAATTCATATCCTACCTGAGGCTGAAAATCATTAGGCATGAACCATTGTTGGAGCCCTTCTGCTGTTGCTACTTTATCCCAAATTTTTTGAATCGGCGCGTTAAATATTATCGTCTGTTTTACATCTTCTACTACACTTTTATCATTCATCGTTATCTTCATTCTCCTTTTCAAAAAATAACACCAAAAGGTTTTATATAAAAATAATATAACACCTTTTGGTTTCATGTCAATTCCTCTTTTAAAAAATGAAATCCTTCAATTCATTTCCGTTCTTTGATAAAGAGACTTGTTATGATGCTGAATGAGTGGATTTTGTTATATTTCAAATATATCTTTTAAACGATGCTTCGTCCGCTTTGTGCCAATGCATAATGAATGCCGTGCTGCAATGTTTGAAAACAATCATATTTTGATAAATCAATATGGGTCTCTGATATAACTAAGCCTAAGTCAGCAGAAATCCCTACTAAAATTGTTTTCGTACCAACTAGGGACGCTGCTGCACCTAATTTTTCAATAAGACTTGCCGTATATTCAGTAAGTTCTTTATCCAATCCGGTTAAATCCAGCACAAGATAATTAGCCTGGTGTTTTGGGAGGTTATTTAATGTATTGACAATCAAATCTTCCGTTCGATCCTCGTCGTATTTGCCAATCAAAGGAACGACGACTATGCCTTCCAAAACCGGAATAATAGGAGAAGAAAGCTTTTTAATAAGATCTTTTAACTCTGCTGTTTTTTCTGCTACAATGTTTTGTAAATGTTCTATTTTCTGCGCTTCTTTTCTTCTCGCTAATTGATGAATATTTTGAGTGATATCAATGTTAGAAGGGAAGTATTCTACTGTGGTGCATTCATGCCCTTCTATTTGATGTTGAATCACCTTGTACCAAATATTTGTTCCGAATAGTCCTGTGAAAATCCCTGCATAATGGGCCGGAAGAAAATTTCCTCCCTTTGTTTTCTTTTGCGCAACGTTAATTTTATGTTCCCAACTGTCTTTTAATTCAGCAGATAGAGTTTTACTTTCAGGATTTAAATATTTGATAGTAGTTTTTCCCCATCCAGCCGAAGCGTATGTATTGGTAATTAACTCAGCCGCTTCAAAAACCGTTACGCCTTTCATATTTTGAAAGTACTCTCCTACTACTAATCCCTGTCGGAAACCAGTGGTTTCTAGTACTACAGAAGCTGCCTCTTCCCCAGATATTTCTTCGATTGTGTCAAACAATGTTTTCATCGCAGAAGAAATCCAAAAAAGGATCGCATCTTCTCCTTCAAAGCTAAATTGTCCTTTTTCTAAATCCCAAGCAAAACTAAGGCCACCTATATCAATATTCTTTTTTTCACCCATGGCGAAATCTCCTTTTTATAAAGTTCTTACCTTCTATTTTATCTTATGTTGAAGAAGCTAGTAATAAAAATTGTTGCATATTTTCTATTGCTTGTCTAACCATTACCCATGTTTTCAATTAATAGAAAAGAAAGGTGAATGCTATAGAACTTTGAATTCGCCAACTTTTCTTTCTTTTGTATCAAACATACATGATAAAAAGGAAGAAAGGCAAATTGTAATATAACATCACATTACGTTATAATATAATTATATTCAAAAGAAAGTATTTAGGAAAGAGGAGGAAAAAGATGAAGCTAAATACTCATAGCTCTACGCCTTTATATATGCAGTTAAAACAGGCTATTACAGAAGATATTAATAAAGGAGTTTATACTCCGGGTGAAAAACTTCCAATTGAAACGGATTTGTGCGATATATACGGAGTAAGTCGGATTACGGTAAGAAAAGCCGTATTAGATTTAGTAGAAGAAGGCCTTCTGATACGTCAGCAAGGAAAAGGAACCTTTGTTCAATATCCAAAAGCTAAGAGAGAGCTGTTTGCCGTTAATGGGCATACAGAGTATATGTCGGAATTAGGGAAAGTACCGCAGACTAAAATTTTATCTTTTGGTATAAAACCTGTAAAAGCTCATGTGGCAAAGATGTTATCAATCCCTCCAGAAAGTGAAGTCCTTGAACTGCAGCGCATTCTGTATTATGACGACCAGCCTCTTACCTTAGAAATTTCTCACTACTCCTTAGAATTGTTACCACACTTAGATCAGCACGTCCATAATTCAGTTTCAATGTACGATACTATAAAAAACAAGTACAATATTGCTCCGGTTCATAATAAAAAATTATTGAACATGGTATTTGCAAATGTGGATGAAGCAAAACATTTAGAATGTGAAGTCGGAGAGCCGCTGTTTAAAGTGGAAAAAGTGGCGTATGATGCACAAAAAAGACCGATTCATTCATCTTTTCTACACTACCCTGCGAATCGCGTTACGTTCACTATAGACAGTTCTAATTCTTAATAAAATAGCGCCTTGCTTCAAAAGCAAAGGCGCTATTTTATTCATTTTAGAACCATTTCACAGTCTGTATGATATTCTTTTCCATATCCAAATGCTCCGTAATTTTGACAAGTTTGTGATGCCACCAATGATCCATTATGGAGGGCTTTGGCTATGTTTTTTTCTGGTAGATAAGAAGAAAGAAAGCCAGCTATAAAAGAATCTCCAGCCCCAAGCGTATCCACTACATTTGTAGGAATTATAGGCTGTTTAAATAACTGATTTTCGACTGATAATAAAGCTCCCTCTTCTCCTCTTGTCACGCATACGACACTGGTTCCTAACAGGTGTACTCGCTTTATTAAATTCATACACTCTTCTTCTGGCAGGCTGCTTCCTGAGAAAAATGCATAGCTGATATATGGACATACTTGCTGTAAATATTCCTCATCGTATCTCGTAGAAAAATCAAAGGAAATATCAATGATTTTATGTAGCAACGGAAGGTCAGATTCTAAATGACTAAAAACGCTCGTATGAAGAAGATCGTGCTGGCGAATATAGGTTAAATCCGATTCATTCAGCATTAGTTTTAATCTAGATTGAACGCCCCCTTTATTTGATCCTACAAAAACTCGGTCACCTTGTTCATCAAGTGTTACAACCGCCATTCCATTTTCTCCTACAGCTCTTCTTACTCTGCTAATCTCCATCTTTTCTTGCTGCAAAGTATTTACTACATGCTCTGCCGATTCGTCATTCCCCACGATTCCCATATAGGAAGACTGATGATTGCTCAATCTATTATAAAATACGGCCACATTTAGCGCGTTGCCGCCTGGATAGATCTTTCCTTGATCTTTATAGTAATCTACTACATTATCCCCTACTCCAATTAGTTTCATCTGCTTGTCCTCCTATTATTTAACACTTCCGTTAGCAATGCCACGGATAAAATATTTTTGCATAAATAAAAACAACATAACAATCGGTGCTGCTGAAATGGTGAGTCCAGCTAGTAATACCCCCCAATCTGTTTGCAAAGCGTCTCTAAATTGCATTAATCCTGCTGGGATTGTACGCAAACTGTCGTCGTCGATAAAGATAATGGCAAACATAAATTCATTCCATGTGTAGTAAGCTGTCAAAATTGTCGTTGTTAATAGAATGGGCGTGCTCATTGGGATAAAAATTCGAAATAAAATCCCCAAGCTTGTACATCCATCTAACCGAGCTGCTTCCTCTAGTTCTTTTGGAATCGAAAGAAAATAAGCTCGAATTAACAAGATGGTTAAAGGAATTCGATAAGCAACATAAGGCAGAATCAGTGCCAAGTGTGTATTATAGATTCCAAGTTTTTGAATAATGCTATACAAAGGAATTAAACTTACCTGAGGAGAAAGCATAAGCCCTCCGAGACATATAATGAGGACAAAAGCTTTTCCTTGAAACTCAAAGCGTGATAGTCCATAAGCTCCTAACGCACTGACCAGCACCGTCAAAAAACAAGACGCGCCCGTGACGATTACACTGTTTAAAAAGTAAGAAGATATTCCACTTTTCCACGCTGTCACATAATTTTCAATTAGCCAAGTATGCGGCATAGACCAGCTGTGCGTAAAGATTTCATCCGTGCTTTTAAAAGAACTTATAATCATCCAAAGCAAAGGATACGCAATGACGATAAAATAGACGATCAATCCGACATATACTATCGTTACACCTGTGTAGCTCTTCTTTTTTCTTTCTTTAGTGGCTGTATTGACAACATTAGGTAAGGTGACATTTGTTTTAGGCATCTGCATCAAGCGTCTTCCTTTCCTGTTTTAAATGCTTTCATTTGAACAAGAGAAATCAACAGCGTAATAATTAAAATGACAGTAGCAATTGAGGAAGCATAGCCCATCATATCTTTCGAAAAGGCTGTTTTGTATAAATACGTACTTAGGACTTCAGATGATGTACCCGGTCCGCCTCCAGTTAAAATATAAGGTTCATTAAATACTGTAAAAGCACCAGTGAGGGTTAAAATAACAGCCACAAATGTCATTTCTTTTGTTTGCGGTACAGTAATATGAAAGAACATTTTAAATTTATTAGCGCCGTCTATTTCAGCTGCTTCATACAATTCAGGTGAGATTTTTTGTATCGCTACAATATACAGCATGGCAATATAGCCGATAGACTGCCACTGAGATATAGCAATAACTGCATAAATAGCCGTATTACTGTCTCCTAGCCAAGGTTTTGCCAATGAGTCTAATCCGATCATTTTGAGCATTTGATTTAAAAGCCCTACTTCAGGATTGTAAAAAAAAGTAAACAGCAAGGCAATAACGGTCATCGAAACGACTACTGGTAAAAAATAAACCGTTCGAAAAAAAGGAGAAAACCTTCGAATAAGTTTATCTTCTAAAACGGCAGCCACAATTAGACCTCCACCCACTTGAAAAATAATTGAAATGACCGCATAAAGAATATTATTTTTGAGTGCCTGATAAAAGACAGGGTCTTTAAATAAGTGCACATAATTATCTATTCCTACAAAAACTTTGTCTGGTGAAAATGTGCTCCACTCATAAAGACTATCCCAAATATTCTGAAAAATAGGGATATACACAAGTAGTAAAAAAGCAAAAGCAGGAAGAAGATATAAATAAGGGGTTAGCTTATTGCGTTTTAACATCGCTTTTTCACTTCCTTACTTTTTAGATTCAGCACGAACACTGGCTGCAGCTTTTTGCACATCTTTCATTACTTCTTTAGGTGTTTTATCACCATTTAGCATAAGCTGAGCCCCTGTTAAATAAGCATCTGCAATTTGAGCATCGATTGCCATATCAAACCATGGAGCCATCTCTTTGGCTTGTAAAATATTATCTACTGCTTCTAATTGCTCCGGTGTTGAATTACTGCTGTTAGCTGTATCATTTACTGCACTGTATTTCCCTACTTCTTTTACTAGCTTTTCACCCATTTGTTTTGATGTTAAAAATTCAAGAAATTCCATCGCTTCTTTTGGATGCTTTGTTTTAGAAGAAATCATAAACCCTTCAGGTGATCCAGTTAAATTAGTAGCATTTCCTTTTCCATCCTCTAATTTAGGAAAATTAAACATGCCAATCTTAAATTTCGTTGGACCGAAAAGCTTAATTTCAGCGGTTTCAGCATAAAACATAGCTGCTTTTCCATTTGAAAATTGTTGTCTTGCATATTCATGATCAATCGAATTTGTATTTTTATTAAAGTAAGGAACTAATTCTTCTAATTTTTCTAGAGCTTTTACATAGCCTTTATCCGTGAATGTCCCAGTTTTTGAATTATAGTCTTTTGAAAGAACGTCAGGCTTTACCATGCGCTGATTCAAGGTTCCTACGTAGTGAGAAATGGTCCACGTATCCTGGCTTCCAAATTCTAAAGCTGTATAATGCTTCTTTTTTAACACGCTTAAAACATTTAATAGCTCGTTCCAGTTTGTAGGCGCTTTTAATCCTAATTTATCGAAGATATCTTTGTTGTAAAAAAACATTTTCCCGTCCATTGTGACAGGAACACCGTAAATTTTCTTATTAACGGTATATGGTTTAATTTGAGACTGAACAAGCTTGGAAGACCACGCTGAATCCTTCTTATAATAAGAGGTTAAATCTAAGGCTTTGTTTCCTCTGACAAATTGTCTAGCAAACTCATCGCTCCAAGAAAAGTACACATCAGGAGGGGTATTAGTGCCTGTCATAACTTTAATTTTGTCTTTATACGAATCGTTTAACACCGCTTCTGTTTTAATATCAATATCAGGGTGCTGTTTTTCAAATTCTTTTACAACTTCTTCAAAGTAGCTTTTTTCAGGTTCTTTTGGCCATCTGTGAAAGAATGTTAATGTTGTCTTTCCTGTGTCTGAGTCTGAAGACGTTTGTTTTCCCGCACACCCCCCCAGCATTAAAGAACAACTTAAAAGTGAGGCTAAGATTAAATTTGTCTTTTTCATATAGAAACCCCCTTATTGTAAGTGCTTTCATATATAAGTTATACTATAATGTTTTATAACATTATAGTATAACTCGTAAGGAAAATATACAGATTTCTATCTTTATTAGGAGATTATTAATATTCTACTTTCCACATGTAGCGTCTTTTACTTAAAGGATGATTGCGTGCTTCAGCTAATTCTTCGGCATACTGACGCAGTACACGGTTTAATACAAGAGGAGCAATATACCCTTGCACATCTTTATCAATTCCTTCGAAGTCATATGCTTTTGCATCTAGAACAGTTAATTTCTTTCCATATCGTTTAGAGAATGATAAGGCGCGTTCTTCTAAAGGTCTCGTTTCATCTAGTCCAGCTAGGATGATAAACGGTACGTTTTCATCAATAATTTCGAATGGACCGTGGAAATACTCTCCAGCGTGAATAGCGTGAGAATGAATCCACTGCATTTCCATTAAGATACATATGCTGAATGAATAGGCTGCTCCATAGTTCGAGCCGCTGGCCATTGTATAAATAACCGGTTCGGATTTATGTGATTCAGCAAATTTCCTTGCGTTGCTCGCTTCGTATTCTAGAGCTTTTTCATAAACAGACTGTAGATTTTCTAAGCTAGTAACTAACTTTGCAAATTTATCATTTTCTTCTGCTACGTATAAGAGACCAAATACAAGCTGATATAAAACGCCTAAATTTGTTTCAAAAGCATCGATATCATTGCCCCACTCATACTTAATAAAAATATCTGCGCTGTGTGCTAAAGGTGAAGTAGGTTCATTTGTTAAGGCTACAGCATAAGCGCCTTTGCTTTTAGCAAACTTAGCTGCTTCTGTAGTCTCAGGAGTTGTTCCTGACATGGAACATAAAATAACTAAGGAGTCTTTTCCCAGCTGCTGCGGATTGCGGTGGATAAATTCGTTCGAGCTATACAAATCGGATGTAATATGTTGAGCTTCTCGATCTAGTACATACTTAGCTGGATACATGATCGCAGAAGATCCTCCACACGCGACGAAAAACACATTACGAATTTGCTTGCTTTTTAATTCGTTTAATACGGCTTGCACATCACTTTTTACATTCACTGCTGTTTTGCTCATTTTCCCCACTCCTCAAATAAGATATGATATACAACATTATGTAATGTTATATATTGTTATATTAAACCGCAAACGTTAACTAGTCAATACATTTATCAGAATATTTAACTTTTTTATCTATATTTGTAGAAATGCGCTCTTCTGTTTCTCCATCAAAGAAATGCACGTAGGTTAAATTCAACGAAAAAGCGCTTTTGTCCCCTGCTTCAAACTCACATAAAAAAGGCACTCGAGCCACAAACGTTTGCTTTTCTAAACTAGCATATAAAATTGTTTCAGCACCTAGTACCTCTATCATATCTAGTGTCGTAGTGAAGCAAAACTCATTGTTCAACTCTCTCTTACTATCCTCTTTATGATATACAATGTGTTCAGGACGCGCACCCATTATGACCTCTTTCTCATTATGACCTTGAGAATGTAAAGCGTGTATTAGAAAATCAGGAAGCTGTATTTTAGTTTCTCCCATTATAAAATAAGTGCCTTGGAGATACCCCCGAAAAAAATTCATTGCGGGTGATCCAATAAAACTGCCTACAAATACATTCCTAGGATGTCTATAAATATCTTGAGGAGTTCCGATCTGTTGAATAATCCCCTCTTTCATAACAACTAGGCGAGTAGCCATTGTCATAGCTTCCACTTGATCATGCGTCACATAGATTGTTGTTGTTTGCAGCCTTTGATGCAGTTTAATAATCTCAGCACGCATCTGTACTCGTAGCTTCGCATCCAAATTAGATAATGGTTCATCCATTAAGAAAACTTTTGCTTCCCGAACAATAGCACGACCTAAAGCAACTCGCTGACGCTGCCCTCCGGATAAAGCTTTTGGCTTTCTATCTAAATATGTTTCTAGACCTAATGTTTTAGCTGCTTCATTTACCCGTCTATCAATTTCGTCTTTCTTTATTTTTTTTACCTTCAAGCCAAATGCCATATTTTCTCGAACAGTCATATGAGGGTAAAGAGCATAATTTTGAAAGACCATAGCAATGTCACGATCTTTTGGAGCTACTTCGTTCATATGATCTCCATCAATGTAAAAATCACCTTTTGAAATCGTTTCTAGACCTGCAATCATTCGCAGCGTAGTAGATTTACCACAGCCTGAAGGTCCAACAAATATAACAAACTCTTTCTCTCCAATCTGAAGGTTAAAATCATTTACGGCGATATTTTTTTTATCATATATTTTATATACTTTATCTAAATGTAACATTGTCATATCACCTCAGCTCCTTATATTTAAAGTTTGAGATACATGATTGCAAGTTACGCGTCTCTTTTTCCTTAATCCTTAATTCTTTCCTCCTTTTTATTTAAATTGTTAACTTGAGACATTAAAGTAACTTAATAACTATACTAATCGAATCTAGTTAGACAGAAAATAAATATGTAAAGGTTGCTAACACAAAACATACAAGCAACCGTTCACCTTCAAAAAAATAAAAACCTTCTCTAAAATAAGAAGGTTTCACATCATAATCTGCATAGAGACTGCCTTTGCCTTATTTCTGAAGATTTTATTACATATCTTCTTTGCCTTGACAGCTTGGACACTCATAAACATGCACAAAATAAAGTCCAATATGGTGGAATCGTTTCCCTAAGCAATCTGGACATGTTCCTGCTTCGCGCATTTGTTCCCGTCGTTTGTCTCGCTGATTAGCTAAGAAATTTACAAATTTCATAAAAAAACCTCCCTCATGTTTTTGACTATAGGTTTTCCTGATGAGAGGTCTTTTATTCGACTAAGTGTATTTATAACAGCACCTGCTTGATTGTGCTTTTAAACTATACTCACGTTTTCCAATAATACAAAAAGGATAGATAGAGCAGTCTTATAACGCTCATCTATCCTTCATTTTTACCCTATATAATGTTTAATGCTATACAGGCGTATCACTATTTCCTAACAGATATCTAATTTTTGATATAGCTATCATATACAAATTATTCTTCTATTTTGTATTTTTCTTTTTTTCGAAGAAACGGCCACCAGTTTCCTTCTCCAAGCGTTACGACAATCGCTGGCATAAGAAGCGGAAGAATGACAAGGCCATAAAGTAAAAGACCAATAATAACAACCGTTGCTACATGAACAAGTGTTAATACACCTGATGGCATCATAGCCCCAAACGTTCCGGCTAAGATAATAGCAGCAGTAATAATAACCGATCCCATCTTACTCATAGACGTAACCATCCCTTCTGCTACGCCGCTTTTTACTTCTTCGTTAAAACGGTCTAACAAGAAAATAGAATAGTCAATTCCAAGGGCAACTAAAATAACAAAACTAAAGAATGGCACGGCCCAGCTGATTCCGTCATTCCCCATTATATCCACGAATAGAAGCTCTGAGATTCCCATTGCTGTATAATACGTAAGCAGCAGTGAAGCAATCATGTATACAGGCATGATCATTGACCGGAATAAAATGGTCAGCACAATAAACAATCCAATCATCATAATAACCATTGTGCGTGAAAGATCCGTTGTAGATAAATCT
Source organism: Priestia sp. YIM B13486 (assembly GCF_042787865.1). Classification (NCBI taxonomy): domain Bacteria; kingdom Bacillati; phylum Bacillota; class Bacilli; order Caryophanales; family Bacillaceae; genus Priestia; species Priestia sp. YIM B13486. Next base: position 640,099 of record NZ_JBHZOZ010000002.1, on the reverse strand, counting down.
TTTAAATCCGCATTTGAGCTCGATACCCCTCCGTACACAATTTCTGTATGCTCAAACGGCGTATCAACGACTTCGCTTGCCACCGCTTTTTCAATATTTTTTACGGTTGAAATGGCTTCTTCAGAATATGGATTTTGATCGAGCACTACACTGAGCTTAACTCCTTTTCCATCTGCAAAAGAATAGTTATCGATGGATTGTTTAAACCCTTTATCTTTCATCACTTCTGCTGGAAGGTAAATACCCGTATCTCTAACTGTTGACCTGTCACTCATGTTATCAAGCATATCTGTTGCTTTTGTTAAGCCATCTGAGATCTTAGTCAGTCCGTCATTCGCACTGTTAACGCCTTTTGCTAACTGATTGATACTGTCTGATAACGTTCCAATTTGACCTTGCTGAGCTGAAAGCTTCTCATTTGCTTGTTGGAGACCGGTTTGAATGGTAGTAAGCTGTTTACTGATTGCAACAAGCTGCGGAACCGCTTGCTGCACATTTCCTGTTGTAGAGAGCTGAGTGCTGACAAGCTGCAGCTGTTGATTAATTTGAGCTAATCCATCTGCAGCAGGTGCAAGCGACCCGCCAGATTTCTCTTTAGAAGCAGAACCCGTTTGGTCAGCTATTTGATTTAGCCCTTTTTTAACATCACTTAATCCTTTTTGCACATCTCCGATTCCTTTAACAGCATCTTTGATTCCGTTTGATACAGAGCCTAACTGTGAATTAACATATAAATCATCAATCTTTTCTCCGGTAGGCTGTGTGATAGTCATAACAGAATCCACGTGATCCACTTTTTCAATTGCTTTGCTTATATTTCCTAAATAAGGAATAACATCCTCCTTTGTTAACTCTTTATCTCCTTTAATAATAACATTGACAGGAAACGCTTTTCCTTCTCCCAGTGCATCACTGATAGCATTTAGTCCTTTTATAGATTTATAATCACTGCTTATTTCAGCAGTAGAATCAAACGATACTTTTGAGTCGTACGTTACAATAAAAGGCACGGTAATAATCGCTGTAATGACTAAAAACACGAACGGTCGCGCCACTGCCTTTTTTCCTAAAAAGCCCCACAGCTTATTATCGCTATGAGAAGCCACTTTTTTAGACGGCCAAAATAATTTTTCTCCAAGCGTAACCATAAAAAGTGGAAGCAGAGTAAATAAAATGACTAGCAGTACACCTACGCCCACTGCTACCCCGACAGCCGACTGGAAAATGGCAAACTTGGCAAATCCAATGGCTGCAAATCCAATAAATACGGCAATTCCGCTGATAAATAGCGTTCTTCCTGCTGTACGATAAGCCGTGATCGTGGCCTCTACTTTATCATGTCCGTTTGCCAATTCTTCACGGAAACGATTAAGTAAAAGAATGCAGTAATCCGTACCAATTCCAAATAAAATAGCTACTAAGAACGTTTGCGTGAACGTTGAGATTGGAAAATCGACATTTTTAACTAAAATCCCTAGTAACGATTGACTGATTAAGTATGTGATTCCCACAATTAAAATAGGAATAAACGGCGTCACGACTGAACGGAAAACGAGTAAAAGCAAACCTAAAATCAAAAAGATAGTAATAAACTCGGTTTTCTTTAACCCTTCTTCTGAACTGTGTGCAAAATCCTGATTAATAAGAGATGCACCTGTTACATATGCCGTAGTGTCTTTTGGCACGCTATCATAAATCTGATTCGCTATTTTTTCAACTTTTTCATCCGATCCACTGACAGTAACCGGAACTAAAACAGTTTTTTTGTCTTTAGACATTAATTGATTACGAACATCTTGATCATCTGTTAAAGGCGTTGTGACATCTTTTACACCTTTGATTTTCTCTGTCTTATCAATGATTTTCTGTATTTGTTTCTCACTATCTTTATCTAATGCGTTATCTAACTTGATAACCATGCTGATGGTATTACTATCTTCTCCAGCATTTTTTAGAATTTGGCTGGCTCTAGATGAAACGGCATCGTCAGGAAGCTGAGACTGTCCTTGTTCACTTGCGAGCTTTGTTAAATTTGGTGACGTTAGCATCAATATAACCGTTAAAGCTAAAATAAAGGCCGCAATCACCCATTTAAATTTCACAATAAATTTCATTCTTTGCTTTCCCCTTTTGTAGTTAACTTTTCTTTTGCCATTGTAAGAATTTCAATAAATGTATCTATTTTTTCTTCTTCTACATCATCAAACAAATTCTCAATGATACTAAAACACGCGGCATTTCCGTCATTTATTACCTTTTCTCCTTCAGCCGTAATCTTAATAAGCTTAGAACGTTTATCGCTCTCTAGTTCATTAGTGTCCCACTCCACAAGCCCTTTTTCGAGCAGCTTTTTGATTCGATTCGAAATAGCACTTTTATGAACACCTTGCAAGACAGCAAGACTGCCTGGTGAAGATGGACCTTTAATCATTAAACTATTTAACAAATCAAACTGCTGCCTAGAGACATGTTCGAAGAGGTTATGGCTAAGCTCTCTGTGAATTACTTCTGTTCCTACAAACAGCACTTCTTCAAAAAGTTCTACAGCTTGATATAACTTGCTTTTCGTCACTTCTTTCCCTCCTTTGCTAATTTAGTTTATAGGTATAAACTATTCAACTTTAAAAATAGTTTATAGGACTAAACTTTATTCTGTCAATAAATTTATGTCTGACTGTCTTCATATATGATAAAGATAAACGGAATTCGAAAAGATACCGCTTACATCAGCTTTTTTGGTTGTCAAAGCTCCATCACTTAAGTATTATTAGTAATTGACTTCTTTTCAAGGAGATATAAATTTTATACACAGAAAGGGTGATCACACATGAATACAATGCATGCTAATGAGCAGATCAGTAAGAAAGATTCCTTTCCAATTGCTCTCATCTCGTTAACTCTTGGAGCTTTTGCTATTGGAATGACGGAATTTGTTATTATGGGGATACTGCCTAACGTTGCGGAAGACCTTCATGTTAGCATTTCGACTGCTGGTCAGCTAATTACAAGCTATGCGTTAGGAGTAGCAATCGGCGCGCCAATTTTAACCATTTTTACTCATCGACTTCCTCAAAAGCTTCTGCTTTGTTTACTTATGCTTTTATTTATTCTCGGAAATGCAATTGCTATTATTGCACCCAGCTATGGAATTTTAATGGGAGCTCGTTTAGTTACAGCATTATGTCACGGTACGTTCTTTGGAGTAGGCGCTGTTATTGCTTCACGGCTCGTACAACCTCATAAACGTGCAAGTGCTGTCGCAACGATGATGGCAGGTTTAACCATTGCAAATATCATCGGTGTTCCTGTGGGAACATTCATTGGGCAACACTTAGGCTGGAGAGCTTCGTTTGGGGCTATTACGATCATGGGGATTATTGCATTTATTGGTATTATTCTGTTTATCCCAAAACTTGGTCAAGACAAATTAACGGGTCTAAAACAGCAGTTTGCTGCTTTTACTCAACCAAAACTTCTTGTGATGCTTCTTTTAAGCGCAATAGGATGCGGCAGTTTATTCACTGTATTTACGTACATTACACCGCTTCTTGAAGACGTTACAGGAGTAAGTGAACATAGCGTTACGTGGATACTTGTATTATATGGATGCGGCGTTACGCTCGGAAACGTTGTTGGAGGCAAGCTAGCAGACTGGAAGTTAATGCCTTCAGTTGTAGGTATATTTGCTTTTCTTTGTATTGTGCTGACTATTTTTACGTTTACCGTTAAAAGCCCAGCAGCAGCAATTATCACGCTGTTTTTCTGGGGAGCAGCAGCATTTGCTGTAATGCCTGGTATTCAAGTGAAAATTATGAACTTAGCACAGGAAGCACCTGCTTTAGCTTCTACTTCGAATCACTCGTTTGCTAACTTAGGAAATGCTTTTGGCGCCTTTTTCGGAGGCGTAATTATTAATCATATGGGACTTACTTCACTTCCTTGGGTCGGCGCCATTTTTGTAGGAACGGCTTTTATTATCAGCACTTGTCTTTTTATTGTGGAGACACGCAAAAAACATAGTGAACAATCGTCCTAACTGTCTAACAACCGAACAACAAGTAGAAAAAGAGCCTTTCTTTGCTGAAAGGCTCTTTTTCTACTTTTAACTTGCTTTTTTCATTTCTTTACTTGTTAATCGACTGTGTTTACGAGAATAACCGACATATACAACTATACCAAGCACAATCCATATGCTAAAATACAGCCATGTTGTTTTAGGAAGATTAATCATTAAAAACAAACAAGATAATACAGATAAAATTGGTAAAACCGGGACAAACGGCATTGTAAATCCACGTTTTAAAGTTGGGTGCGTTTTACGTAAAATGATAATGCTGACGCCCACCATGCCGAAAGTTAAAAGAGCTCCGATATTTGCTAAATTCGCAAGTTCTTTTAGATCAATAAACCCTGAAATTAACGCTCCGATAATCCCTACTAGCCAAGTAGAAAGAGTCGGAACTCCCGTTTTCTCATTTGTTTTAGCAAATGCTTTTGGCAGCAAGCCGTCGCGGCTCATTGAGAATAAAATGCGTGTTGCTGCATAAATGTAGGCGAAAATAACAGCCATGATTCCAATGACAGCTCCTGCAGCAATAACCCCTGCCACTGCATTTTGTCCTACTGAATGGAGAACATAGGCCATTGCTTCTGGGACATTCAGTTCCTTGTACGAAACAACTCCGGTCATAACAAGGCATACCGCTACATAAATAATCGTGCAGATCACAAGTGAACTAATAATTCCAATGGGCAAATTGCGCTGCGGATTCTTTACTTCTTCTGCTGATGTAGATAAGGCATCAAAACCTAAGAAAGCAAAAAATACGGCCGCGCCCCCTGTCACAACACCTTCAATTCCATAAGGCATAAAAGGTGTCCAATTAGACGGTTTTACATAAAAAGCTCCTACAATAATAAAAAGAAGGATAATAAACAATTTAACAAGCACCATAAAGTTATTCACTTTTTTACTTTCTTTTGTTCCTCTTGAAAGCAGCCATGTAATAAGAAGCGTAATACAAATAGCAGGAAGGTTCACTAGACCTCCATTTGCAGGGATCGTAATCAATTCTTTTGGCAGCGAAAAACCAAAGCCTTCTAAAAAGTTGTTAAAATAAGAAGACCATCCGTTTGCTACTGCTGACATTGTTAACAAATAGACAGAAAGCAACGTCCATCCCATTAAGTGCGCTACCACTTCGCCGATGGTTGCATATGTATAGGTGTAAACGCTCCCAGATACAGGTATAGTTGAAGCAAATTCCGCATAGCACAGCGCTGCAAAACCGCATACAATAGACGCCAATATAAAAGAAAAAATAACGGCTGGTCCAGCATCGTTAGCAGCTACTAAGCCTGTTAATACTAAAACCCCCGTTCCGATTACGGCTCCAATACCAAGAAGAGTCAAATCGAATGCTCCTAATGTTTTGACTAGAGATTTGTTTTGACTTTGTTCTAATAATTGCTCGATTGACTTCTTTTTAAATAGTTTTCCCATTGCACTCTCTCCTCTCTGTTGCCATTCATCCCTTAAAAAACTTGAAAATAACGTTTTTCCCCATTGGGCTGCGCGTTTTTACTTCAGATATAGAAGTAATTATATAGAAATAATTACTAACTTGTCTATTAGTATACTAATATCATTATATATATTTCAAGAGTTTTTGTAAGCGATTTCTTAATATCGCTCTATTTTGGATTTATAAACTAAATAAAGAGATTATCATTGTGCTTACGTATAATAAGTTTGAATAAAAATAATATTCTGAAAAATTATTTTACATGTTTTTAGATAACTTTTTTCACTAACTATCTTCAGATATAAATTCCTGACATAGAGATTATTTACAGAACGATGAATGTTTTATCTTACCGGGTGTTATAATGATGAAAACTGAAGTGTATGAAGGGCGGAGAAAGATGATTAACTTACTTATTGGCTGTATTTTACTAGCATTAGGAGTATACTTTATGTTTAAATTTCTTTTTTACTCTCCTTCTAAAAAGAAGCGAGATCAGCAAAATATAAACAAACCATCAGGTGAGGCTTCAGCTTCATCCCGTACAAACGATTCGAATGGAATAAGATAAATTTTTTATAAAATACCGGCGTTTGTCTAAGGCAAAAGTTATACTGCTGATATATATTATCTTATACCCTTCTAGTTCAATATTCCCTTCATTTTGGTGTGAGACAAAATGAAGGGAATCACTATCCGACTTAAAAAATCGGATTTTTCTATTTAGTAAGGTAAATAGCTTCAATACACTCTGTTTGAATTCTTTTCTTTATTCAAGTGTACAGCTGCCTCTTCCACACTTACTGTTCCTATATTTTTCTTCCCGTGCTTTCGCATAGCAAGCGATTCATTTTCCACTTCTTTATCTCCTATCACAGCCATATAAGGAACTTTCAGCATTTCTGCTTCTCGAATTTTCAGCCCTATTTTTTCAATGCGATCATCTACTTCAACACGATACCCTTTTAACTCCAGCTCGTGCTTCACTTTATATGCATATTCCACGTGCGGCGGTGCAATAGGCAAAAGCTTAAATTGAACAGGAGCCAACCAAAGAGGAAATTGACCTTCGTAATGTTCAATCAAGATGGCCATAAATCGCTCAACTGATCCGTATATAGCGCGGTGAATCATTACGGGACGATGAGGTTTATTGTCTTCTCCAATATACATACAGTCAAACTTCTCCGGCATTAAGAAATCAAGCTGAACTGTTCCGCACTGCCAGCTGCGACCTAAGGAATCTAAAATATGAAAATCGATTTTCGGCCCATAAAAAGCTCCGTCTCCTTCATTTACCTGATAGTCTAAGCCTTTTTCACTTAACACAGATTGAAGCGACTTTTCTGCTTGGTTCCATGTTTCAATATCTCCCATGAATTTTTCAGGTCGTGTGGATAACTCCACTTTGTAATTGAAGCCAAAATGTGAGTAAAAGTCATGGATAAACGCTAGGATGCGGCTAATCTCAGCTTCAATCTGACTGAGTTCTACGAATAAATGAGCGTCGTCCTGTGTAAATGAACGGACTCTTAGCAATCCGTTTAAAGACCCAGAAAGCTCGTGACGATGAACTAATCCAAGCTCTGCGTATCGAATCGGAAGTTCTCGGTAGCTTCTTCGCTTGCTGTTAAACAATAAAATGGCTCCCGGACAATTCATCGGTTTAATCGCATAGTTTTGTTTGTCAACATTTGAAAAATACATATTCTCATGATAGTGCTCCCAGTGCCCTGATTGTTCCCAGAGCTCCTGTTTCATCATGATGGGTGTTTTTATTTCTTGATAGCCTGCTTTATAATGCTTTTGTTTCCAGTAATTTTCTAACTCATTTCGAATAATCATTCCGTTAGGTAAGAAAAATGGCATACCAGGAGCTTCTTCCATCGACATAAACAGCTCTAGTTCTTGACCTAACTTTTGATGATTTCGCTTTTCTACTTCCACTTGTTTTGACATCTTCATTCCTCCAATATGTTTTTATTCAACAAAAAACCGCACTCATCCCTAGTAAAGGGACGAATGCGGCCGTGGTACCACCCTAATTCCGTAAAATACTTATACGTATTTTACGCTTAAAAAGATAACGGTTTTACCGGTTGCGGTTTCAGTGTATACACATTCCCCGCCGCAGCTCCAAGGTGGTAAATTCATTTCGTTTTCTAAGGGTTCTCAGCCAGTGACCCTACTCTCTGTAAAGAAAATCCAAAAATGATTCATGTCCTTTTCATTGCTTGTATATTCATTTTTTCTACATAAAAAGCCGCACTCATCCCTAGTGAAGGGACGAATGCGGCCGTGGTACCACCCTAATTCCGTGAAATACCTATACGTATTTCACGCTCAAAAAAGATAACGGTTTTACCGATTGCAGTTTCAGTTATGCACGTTCCCTGCAATAGCTCTAAGGTGGTAAATTAGATGATTTCTTAAGGGCTCTCAGCCAGTGACCCTATTCTCTGCGAAGAAAACAGCATCTAATTCGTGTCCTTTTCATTGCCAAATACTGTTTATTAGTTGTTAAAAGCGATTATAGTGTATAAATTTAACAGAAGTCAAGAAGTAATTTTTTATTTTTTTATGGTATAGAATTACTTTATGCTTGAATTCTTGAAAAGTTACTTAAGAATCTACGGACTTAAAAAGTTTTTTATTATACTATTAACGACTACATTTCATTCTTATTTTCATAACAATAAAGGCGAAAAAGAAAGATGCTATAAGTCCTTATTTGTTTTATCTAAGCGGGATTAATGAAGTGAAACCAATACTACCCTAAACCAGAACAAGTAACCTAACACAACCATCATCAGGTTTTCAATTTATATACTAAAATATTAAATACACCTTTTTCTGCTCACGCAAATATCTGACTTGAATCCATAGAAACTATTTTTATCTATCTTTAGACAAAAGCTCATCATGCATGCTTCCACTTTGCGGAAAAATCCGTTTTTTCCTGACTTGTTCTTTAAGAATAACGTCAAGCTGCCGCTGAATTTTCCTTGTTTCATTTGTCGAAAAATACGGGTGAGCCAGATTTACTGTTTCTAACGGATCCTTGGTCAAATTGTACATTTCAATTTGATCAGGAACACGGGTTGTTTTAAGGGTAGTAAAACTCACAGGGTAACCTTCATATTGCTCTCCGTGAATGAATTCATCTTTTTCGTCATCTGCTGACCAAAATTGCAGATTATCATGATAGCGAGCGTATTTCCAAATTTCCTTTCCTGCCGCTGACGAAAACTCGACAATGACCGCTTGAATGTGATTAGGCTGAACAACTGACGGGTAGCTTTCTCCTAAAAAATTTGTTTGGTGAAGTCCTTTTGTCGGGTCATCATCCGTCATGAAGAAAATCGCTGTTTCCTCTTGCTCAGCACACGTTTCTCCTCGAAGTATACCTGACAGGTCTCGCCCAACAAATGGATGTACTTCCGTATGACTTTTTTGTAATTGCTTTTGAATAGCGGAAGCATCTATATTAGCTAAACTAAGCATTGTCGGGATCAAGTCAAGGTGACTAGTCAGTGTGTCTGTACGTTGATAACTAGGAAACAAACGCTTGTTATGAATGAGAAGCGGAACGTGAATAGATTCTTCATACATGTTGTACCATTTTTGATGTAGTCCCCCGTGAGCTCCAAGCAAATCACCGTGATCAGACGTAAAAATAATAATTGTATTTTCATAGAACGAAGATTGTTCCATGGTCCGAAGAACTTTTAAAATTTGTTTATCAACATTTTTTTGCAGCTGATAATACAAGCGCCGGTAGAAGCTAGAATTTGGGGTTGGCTGCAGCGCTTTTGGATAGATGTATTTATAGCTGCTTTGAGCGCTAGGCTTTGTTTGTAAAGGTTCTCTAATGGTAGGTGGCGGATCGATGTTTGGAATCGTCTCATCAATAGAAAACTGAAACATAGGAAGGTGTTTGGTAATCGCTCCGAACAGCGCAATGTCATGCGGGTTCACAAATGAAGCTACCATGAGCCAAGGCTGCGCAGGCGCTTGATGTTCTAATCGTTGAATAAGCTCTATGATTTCCTCTGCATATATTTCGTCTCGTCCGCTCACTCCAATGGCCGCAGATGAACCGGAATTGTGCGGATTTCTCCCTTCCGGTTCCGGACCAATCCACCCTGAAAAACCAAACTTTTCAAGCTTATTAGCCCGTTGATAAAGGCCTTCTTTCTCTGGATCCGGTATTCCTGTTTGCATCTGATAGCTAGAAAAAACGTCATGTGTTCCTGGAATTAAGATGTTCTCATCAGAAATATGCCATTTTCCTTTATAAAAGGTTTGATACCCAGCCTTCTTAAAATACTCTCCCATCGTCGGGACGGTATTAGGCTGCAGCCAAAACATATCAGGATCTTGTGATTTCTTTGCGATACCTTGCGTTTGCGTAACTCCGTGCAAGGAAGGATACTGCCCTGTAAACAATGTAGCTCGACTTGGTGAACAAGCTGTAGAACCGACGTAGTGACGAGTAAACTCCGTTCCATGCTGTTTTAAAAATTCATGTGCTTTTAAATGTTTTTTTCTCCACTTTTTTAGTTCTTTACTTTCATATAAGGGTGGAAATCGCTCCTCGTCCACGATAATCAACAAAAAATTAGGCTGTTTCTGCATGGTTATTCCTCCGCATGTTTATCAAATTTTCTGTATTGATAAACTATGTAAAAAGCACTTTTTTTAGAAGAACGGAGTACGGTTCATGTCTTTTTATACCCACACAAAAAAAGACTTGGAGGATTTCTCTAAGTCTTTCATAACTCGTTTCAATACGATATCCCTTATTTTTTGTAAGCTTTTAGCTGCTGATTTCGTTTATAGGTGCTAATGATACTAGGTATACCTACAATTATACTTATCATAAAACTCCACATCATGTAGCGCCAATCCCCTGTAAAAAGCGCTACTCCCGTAAAAAAACGAGCTGACCAGCAAGAGCTAACCATGAAGCTATCCAAGCAAACATCATATTCTCTTTCACGTTATCACCTCATATTTTTAGTTATGAATGACTTTTTATGTTTTACCATGAAATTCTAATTTTAAAGATTATTCTACTGTTTATTTTATTTACATAACTAAAAAAGCTAATAGCAGCGCGCAGCTAGCCATTAGCTTTTTTATTATTTTGCAAATACATGATTTCCTATTTTAATTGTTTCTTGTTTTTGGCGCAGCCATTGATCTCCCGTTTTATCAGGATTAAAGAAGAATAATGAACCTTTTCCTTGACCTTGGAAGTTAATTGCTTCTTCTACAGCTTTTTTTGAATCTTTGTCTGCAGGTTTATTAATTTGACCGTTGCTGACCGGACTATACTGACCTTTTTGATAAATAACGCCTTTTACAGTGTCTGGGAATTTGCTGCTGTCGACTCTATTTAATACAACTGTCGCCACGGCTACTTTGCCTGCATAAGGCTCTCCTTTGGCTTCAGCTGATACAAGACGAGCTAATAATTCTTTATTATTTTTATTTACTTGAACGTGCTGTTCATGAGCGGGCGCTGCTGCAAATGCTGAGTAACCTGCACCAAAACTTGGGATAAGCATTGCTATAGCAATCACTAGTTTCTTTATCATAAAAATAAAAAGCCTCCTTGCTATTTCTTGACGTGGTTCATATGCTAGCAGAAATATAGGAGTCTTTCATTGCAAAAAATTATCCAGTTCCAAAAAAAATTGTATATTATCGTATTTTTTTAACTATTTTTCAGCATATAAAAATATAACTTTACTGATTAAATATGAGTTGCATTTCATTCTTTAGTGGTTTATGATATAAAAATATAAATAGTAATGATTACGATTTTCAAGAAGGACTTTAAGAAAGGATTGATTATTTGGCTAAAAAATCAAAAATAGCAAAAGAAAAGCACCGACAAGCACTTGTCGAAAAATATGCTGAGTTAAGAAAACAGTTAAAGGAACAAGGAAATTATAATGAACTACGAAAGCTTCCTAGAGACTCTTCTTCTACTCGCTTGCATAATCGCTGTGAAGTAACGGGAAGACCTCGTGGATATTTACGTAAATTTAAGCTTTCGCGAATTGCATTTAGAGAACTCGCTCACAAGGGACAGCTTCCTGGGGTGAAAAAATCAAGCTGGTAAAATTCTAATGAGGTAAAGGGCCCTCTTTGCTAAAAAGGAATCAGTATACGTCATAAATCGTAATCATTACTTTTAATAGGAGGGATCAACATGGCTACATGGAACTTAGGTACAACGAAACATCACGTTCTCATTTGCAATGGAAGTAGCTGCAATCGAGCTGGAGCCGAAGAAGTTACACAAGCGATTCGAACTGAGATAGCTAATCAAGAGATGGACGAATACATACATACGACTCGCACTCGATGTAATGGAAGATGCCATGATAAATGCGTCGTCATTTCCTACCCAGACGGTATTTGGTATAAAGATATGAAACCTGATGATGCACAAGAGCTTATTAACTCTCTAAAGGCAGATCAACTTTTTGTCCAAAAAACAAGCCATACTTTTTGCGGAGAAGGTTTCCAGCGAACAGAAGGTACTATTAAAGGTATCTCAAAACAAAAAGAAACCGTCATCAAAGTATCTAAAAAACTTTAATTTACAACGGTGAAATCCTGGTCTTTATAAAGTTAACCAACTAAAAGAGAAACATCATTAAAAATGTCTATTTGTTTTCTCTAATGTGCCTATCGCTTAATCTAAACAAAAAAACCGGCCCTAGCAACCGGGTCGGCTTTTTTTACCTCTAAACCTTTAAGAAATTAGATTTTTTCTGTTTCACATATAAAATCTGAACTGTATACTTTCTTGACTACTGACGAAAGAATATCAATTCCTTTCTTTAACTCCTCATCTGTAGCAGTAAGACTTATGCGAATGCACTCCTGGTTGTGAGGACAAGACCGGTTGCCGTGAAAGAATGATCCGCCTGGTACTACAATCAAGTTTTCTGCTTTTAATTTATTGTATAGATCGTTATCACTGAAAGGCAAACCTTCTAACCAAAGCCAACCAAACAACGAACCTTCCGCTTTATGTAAATACCAAGGAATATCATCCGGCATATGTGTAGTTAAAAGATTTTTTAAATAGTCATGTTTTTGTTTATAATGAGTTCTTATATAGTTAGCTGAAATTTCAGGTAACTTTCCGTTCTTTAAGGTGTTAACCACCATCCGCTGACCTAACCTAGAAGAGTGAATCAAAATATTTGATTGAAATGCTTCCATTACTTTTATGAAGTCACTTTTTCCTATAGCAATTCCTATTCTCTCTCCAGGCAATCCGGCTTTAGAAAGACTCATGCAGTGAATGATGTTGTCATGTATAATTGGATTCATTTCAACAAAGTTCATAGCCGGAAAAGGAGGTGCGTACGCTGAATCAATTAGCAATGGAATGTGATAGTCCTTGCATACTTGGGATATAAAGTATACGGCTTCTTTTGAAAGAATGTTGCCGCTTGGATTATTAGGTCTTGATAATACGACAGCTCCGATATCTGGGTCCTGTGCTATTTTATCTTTGAATGCCTGTTTGTTAAATTCATAACGAAACGTATGATGATCAAGCTTTGAGACGATAGGAGGAATTCCTTCTATTGTAGCTTCCTCTAGTGCCACTCCGCTGTACCCAGCGTAATCCGGCAGCATAGGTATTAATGCTTTTTTAACTCTTCCTTCTTTACTTGTACCGCAAAATGAATTTATAGCTAAAAAAAACAGATTTTGACTTCCTGAAGTAATCAAGACTTGTTCTCTGTCCAGCTCAATACGATAATTCCTAAAGAAGTACTCTCTTATGCAATCAATTAATTCATGCGTACCGTAACTAGAACCATATTGGCTAATCAAATTCTTTAGTTGTTTGTCGTTCACAATATCTCTTAAAGCTTTTTCCCACATTTCATAAACTTGAGGGAGTATGGCAGGATTGCCAGCGCTTAAATTCACATATTGATTGAGATCAGAATTCAGCACTTCTTGGATGTCATGCATAATAGCGCGAACGCCTACTTTATTAGTCATTTTGTTTCCTATTTTACTTAAATGCAAAGCATTCATTAGTGCATCTTCTCCTTAGAGATTATGGTCATCGAATAGTAAGTATGGAACTTCAATCTTTTTATTTTGCTGATTAATAAAGTACTTGTCCGGAATAGTAAATTTATCACCGTTCTCACTAGGCAATAAGTATTTTTGAACATAATGTTCAGCTTTTTCTTTATAGTCAGAGTCACTTTGAACCGTTTCAAGTTCTTCAATTTCTTTTACTAAAAGATCCAGTTCTTTTAAGCATATGTCTAAATCTAAATAAGCATGGTCTCCTTTTCGGGATATTGAATGCCCATTTGCAACTAACCAGCTAAAAAGAAAAAATCCTGTTCCAGAATCAAAGTTTCGGGGTGCATTATGCTGGATAGGGTATCTTAAAAGTCGTTCAAAGAGAACAAATTCTGTTATCTCTTCCCAAAAAGGATATTTTCTTTTATGAAGAGTCAGCACAGTCTGACAGTCTACTTTAACTTCTTCCAGTATGCCTGCAAAAAAATTCATTTTTGCCTGTATATGTTGATCAAAAGGTTTATTTCCGCAGTGATGGTAATAATCATGCAGATATCCCCAGATTACCCTTGCCTGATAGGTGTCTTCTCTATTCATAGTATGAGATTTAAAGTTAAAATCAGGAAAGATAGAATACGCTCTTTTTAATGTATCATCATTGTATATGCTGTGAAATTTATTAAAGAAAAATATCGCGAAGTTTTGACTTGTTACCTTTTCTTTTGTTTTTACATTCTCAGGGAAAAATACAATACACTTCCCTTCCATAAATCCTTGAGTACCAGCCAACAGCTTTAAAGATTCACACCCATTTTTAGGATGAGGAAGGTCTGCTTCGATGGATTTCATGATTTCAGGTTCATCGCGCACAGCGATAAAGGCTTCTAAATAAAATCCTCTTTTTGTAGGGCCATTAGGCGTTACAATCGGTCCTAAAAAGAACGTCGCCTCCCCGTTTGCAGGCGGGCTATAAGCAATTAGCGTTTGATCAAAATAAGGAGCTTGATCGAGTCCTCTTTCAATCCAATCACATACGTCATTTTTTAATGCATTCCATACTTCAGTTAAATTTAAAGAGTTATATATTGTTTCAGTTTCAGCAACTACTTTTAATAAGAGCTCTCTAGCTTTTTCGTAATTTCTTTTGACCTCTCCATTTGGGCCCTGATATTTTCTTATCTCATATAGAGAAGGTACTATTTTATCGTTTAATAACTCCACTAAACTTTGAGTATGATTTTTTGTTAACATGATTAAAACCCTCCTTTTTTAGAACAGCTACTTAGCAGAAATATTTTTAGATGATTTAAGAGTAGAATTATTTGTGTTTTTCTCTATTTGCTTTTTCAAGTTAATAAATATAACCCCTGCTATTACAAACGCTGTACCTATATAGACCTGTTTGTTTAATGTTTCACCTAAAAAGACAAATCCTACATATAAGGCGATAACCGGTGAAATAAATAAATGCGCCGTTGCTTTTGATATATGCCATTTTTTTAATAAATAAATATTAATAGAAAACCCCACGACCGACCCTATAATGGCCAAGTATAATAATGAGATAAGACTAATCCCAGAGAAAGTGCGGTTTCCATTTTCTACAAATAGACTAACAATCAGTAAACAAGCGCCTCCACTTAGCATCGAAAAAGAATTAAAGGTCATAATAGGCAAGGATTTTATGCGAGATTGAACTTGAACAGTTATAAAAGCAGAACCTAGCATAGCCATTAAAATGACGATCATGGCTACTATTTGAATCACATTTCCCTGTATAAACAGCTGATTTCCAAATACAACGCTCATACCAATTAAGCACATGACTACACCTAGCTTTTGTCCTTTTGTAGCGGGTGTTCCTTTAAATAAGCGATTAAATAAAAGAGCAAACACTGAAATGCTGGCAGCTAAAACGGAAACAAGCCCGCTTGGCAAATAAACGGATGCCCAATAAACAGAACCAAACGGTAGAGCAAAGTACAAAATTCCGTTTAATGCTGAAATGATTACTACTTCTTTTGAAACGGCCATTTTTTTTGTGAGTAAGAGGTAGAGGGCAATTATTAAACTAGCAATTAAAAACCTCATACCTGCTGACCATAGAGGCAAGCTATCCTTTAATCCAGTCTTTTGAAAAGCCCATGTCGTTCCCCCGATGACGGCTAATAGACAGAACAAAAGATGTACATGAATACGGGTTAATTTAGAAATCACTGTTTCACCTTATTTCTTTTTTAAAGTTAAGCCTATTTTCTTCCGTGGAGCGTAAAACACATCGGCACTTCTCCAAAATCTTTTAAAACTGTTAACCCCTGCTCGTTAGCGGCTTTACTCGTTGTAATACATGCGTCTACCTTTCCTTCTAAGCAATCAATCGCCGCTTGAGCATTACTATTTACTAACTGAACATTGGGACTCATGGAATGAGCTAAATCAACAGGGGCAGGATGTGAAGCAATTAACAGGTTATTGGTTGTTATCACCTCTTCTTTTGAGGCAAGCACCATGTTATACGTTGGCATAATAAAGCTATCTACTAGCTCTAAACTAGTTAAATTTTTGAACACAATATCATGTAAGTAAGGATATACTGCGCAGCCTAGAAGAGCAGAACTCTCTGTTTCTTTCACATGAACTAAAGCTTCTTCCAACGTTTGATGCAAAAAGACCTGACCTTGTATGCTTTGGCGTTCGAACCACAGATAGCCTGCTTTTTCACAATTTGTTCCTTCAGGCCCTAAGGTATGGATAATGCTAATTTTTTGAAGCTGCTTATTTTTCTTACTAGACGACTCTGCAACTATCATAGCCTTTGATACCCCCTATGCGTTTACTTTATTTTTATAAACGATTTTTACTTTGTTATCTAAATAGCTGTAATACTGCTCACAGTCGGAATAAGAGTCATGAGTGGTTAAAATAAATCCAGGGTACCCTGAAAAGTGCGGATATGGTAAAATGTCTGTCCCTTCAGTTATAAATTGAATAACTCTTTTTACTTCAGTATCTCTGCGCACGTCTTCTAAGCCTCGAATTTCTTTAAAAATCCCATGGCCTTGCACAGGGATAATGTAGTTGCCCACCACTTTCTTTCGTTTTCTTTCATTTTTTAATACAGGAGGTTTTAACCCTAATACATAGTAAAAAACTAGCTCCATATAGTTAATACCTGTACTTTCCTTTACGATATAATGAGAAATCCCAGATCCTCCAATGCGCGCTCCTATTTCAATTACATAAGGTTTTCCTGCTGGGTCCAGGCGTAATTCAATATGAGCCGGGCCATTCTCAATTCCTAAAGCATTTGTTGCTCTAGCTGCTTCTTGTGCAATAGATTGCCAAACGTTTTCTTCTAGCTGAGCTGGAGCTATGTAAACACCTTCTTCAAAGAAAGGTCCTTTGGAATTTCCTTTATAACCTATAGAAAGTACATAAACTTCTCCTTCTACAGAAAACGTTTCAATAGCAAACTCTGGTCCGTCTATAAATTGTTCAATTACCATGCCCGTTTTATTTTTTGTGAATTTGCTTAGGTCTTCTTCATTTACGCGTCTCACTTTTTCTATGCTGTCAATCAGTTCCTTTTTATTATTCGCTCGTGATACACCTTGACTGGAAAATCCGTTAGAAGGTTTTACTACGACAGGATAAGGCAGTGAAAGATTCTTTAATTCCTCCGTATTTTCAACCTCTTTAAAATACGGAGTGTTAAGATCATTATCTTTTAAAACCTCTCTCATCTTCTGCTTGTTTCGACAGTTACTAATCACAAACGGTGATAAGCCCGGTAAGTTTAACTCTTCTGTCAGCTGAGATACAACCTCTAATGCAGGCTCATATAATGTCATAATGCCGTCAAAAGGATTTTTGTGATGCTCTGCTTTAATAATCTCAAGAGTTTTGTCTGGGGTGTGAAATAAATCAATGGGTATGAAATTTTGTACGTTTTTAAGATGCTTAGGTTCTACTTCTTCTTGGTTATAAAAAAACGTCAATTTAATTCCGAGAGCTTCTGCTTCTTCAAAAATAAACGGTAAATATGTATTTTGTAACACAACTGCTAGATGCTTATTTTGTAACGGCATTTACTTCCCCCCTACTTTTAAACAGCTCTTCACTGTTCGATGACTAAATTCTAATGACCGCTTCATATATTTGTCAATTTAATTTTATATAACATTAGGAATATATAGAATATTTAATATATTAGTAAAAAGTAAAGAAAAGAATGGGTTTATAGAGTTAATACTAAATCGAAACTAAAAGCAGAAATTTTGCTATTTGATTATAAAGATATTGTTTAAAAAATTTAATGAGAATTTTTCTATAAAAAAGAAAGGTCGACATAGATTCAACCTTTCTTTTTTATATTTTTTATTAAAATAGATACTTATCATTTACAAAATAAGTTTTCTTTATCAGCTATTTCTTTAACGGTTTGAGGATCTAACTCAACACGCAAAAAAGATAGCGGTTCTTTCCATTCGCAAGTGCTGTCAGCTCCAGCAGGAATAAAGTTAATATCATTTTTAAAAGCTACTCCTCCATGAAAGCTGTCTGCTACTGTTTCTTGAATCACAACAGGCTTAGTGGTACGGTGAAGAAGGAGCAAATGTTTATCCAACGTTTCACGTGCTTGTTGAGGCTGCACGTTTTCTGCTTTTATAATTTGAACATTTTCTTGTTTTTGACTCAAGATGTCCTTTGAGTTAAACTTCACTTCTTTCATATTGCGCTCCTTTTTCATAGATATATCCATTTTTCACTTTCTTGTTTGAATTTATGTGAACCCTTTTTGTTTACTATAACGAAAGAGAAAATAAAAAGAAAAAGAAGTGAACTTATAATTTACTTCTTTTTTTGACGTAGCATTTATTTCATAGTCTGCAAATGATTATTAGTTTTTTGTTTTGCATCACGCTGAACGAAAAAAATAATGCAAAGCGCCAAAAGATATAAACATGCAAAAGCTGTTATGTACCAAAGTGCTGAGGTAATTCCGCTTACGTCCATAGTAAAGCCAATAAGTGCAGGAAAAATAGCTCCTCCAAGCCCTGAAAAACCAGTAATTAAACTTGTTACAATACGAGCAGATCCAGTAAACGTATGATTAGCATATACCATCGTTATCGAATAGATACCTGACATGGCAAGCCCTAAAAATCCTAATAAAATATAGCCTGCTACTGCTTCTTTTAACACAATAAACAGCACTAAACTCACAATTGTTCCTCCAATGCTGCCAAAAAGATAACGTTCATATGTAACGATTCGAATAATCCATCCAGTAGCCACTCGTCCTATTAGCATAGCCACCCAAAAAACGCTTATGCTCAAAGTAGCCTGTGACGGGATTACATCTAGATACGCGATAAAAATAGACGAAAGAAAATTATTCATACTGCTTTCTACTCCGGCGTACATAAAAATCATCACACTAAAAAGAGCAAGTATTTTCCATCTATGTTTTTTAGCAAGCACAGGCGCAGGTTCTGAGTTGGCGTCTGAAGCATCACTTTCTGAAGTTAAAACAGTCTCTTTTTTAAAAGAAATCATTTTACAGACCACAACCATTAGTAAAGCTAGTACACTCGTTATAAAAAATGAAAACCTCCAGCTGTTCTGTGAAATCAATAAGCTAGCTACTAACGGCATCAACAGCGCACCTAGACCAAATGATACTTCTAAATAGCTCATAACAATAGCTCTTCTACCGATAAATACTTCCATCATTAAAGTAGCTACAACTACTTCCAATGCGGCTACACCAATACCGTTTAAAAAATTGAATGCAATAATCCACTCAAATGGAGGCAATAAAAGCATACCTATTTGTGATAACGCTATCATTAGTGCGGAAACTGTAAGTAAATTCATTTCTCTAAAGCGTCCTAATAGAAAAGAAGATAGCGGAACTCCTATCAAAAATCCTAAAGAACCTAATAATACAAGCTGTCCGCCAACTGTATAGGACACATGATAATGTGTTAACAATTGCGGTAAGACGGACCCTACAGCTGTAATGACTAATCCGCCCAGCAAATAAAGCGCATATGAAGCTAGCGCAAACTTTTTCATCTTCCCACTCCCTTAAATTCTCTAAAACTTTCTTTCTGTACTTAATTATAAAGCTTTTCCTTTAGTTGTTAACTGAAATTTGAGAAAAAAACCATTCTTCCTATTCTACTTAATTTCCAGTCATTTATAAGATAAAACAAAAAGAAGAAGACAGATGTCTCCTTCTTTTTTGTTTTTCACTTTACAGTGACGCTTTTAAAATAGCTAAAATATCATCTTTATTTAGTTTTTTAAAGTTACCGAAACCTCCGTACGCCATTTCACGAGCAGCAATTCCAGCAATTTCGTCTAGTCTCTCTTCTCCGATATCGTAATCTGCTAAGCGAGAAGGTGCACCAAGGCTTGACCAAAAAGCGCTTAACTTATCGATTCCTTCTAATGCAATTTCTTTGTCGCTTTTACCTGCAGTTTCAATATCGAACATGCTTGTCATTACACGCTTCATACGAGTTACATCTTGATCTACAACGTGTCGCATCCAATTTGGGAATAGGATTGCTAAACCGCCTGCATGAGGAATGTCATATACCGCTGATACCGCGTGTTCAATTGTATGTGAAGCCCAATCGCCAAAGTAGCCCATTTGAAGTGTTCCGTTTAGCGCGATTGTTCCGGAATATAAAATCGTTTCGCGGTGCTCGTAGCTTTGCAGATCTTCTAGTAATTTTGGTGCTGTTTCAATTACTGTTTGTAATACAGAATAGCACATACGATCTTGTAAAGGCGTGTTTTTCACGTTATGGAAATATTGTTCAAACACATGACTCATCATGTCTACCATGCCGTAGATAGTTTGATCTCTAGGAACAGACATCGTGTTCACAGGATCTAATATAGAAAATACAGGATGCGTAACGGCGCTTCCCCAAACGTATTTTTCATTTGTTTCCCAATTCGTAATAACAGAATCAGGATTCATTTCAGAACCTGTTGCTGCCAATGTTAATACCGTTCCGAACGGCAGTGCTTTTGTAGCCGTTACTTTTTTGTTAATAATATCCCAGACGTCTCCTTCATACTCAGCTCCGGCAGCGATTGCTTTTGTGCAGTCAATAACGCTTCCTCCGCCGACTGCTAACATGAAGTCAATGTTTTCATTTCGGCAAATTTCAATTCCTTTTCGTACCGTAGATAGTCGAGGATTTGGCTCTACGCCCGCTAACTCATTTATGTTTACGTTTAACTCTTTTAACAGCGTAAGAACTTGATCGTATAAACCGTTTTTCTTAATGCTTCCTCCGCCGTAAACAAGCAAAATATTTTTTCCGTATTTCGGGAGCTCTTCTGATAATGCTTGAAGCTGATCTTTTCCGAAGATTAATTTTGTGGGATTATGATAAATGAAATTTTCCATACTATCTGTATACCTCCTAGTTGAATATAAAGTGAGTTGTCGCATTACGCGAACAAGAATGTAAGTATAAATGTAAAACAAAAATTTTTCAAGAGTTAAGTTCTCATATCGCGTACTTTATTTTATTGAGTAATTAAAATGAAGAAAATGGCTTCTTAGATATAAAAAAGAGAGCAAGTAAATGCTCTCTTTAAAGTTCTTTATAAGCCATTTTTCTATACGTAACAAATCCTTCTTTTTCGTAAAAGCTTTCGGCAATCGTATTATCATTCCAATAATCTAACTCAATTGTATTGATGTCGTTTGTACGAGCAATGCTATAAATTTCTTTCATTAAACTTGAACCAAACCCTTTGTTTTTGTAGGGTTCTGCGATGTTTATTTGATGAACATAAATTGACTTGTAAGTCTTTTTAAACACTGTCTCTGAATAATGCTTTATTTCCAGCCAAGCGAATCCCACATGCTGACCTTCGTCTTCTCCTAAAAGGAAGATAGATCTATCGTCTTTCATCACTTTCTTAAAAAATTCATGTATCTTCTGAAAATCATATGTTTGAAAGCGCTCGGGGTATAATTCTACATGCAGTTGATGAACAGACTGATTAAGCTTGGCAATTTTACCAGTATCGAAAGTACGGCTAATCTTCAATTTTTTCTCTCCTATATATCTCGTATTTAGTAATGATCGTTATGAATTTATTTCGTTTAATATAGCCGGTGCGTTTGAGGTAAATAACAGATAGTTTTTATTGGTCGTTTTTATAAAGATGCGGTCAGTCGTTCCGTACGGAGGGCCAATTCGAATGGCGTTTACTTCTTTGCCTCCGTACGTGTCATCTTCCGTTACTTCAAGAATGTCTTCTAACGGAATCGTAAAGTGTGAAAGCTGCCATTTTATAATGAGATTATCATTTATTTTTCGGACACTGATAGTTGGTGTAAACATTTTATACATCCCCTTTGGTTTCTATTTCCCCTTCCTTCTTCTAGCAAAAAACAAGTTCATTTCCCCTTAACTTTCTCCCTGTGCAATGTGTTCTTTTATCCTTAAAATTGCTTCTTTCGGACAGCCTTGAAAATAACCTCCATGGTAACAAATAACATGCTCAATGTCGTAGTGTAAGAATTTTTCGAGTGATTGAACTGCTTGGTCCATATTTAAGGTCGTTTGTTTAACAGGTCCCATTAATCGTCCATTTGCCAACACTAAAGCATCTCCAGCAACCAGTGTTTTTGATTTTCTTAAATAAAAACTTACATGCCCAGGCGTATGTCCAGGGGTAAAAATCGGTTCAATGCCTTCACAGTATGGGAGCATTTGACTCCCTTTTAATACTATATCTACGTCAACTTTTGGAGGGTTTTTATAAAAAGATTTTATTTCATCAGGTATAGCTGCTAGTTCTTCGTTACTCATTCGACTCGCATTCGTTTTAATAAGTGGAAGTTTCCCTTCAATATACGGCTTATCAAATTCATGAGCATATACGATGATATTTTCATTTGATTTTTTTCGTATATCAGTCGCACATCCTATGTGATCTAGATCTTGATGCGTTAGAAGAATTACTTTTAGCTGTTCAATAGATATATTCAATTCACTCAAGGCCTCTTTCAGTTGATCGGTTTGCCCAGGCATTCCTGTATCAATTAGAATAGCTTCATCGTTATTCCAAACTAACGTAGGATTTAATATTATATTTTGGTCAAAAGCTCTGGCAGTCAACTGTAGCATTTCAACACCTGCAGAAATTCTCATTACAAACCCCTTTTCTTATTAAAGTACAAAGATTTTCAACCTCCATAATCGCTTAGCATGCAGTGGTATTCTTGAATTTTATCAATAAACAAAATAAAAACCAGACTGGAAAAAAATCACTTTTTATGCTATGATATCTATAAAATAAAACTTATTATGATAGATTTTTATAAATAAAAAGGTGAACCTTGTTGTCCAAGGTTCACCTTTTTTACTTATCGTTAGCCGTATAGCTTTTTTATTTCTTATCGTCTCTTCGGATACATTCATGCAAAGGTACAACCTTGGTTTTCTTTGCTATTTTATATCCCCACCACGTCGCTAAAAAGAGAGGCAGACCGATGTATGAGACCGTCAAGCCGTACCAATCAATTTTGTCGGAAAGTACCGCTTGATAATTCTGTCCTAGAATAACGATGAGGCACATTCCAAATGCAAGAACAGGACCTAGAGGAAACCATTTTGCTTTATACGCCAGTTCATTTATATCCCGTCCTGAAGCAACATATGCTTTTCGGAAACGATAGTGGCTGATGGCAATACCAATCCACGCAATAAATCCGCTCATGCCTGAAGCGTTTAAAAGCCACATATACATTTGATCGCCAAAAATTGATGTTAAAAAGGCAAGACCGCCAATGATAGTGGTTAAAACAAGCGCGTTTACTGGAATTCCTCGACGATTAATTTTTCGAAGCGCTTTAGGCGCTTGCCCTTCATTTGCCATGGACCACAACATTCGCGTAGAAGCATATAAGCCAGAAGTTCCGGCTGATAAAACCGAGGTAAGAATAACAGCATTCATCACTGAAGCAGCTGCAGCAATTCCTGCTTTTTCAAAAACAAGCGTAAATGGACTAACAGCAATGTTATCCACATCTCCTCCTAGAAGAGATGGACTTGTGTAAGGAATGATGAGCCCAATTACAGCAATGGCTGCAATATAAAATAGAAGGATGCGCCAAAAGACTTGGCGAATGGCTTTTGGTATATTTTTTTGAGGGTTTTCACTTTCCCCAGCCGCAATGCCGACTAGCTCTGTACCTTGAAAAGAAAATCCCGCGATAAAGAAAATGCTTAGTACGGACAGAAATCCGCCGTTGACCGGCGCTTCTTCTAATGTAAAGTTTTTAAAACCGATATATTCACCGCCGAAAATGCCAAATATGGTCAGAAGGCCCACTCCGATAAACACAATGATGGTTACTACTTTTACGAGAGCAAACCAATATTCAGATTCTCCATAGCTTTTTACAGATAGGAAATTAAGTGAAAAAATTAAGCCTAAAAACAAAGCACTCCAGATAATACTTGGCACATCAGGGAACCAAAACTTCATAATAATAGCAGAAGCAGCTATTTCTACAGCGAGCGTAACAGCCCAGTTAAACCAATAGTTCCAGCCGAGCGCAAAGCCAAGAGCTGGGTCTACATAATGACTGGCGTACGTTGAAAAAGAACCTGATACCGGCATAAACGTGGCCATTTCTCCAAGACTAGTCATGAGAAAGTAAACCATAATTCCAATGGCCCCGTAAGCAATCAGCGCTCCTCCAGGTCCAGCAGTTTGGATGGATGATCCGGTAGCTAGAAATAAGCCTGTTCCGATTGACCCTCCAATGGCAATCATGGTCATATGGCGTGCTTTTAAATGGCGTTTTATATGCTTATCGTCCTGCTTTTTTTCTTCTTCATTACGATTTATATCGACCGCTTCCATACTTATCCCACCTTTATAAATGAACTATGCGCACATGTTTAACGTAAAGCGTATAAGAATATCCATCTCCCACAAAAAGCAGGAGATGGACCCTTCATTGCTTACTTTGAAAAATCAAAGTAGTTTCGTTTTAATAGACGAGGCAGGCTCATAAGCTGTTCGTACGTTACACTTTTTTCTAAGGCAGAGGTGTTGATTAAAAACAGTTGATCTTCAATGTGTCCAACCGTTTCATCTGTTTGATACGTAATGCCGCATTCTGAACATGTAATGGAAGGCGTCTCTTTAATTTCTATAGCTTTTGTGCCGTCAGGAAGCTCCCAATAAACTGTTGCATCCGTCTCTTTCGCTTCATAGGATTCGCACCATTGACATTTCAATATTATTCCTCCTTCGCTCCCGCCGTTTCGTATTTTTTCATTTGCGTTTCAAATTTTTTCTCTTTTAATTGATCGCGCTTTTCACGCTTGTCTTTTAAAGAGCTATGCTCTGGATTTTGGTCATACGTTTTCCGGCGGTCAAGACGGTTTAGACCTTCCGGTGTTAAGTTGAACTTTGTATCATCAATAATCGAAAGAACACCGTTGCTTTCAAATTTTTCAAATACTTCAGGATATACTTTTTTATAAAATTCTTCTGCGCTTCCACTTTGGTAATTTTGCGGCTCCGGATAAGATGTAATAACACCTTCAAAGTTTCGAAGCACCACTTTATTGGAGCTTTGAGAAATAATATAGTTTGGTTGCAGCGGAATTTTACCGCCTCCTCCAGGAGCATCCACGATAAACGTAGGAACTGCATAGCCGGACGTATGGCCGCGAAGTCCTTCCATAATTTCTAGCCCTTTACTGATCGGCGCACGGAAATGGCCGATTCCTTCTGATAAATCACATTGATAAATGTAATAAGGACGCACGCGAATTTTTACTAAATCATGCATAAGCTGCTTCATGATTGGCACGCTGTCGTTAATTCCGGCTAAAATAACCGCTTGGTTTCCAACTGGAACTCCTGCGTTCGAAAGCATTTCACAAGCACGCTTTGATTCTTCTGTAATTTCAATTGATGTGTTAAAATGCGTATTTAGCCAAACCGGATGATATTTCTTCAAGATATTGCACAGGTTTTCTGTAATGCGCTGCGGGAACACCACCGGTGCTCTTGTACCGATACGAATAATTTCTACGTGCGGAATATCGCGCAAATTTTTCAAAATATATTCTAAAATATTGTCATTGATTAATAGGCCGTCTCCTCCGGAAATTAATACATCACGGATTTGAGGGTTGGCTGCAATGTAATTAATAGCTGTATCCAGCTGTTTTTTTGGAACGCCCATGCCAATTTGTCCTGAAAAACGTCTTCTTGTACAGTAGCGGCAGTACATAGAGCATTGATTTGTAACTAAAAACAGCACGCGGTCGGGATAACGGTGCGTTAAGCCAGGAACCGGTGAATCTTCATCTTCGTGAAGCGGATCTTCTAAATCATACCTTGTTTTATGCAGTTCTTCTGAAATAGGAACGGACTGCATTCTGATTGGACATTTCGGATCGTTCTCATCCATTAACCATGCGTAATAAGGAGTGATATTTAACGGAATCGTTTTGGTTGCAATTTTAACGCCTTCTTCTTCTTGAGGTGTTAAATTGATCACTTTCTTTAAATCTTCCAATGTTTTAATCGTGTTTGTCAGCTGCCATACCCAGTCGTTCCACTGCTCGTCCGTTACATCTTTCCAAAGCTCGATTTCTTTCCAGTGTCTGCTTGCTTTATATAATGTATTTTTCATTTTATATTCCCTCCAAAGTTCATTTTTTGAATAGATGTTCTACTAAGAAATTGACCGCACCATATAATAGCGATCTTCTCCTTCGCCAAACTCTCCTGCTCGCGTTTCTTTAATGGTAAAGCCCATTTTTTTATACAGCTTCACAGCCCCTTCATTTTTTACATTTACAGTCAAACAAACGCTTTCGAAATTATCTTTTTGTAGAACCGAAAATATTTCTTCTAAAAACAGCTGTCCAATTCCGCTTCCTTGTTTATCAGAGCGGACGTAGAAACCAAAGATATAAGCTTTTGTGATATCTTTGTAATCTCGAAGCAGCTCGCAAATGGCAATTGGCCTTGCGTCATTTTCCTGGAAATATTGAATGAGCTTGCCGTAGCGGGCTAAAGGTACAAGCGTCTGTTCATCAACGGCTCCCATGCCCGGAAACGCATCTTTTTCCAGTTCAATCATCATCTTTTGCTGTTCAGGATTTAACGATTCTGGCACTTCGATATAGTACTGCTCTTTTAATGCATCCATTTTTCTTTCCTCCTTTTTTCACTTTCATATTTGACATCTTGCAGCGGCCAAATTGGTTTTGAAATGTGCTGATAATTAAAGGTCGTTAAGCGATTTGATGCTACGCCCGGAGCATCCACATAGATGATAGATCCTACAAGCGGTTCAAAAGCGGCTCTGAAATGATTTTTAGCTTTTAAACCAATGATTTTTTTCGTCGCTGGCTCGATACCGATATGGCGAAAAAGTTCAGGATCGTTTGCTGATACCGGCCTTCCAATCAACAAAATATCCAATTCTCCTACTCGAATATGAGCTGCACCTTTTACATTTACTTTCAAATGCTGATTAAACGGTCCCGAATTGTAAAATTCACCT
This sequence comes from Priestia sp. YIM B13486, assembly GCF_042787865.1. Taxonomy (NCBI): domain Bacteria; kingdom Bacillati; phylum Bacillota; class Bacilli; order Caryophanales; family Bacillaceae; genus Priestia; species Priestia sp. YIM B13486. The sequence goes on along the minus strand of NZ_JBHZOZ010000002.1, from coordinate 612,904 downwards.
TCTGATAAGCCAATGACCTTTGCTTCAACTTCAACGGGCTTTCCGAACTCAGGAGAAACTTTTCCTCCTAAGGAAAGAGAGACGTAATTCCCAACTCCTGCTTGCACGCATTGTTTAATAGATTCAGGGTCATAAAGACCTCCAAATAGTGTCCCCGGCATATCTAGCTTCAGCATGTATTCCAAAAGCTCTGTTGTATCGCCGCTTCCGCAGCTTAAAGGATTGTCCGCTATATCAGCGAGCACAATTGGCTGTTCGTTTGATCGTTTTAACGCTGTTTGCAGACCTTCTTCAACGGTAGGCAAATCCATGATAAAATCTTCTTTTATACTCCAAAACTGAGAAGCTAGTCTCTTTGCTGTTTTTTCTGCCGTTTCAGGATTCAAAGCTGTTACGAGCACGCTTGCTCCGGCAATTGGAATATCAGAATACGGAAAGCCCCCAAAAATGGAAACATTGTATACGTCTGCTTCTTGCTCGGCTTGCTTAGCAAGATCAATCATTTTTTTCATCGGCCCTTCTGCGGTTCGCATATTAATCGACGGCAAAAGCATAGGCAATTTTTTTAAAGATGCATAATAGATAGCGCTTTCTTTTACTTGTGTTAAAAGCGCTCGCGCAGCGTTCACTCCTTGTTCGTACATATCAACATGAGGATATGTTTTAAAACCAAAATGAAGCGGCGTGTACGTAAGCATATCTTCACTGATATTTGCGTGCATATCGAGCGTAGTAGCAATGGGAACGTTGCTTCCTATGCAGCTTCTTATCTGACTTAACAAATGAGCTTCAGGATCGAAAAGATGCTCTACTACCATTGCGCCGTGCAAAGCGATTAACAAACCATCTAGCGGCCCCGCATGAGTAAGTGAGTGCAACATTTGCTTTTCAATTATGTGATAAGCTTCAGAAGATACAATCCCAGATGGAACCGCAGCTGCACAAACAAGGGGAACGATTTCTATTTGCTTCTCTTGCTTTAATACATCTAAAAATCCCCCTACTTCTGTTTTGGTTCCTGAGTATGCTTTATATATTTCCGTTCCAACAAAATAGCCTTCTTGTACAAAGTGTTCTATTTCTGTTTTTAATGGACTAAAGCTGTGAGATTCATGATAAAAAAAGGCAATGCCAATGCGATATGAAGACATGTGCTCCTCCTTTTCGCTAAGGTGCGAGATTAATAGTTGGTGTAGACAGACTTCCATTCTGTCATCACATCAAATGCATGATGAGAAACTTCCCTGTGACCATTTCCAGACATTTTCATTCCTCCGAACGCTACCCCCATTTCAGCATTAGATGTTCCGTTATTGATATAGACTAATCCGCTAACAGCGTCTTTTGCCGCTCGGCTTGCATAGTGCAAGCTGCTTGTATAAATGGAAGTGGAAAGTCCATACATCGTTCCATTGTTGACGCTCATTGCTTCTTCATAGCCATCTACTTCAATAAAAGCAAGCACGGGGCCAAAAATCTCCTCTTGAGCAATTGTGTGGTTCGAACTGACGTTATCAATAATTGTAGGCATGTAATAACAAGTCCCTAACTCTTCTGATAAAACACGACCTCCAAGCGCAATATTTCCGCCTTCTTCCACCGCTTTTTGCACGTAATTTTCTACTAAACGGCACTGCTGTTCATTTACAAGCGGACCTATTACAACCCCTTCATCAAGACCATTTCCAATTTTCATTTCTTTTGTAAGAGCTATTACTTTTTTCAAAAGCTCTTCTTTTACTGAACGCTCCACAATCACTCTGCTAGCTGCGGTACAGCGCTGCCCTGTGGTCGTAAATGCTGATTTAACAATTCCTTCTGCTGCTTTATCCAAATCGGCATCCTTTAACACAATAACAGCGTTTTTTCCTCCTAGCTCTAAAGAAATTCGTTTTAAGGTTTTGCTGCTCATTTCTGCTAACTGCTGACCAACTTCCGTAGAACCTGTAAATGAGATGATTTTCACTTCAGAGTGCGTAGCAAGCTTTTGTCCAACGATTCTACCCGATCCTGTAAGCAAGTTAATTGTTCCTTTTGGAAGCCCCGCAGCGTGCAATACTTCCATAAAAATCTTCGCTGAAAGTGCCACTTCTGAAGCCGGCTTCCAGACAACGGTATTGCCAGCGATTAAAGCGGCAAACATTTTATAAGAAGCGAGAGAAACAGGAAAGTTCCAAGGTGTAATACATGCCACAACTCCAAGCGGTTCGCGAACCATTTTTATATCTCGGTCAGGAAAGCCAGCGGGCACTATTTCGCCAAACAAACGTCTTCCTTCTCCTGCCATATACTGAGCTGTTGCAATGACGACACCAACTTCCCCTATAGATTCTATCAGCGGTTTTCCCATCTCTTTTGTCATCACTTGAGCGAGCTCTTCTTTTCTGTCTTCAAAAAGCTCAGCTGCTTTTGTTAAAAATGCTGCACGTTCAGGAATAGATGTATTTTTCCAGTGGCTGTAGGCTGTACTAGCCGCTTTCACTGCATCATCAACTTGACTAGCCGTAGCGGCTGCGCACGTTCCAACGAGCTCTTGTGTTGCAGGGTTTATACTTTCAAAATAGGTTTGCTCCTCTTCACTTACCCACTCGCCGTTAATATATAAATTTCCTTGTAACAGTTCGGTTTTAGTCTGACTCATATTGTTACCCTCCTTTTCATTTAAAAAGCTAGTTAATTGAAACTGCTTCTGTGATGGCTTCTTCTAGTAAAGACAGCCCTTGATCCAGCACGTCTTTATCAATATTTAGCGGCAGCATTAAACGAATGGTTTGCCCTTTGACTCCACAGTTCATAATTAGCAGTCTTTTTTCCAGCGCTTTTGATTTAATAACAGGGACATAAGCAGCTGCTGTTTCAACATGAAATTCAATACCAATCATCATACCAATTCCTCTAACCTCTTTAATAGCTGGTAAATGTCCGATAGAATGCTGAAGGCGTTTAACAATATCAGCGCCTACTTTTTCACTGCGCTCTACAAGCTTTTCTTCTTCAATTATTGAAATATTAGCTAAAGCCGCTGCGCACGATACTGGATTTCCGCCAAAAGTAGAACCATGTCCAGCTGTTGGCCATTTCTCATGCAGTTCTCGGCTTGCTACAATGGCTCCTAAAGGCATACCGCCGGAAAGAGCTTTTGCTAAAACTAAAATATCTGGTGTGACTCCAGCATGTTCTGCGGCAAACATTTTTCCAGTGCGCCCAAATCCCGTTTGCACTTCATCAAAAACAAGCAGAATGCCATAATCATTCGCTATGTCTCTTAGTGCGCGTAAAAAGCTAGAAGGAGCAGGGTAATAGCCTCCTTCGCCCATGACTGGCTCAATTACAATCGCTGCTACGCGTGAAGGATCCACTCGCAGTTCAAACAGCTTTTGCAGTTGATTTAAGCAATATGCTTCTGCATCTTCCTCGTCAACATTAGGAAGCTGACTTGGATACGGATAAGGAACGTGATACACTTCTCCTAAAATCGGCTCGTAGTAGCTGCGATATTTTGAGCTTGAAGCCGTAATAGCTGTAGCTCCTAGTGTACGGCCGTGAAAAGAACCTTCAAAAGCAATGATCGCTGGTCTGCCAGTGGCCGCTTTTGCTAATTTGAGCGCACCATCAATGGCTTCTGCGCCTGAATTTGAAAAAAACACGGTGTCTAAGTTTCCAGGCGTAATGTGCGCAAGTTTTTCTGCCAAATTCACTGCTGTTTCGTAATAGCCGTAGTTTAAGCCTAGGTGAAGCAGCTGATCTGCTTGTTTTTTTATCGCTTCTACCATCTTTTCATGCGTATGACCCACTGCATTGACAGCTACTCCTGATACAAAATCAATATATTCATTGCCATCGGCTGTCCAAAATTTCGCACCGTGCGCTTTTTCAATAACAAGCTCTGTTACTCTTGTCATCACCGGTGATAAATGTTTTTTTCCTTTGATTTGAAGCTCTTCTGTTTTATTTTGCACTTTCATATGACTCATCCTTTCTTATGTGCTGATAAAAAATAGAAAACGCATGATCTAGCAATCTCACTATTTCATCAACTTCTGATTTCGTTATATTTAAAGGAGGACTGATAATGATATGTTCTCCTTTATGTCCGTCTATAGATCCGGATCCTGGATAAAAGACGCCTCCAAGCTCCATACAAATTTCATTGAGCTTTTCGCTGGCTGCTTCACGTGGCTCGAAAAATATCTGTTGATTGGCGTCTTTCATTAGTTCTAATCCAATTAAAAGTCCGCGGCCGCGAATATCTGAAATATAAGGATGCTTGCGCTGCAGCGCTACTAAACATTCCATTAAATACGCGCCTTGAGTTTCAACGTTTTGAAGGATATTCATTTCTTCATACATATCCAAAGCAGCAAGGCCTGCCGCTATTGAAACAGGATGTCCACTGTACGTATAGCCATGAAGAAATTTCCCGCTGCTATTTTCTAACAGACCTTGAATCAGACGGTCATGGACAATCATTCCTCCTAAAGGAGCGTACCCAGCTGAAACTCCTTTACCAAACGTTAGGATATCCGGTTCGATTCCGAATTGTTCCACTGCAAAATCAGTTCCCGTTCTCCCGAAGCCTGTCATCACTTCATCAACAATCAAAAGAATGTCATAACGGCTGCAAAGCTCACGTACTTTTTTGAAATAGTCAAGCGGAGGTACAACAGCTCCTTGCTGACTTCCTACGATGGGCTCTGCGATAAAAGCTGAAATATTTTCTGGGCCAAGCTCTAAAATGGTGCGTTCAATATCGGTGATACAGCTCCAGTTTTGATTTGCCATGCAGTCTTCTTGATTGCGATTATACGGACAGCGATGACAATACGGCGAATAGACGTGCGCAAAATGTAAAAGGTTGGGTGTATAAGGATATCGTCTTTTTACATCTCCTCCAGCTGATAGTGCCCCTATCGTGTTTCCGTGGTAAGACTGCCACCTTCCGATTACGATGTGTTTTTGCATCTTTCCGGCATCTCTGTGATATTGCCTTGCTAATTTTAATGCACTTTCATTTGCTTCTGATCCTCCTGATGTAAAATAGACTTTGTTTAAGTGAAGCGGCGCCATTTTACCAATTTTTTCTGCAAGTTTATGCAAAACATTCGTTTCAAAACGTAATGTATGAACAAACGCCGCTTTTTTTGCCTGCTCCGCCATCGCCTCGGCTATTTGCGCAATGCCATGCCCTAAGTTTGCCGCCACGGCGCCGGAGCAGCCGTCTACATACTTTTTTCCTTGTTCATCTATTAAGTAGCTTCCTTCACCATGCGTAATCATTGGATACTTTTTTGTTAAATCTCTATGAAAAACATAATCTCTTTTTATTTCGTCCATCTTTCCACCACCATCGCCATTCCTAATCCTCCTGCAACGCAAATAGTAGCCAGGCCGTATCGTCTTTTTTGCTTGTGGAGTTCATGACACAGAGTTGTTATAATTCTTGCCCCGGAGCAGCCTAAAGGGTGTCCAAGCGCAATCGCTCCTCCGTTTACATTCACTTTTTCTGATGTGATGTCCCATTCTCTTAAGCAAGCAATACTTTGAGCGGCAAATGCTTCGTTTAATTCAATCAAGTCCATATCAGCTAAGCTTAAACCGACTTTATTTAAAGCAATTTGCGAAGCAGAAACGGGGCCAATTCCCATTTCCTTTGGAGAGACGCCCGCTGCGGCAAACGACACAATCTTTGCCATAGGCGTTAATCCAAGCTGCTCAGCTTTTTCTTCCGACATCAACAGCATCATTGAAGCGCCATCGTTTCTGCCGGATGAATTGCCGGCTGTCACCGTTCCATTCTTTTGAAAAACAGGCTTAAGCGCACCAAGCTTTTCTTTGCTAGTAAGACGAGGAAATTCATCTGTTGCAAAATGCCTCATACCTTTTTTTCCTTCTTTTACAGGTACCGGGATAATTTCTTCTTCAAACAAATCCAGTTCTATAGCCCGCCTAGCTTTTTCCTGACTATAAAAAGCAAACTCATCTTGTTCCGTGCGGCTAATACTATATTTTTCAGCGAGCCACTCGGCCGTCTGTCCCATCGTAAACGTTCCGTATAACGTTTCAGGCTGTGATTTTGGCTGACTTTCTGTATTAGAGTCATAGAGTGTTAAATCACCAACGTGAAAACCAAAACGAGTGCCTACCGTATAGTGCGGTGCTTGAGACATGCTTTCAACTCCTCCGGCTAATACCACTTCGGCTTGACCTGATAAAATGGACATAGCTCCATTCATTACAGCCTGCATGCCTGAACCGCACTGGCGGTGCACGGTATAAGCTGGAATACGTTCAGAGAATTGAGCTTTCAGCCCGGCTACTCTCGCTATATTAGGAGCATGAGCGCTTTGTTTCGTCTGTCCGACAATGATTTCATCAACAATCTCTGAAGTATATCCCGCTGAAGACAAATTGTTTTTCATCACAAGAGAGACTAGTTCTTCTGGAAGCGTATCTGCAAGCGAACCGCCAAACTTTCCAATAGGGGTTCGAAATGCATTTACAATCACTGCCATTATGCTGTCACCTCATTGTTTTTATTAAATAATTTAGAAACGCGAAAAGAAGCCTGCGTTTTTTGTTGTACTGTCTCTAAAGAAACACCGGGAGCTGTTTCAAGAAGTTCAAGACCATGGTTCGTTACCGAAAAGACAGCTAATTCTGTAATAATCATATCGACTCGTCGCTCTGAAGTAAGAGGATAAGTTAACTCCTCAACTAGCTTTGACTCTCCTTGGCTGTTCGTATGAAGAGTCGTAACAATAACTTTTTTTGAGCCTTCTAATAAATCCATTGCTCCTCCTACGCCAAGAACACTTTTCCCAGGAACAGCCCAGTTCGCAATTCGGCCTGCTTCATCTACTTGAAGCACTCCAAGAATCGATACATTCACATGGCCTCCCCGTATCATGGCAAAGGAATCAGCGCTGTTAAAAAATGAGGCACCTTCCAAAACTGTGACGGGCAGCTTTCCAGCATTCACAAGTTCTGGATCTATATAATCTTCTTCAGGAGTAGGGCCAACGCCGAGAATCCCGTTTTCTGAATGTAAAAACACATGAACATCGGGTGAGATATAATTAGCAACTAAAGTAGGAATGCCTATTCCTAGGTTCACTACATCTCCGTGACAAAGCTCTTTTGCAGCACGCGCGGCAATATATTGTTTGACGTTCATCTTAATTTTCTCCTTTCACTACGATATAAGTAACGTATAAATGAGGAGTTACAATTTCTTCAGGAGAAATCTGCCCAACTTCAACAACTTCTTCTACTTCTGCAATCACGATATCAGCAGCCGTTGCCATCATTGGATTAAAGTTTCTCGCTGATTTGCTGTAAATAAGATTTCCGAGTCGATCTGCTTTTTTAGCTTTTATTAGAGCTACATCTGCGTGCAGCGATTCTTGCAAAACATATTTCTTTCCTTTTAATACTCGTTCTTCTTTTCCTTCCGCAAGCTGAGTCCCTACGCTCACAGGCGTATAAAATCCTCCGATGCCTGCTCCTCCTGCCCTAATAGCCTCGGACATTGTTCCTTGCGGGATGAGCTCCACTTGGAGTTCTTGTTGTTGATAAGCGTGTACAACTTCAGGGTTGGAAGTAAAATAAGAACCTATGGCTTTTTTTACTTGTTTTTTTTGAACCAATACACCTAATCCTTTTCCAGGTTCACCGAGGTTATTACTAATAATCTCTAAATCTTTAAGGTTTGATTTGGCGATCGCTTCAATCAGACTAAGCGGGCTTCCAACAAGACCAAATCCACCTACCATAATGCGTGCGCCATCTGTTATTTTTTCTATTGCTTCTTCGCGCGTGATGATTTTGTTCATTTTGTTTCCTCCTTTTCTTTTTATATTTCACAGCGCTTTACACGAAAAAAACCAAGCAGGACACAATGACTCCCCAAAGAAACAAGGATGTCCCCACTCTTTGTAAAGTGTGTGTGTCTGCTTGGTTTTAATAAGACCATGAAAAGAGGTTGTCTTCTCACTTTATTCTAACCAAACGCTATGTAATTTTTTGATTCACATTATCCCAGTAACGTTGGATTGCAGCCTGAAGCGCTACGATAATCGCCTGTTGAGATGGAGCAAAATAATAATTTTGAATACGTTCAATAAGAGGTTCAATTCCATCTGCAAGGCAGTAACCAATAAGCAGCTTCCGGAAAAAATTTTGCGTCAGCTCCGTAATAAACGTAAACTCAGCATTTACAATTTTATGCTCTGTCAGATCCACTTCTAGTACAATTCCCGCATGCTTATACATTTCATACATGGAAGTTCCCTGTGGAGCTTTTGCATATCCTGTCACAATGACTGTATTCAGTATTTGCATGCCCCTTAATCTCCTTTTAAAAACTATTTAATTACTCCGCACTTTTACACTAATAATTCTGAAAGATCAAATGAGATTAACTCATATGCTTTTAGCTATGTAAGTGCTTTCATTTTTAAAAAGATATGTTCTTACACAACTAATATTTCGCCTTTTCTAGACAAAATCCTTCTTTTCTTTTAAAAAAACTTTCTATTTTTTTATTTATTCGGCTTTATTGAAATTTATTCGAGTCTCCATCAAACTTTTCATCTGCTATACGGATGGACTCTGTTGGACAGCCTTCAAACGCATCTATTAAATCGTCTTCCAGCTCTTGGGGCACTTCAACCGTGCCTTGATTATCATCAAGTATAACGAACGCAATTCCTTCATCATCATAATCATAAATATCAGGTGCCGCAGCTCCACATGCGCCGCACGCAATACACGTTTCTTTATCGACTATCGTATATTTCCCCATGATCATTCTCCTAACTAAGTTTAAAAGTTATTACTCATTACCAGCCGCGTTCTTGCATACGATTTTCTGGTAATAATGATGAAATTTCAATTCCTTTCATTGCACTTCCTAATCCTTTTGATAAGCTTGCAATCAGTTCATAGTCTTGATAATGAGTAGTTGCTTCCACGATTGCTCGCGCAAATTTTTCAGGGTTGTCTGATTTGAAAATTCCTGATCCAACGAACACACCGTCTGCTCCAAGCTGCATCATTAACGCTGCATCCGCGGGTGTTGCTACGCCGCCTGCTGCAAAGTTTACAACCGGTAAACGGTCTTCATGTTTAATTTGTAGTAATAGCTCATAAGGCGCACCTAATAGTTTTGCTTCTGTCATTAACTCGTCTTCATCCATGCCTACAACTTTACGTACTTGAGCGTTTACTTGGCGCATATGACGCACTGCTTCGACGATGTTTCCTGTTCCTGGTTCGCCTTTTGTACGAAGCATCGAAGCACCTTCACCAATTCGTCTTGCTGCTTCCCCTAAATCACGGCATCCGCATACAAATGGAACCGTAAATGTACTTTTGTTAAGGTGATATTCCTCATCAGCTGGAGTGAGTACTTCACTTTCGTCAATGTAGTCTACACCCATTGCTTCTAGCACGCGTGCTTCAACAATATGGCCAATACGAGCTTTCGCCATAACTGGAATGGATACAGCGTTCATCACTTCTTCAACAATTGTTGGATCCGCCATACGAGACACGCCGCCTGCTGCACGGATATCAGCTGGAACACGCTCTAATGCCATAACGGCAACAGCGCCTGCTGCCTCTGCAATTTTTGCCTGTTCTGCATTGATCACGTCCATGATAACGCCGCCTTTTTGCATTTCTGCCATTCCCCGCTTCACGCGGTCCGTTCCATTTCTCACCATATTCAATTCCTCCTTTATATGTTCAAACACTTATTATGCAACTTCCATGCCAGTGTTAAAATATAGAAGAAATTAGTAAAAAACATTAATTTTTATGCCAAATTATTAAGCAGTTTTTAAAAAATTGGCAGGTGAAAGCCAATTTTTTAAACCAAAACAGCTCCCATCCCTATTAGAGACGGAAGCTGTTTTGTTAAGGAACTAACACTAATTTTCCGGTCGTTTTTCTTCCTTGAAGCAGACGATGTACATCTGCCGCTTCATCAAGTGAAAATGTGCCGCCCAGCATTAATTTTAACTGACCGGCATTTACGTAGTTTAATAGCTCATGCAGGCTTTGCTGATAAAGTGTTGGTTTTGCCATCATTTGAGGTAAGAAAAAGCCTAGAACCGATTGGTTTTTTTCCATCAGGCGGGCGGGGTTAAATTTTACAGGTTTTCCGCTAGCCATTCCGTAAAAAACGAGGCGCCCAAATGGTGCAAGACATTGAAGAGATTCATAGAATATATGCCCTCCTACCATTTCTAAAATAATATCGACTCCTTTTCCTTCTGTCACTTCTAAAATTTGTTTTTCCCAGCCTGTTTCTGTATAGTTAATTGCTTCGTCAGCTCCGAGATTTTTTGCAAGCTCAAGCTTTTCTTTGGAGCTCGCTGTAGCAATAACTTTTCCAGCTCCAAAAATTTTGGCAAGCTGAACAGCTAAGGTTCCAACACCGCCTGCTGCCGCATGAACGATGACGGTTTCTCCTTTTTCAAGGCGACCCATTGTTTTTAAAATATGATAAGCTGTGAGTCCTTGAAGAGGCAAAGCAACCGCTTGTGTTAAATCCACATTCTCCGGCAACGGAATAAGGCCTCTTGAATCTGCCAGCGTGTACTCAGCGTATCCTGTTGCTCGGTTAGATCCCAGCAGCGTCACGACTTTTGTACCTACTTTTATCCCTTTTACATCCTCGCCTACTTCAACCACTTCTCCCGCAACTTCAGAGCCAGGGATAAAAGGCAGCGGTGTTTCGACTACGTATGCTCCTTCACGCCGTGCAGCGTCGGCGTAATTAACGCCGATTGCCGCAACTTTAATGAGCACATCTTTCTTTTTTGGTACAGGGCGTGCAATATCGATAACTTGAAGAACATCAGGTCCTCCGTACTGCGTAAATTGAATGGCTTTCATCTTATATCCCCCTCTTATTTCCCATGAAATAGTGGCTTTCTTTTTTCTTTAAACGCAGATATTCCTTCTTGATGATCTCTTGTTTCTACCATAAGCACTTGCGTTAGCCTTTCTTGTTCAAGGACTTGTTCTAATGTTAAATGAAAGGAGTCGTTGACAATTTTTTTCATTTTCCCATACGCTTTGGTTGGTCCTTGTGATAAGCGACTTGCAAAGGATGTGACCTCATCTTTCAGCTGATTTAACGGTACTACACGGTTTAAAAAACCAGCTTTGTAAGCCGTGTCGGCATCCATAGGCTCTCCTAAAAATAATAGTTCCTTCGCTCTATGGGGACCAACGACCTTTGTAAGAAAGTAAAGGCCTCCTCCGTCTGAAATCAATCCAACTTGAGAAAAGCTTAATACGAATCGACTTTCTTCTGACGCAATGATAAAGTCAGAAGCGAGAGCTAAATTAAAAGCCGCTCCTGCTGCAAATCCATGAACTGCTGAAATAATTGGCTTCTCTAGATTTTGCATCGCTAAAATACATTCATTTAAACGGCCGATATGTTCATAAACATCAGATCCGGATGCTTGGCCCATCGTTTTTACATCGCCTCCGGCAGAAAACGAGCGCCCTGCTCCATTTAATATAACTACTTTAATAGACTCATCGCTTTGCGCCTGTTTTATTTCAGATGTTAACTTTTCAATCATTTCCTCACTGAATGCATTTAAACGATCCGGCCGATTTAACGTTAAAGATAAAATAGTCCCCTGCTTTTCTACTACTAAATCACTCATACTTCCGATTCCCTCCTCTTTACTTTGCATTAAACGATAAGCCACCCGCCATCTACTAATAAATCACTTCCTGTCATATAAGAGGCCTCTTTAGACGCTGCAAAAGCAATAACGTTTGCAATTTCATCTGGTTTACCTACACGTTTTAAAGCCGTATTGTTTTCGATTGCCTTAGTGAAGTGCTCATTTTCAAGTCCAGGCTGCGTTAAAGGTGTTTCTACGAATCCAGGAGACACAGAGTTTACTCTGACTCCGTGAGGTGCTAACTCAAACGCCATTGCTTTTGTAAAGTTAATTAAAGCAGCTTTAGCAGCGCTGTAGTGAGGAATTTGTGCCCCGGCTTTATGTCCTGAAAGAGAAGCGATGTTAACAATAGATCGATTTCCTCCTATTTCTTCAGTTAAAAAAGGAATCAAATGTTTTGTGACAAGAAATACGCTTGTTAAGTTGACGTCCTGCACGTGTTTCCACTGTTCAAGCGTTGTTTCTTTGATTGTTGAATTAACTGATCCGCCTGCGTTATTAATTAATAAATGAATTTGCCCGTACTTTTCTTTTATGAACTTAGCGAGCTCTTTGACATCTTCTTCTTTTGTTACATCAGCTGAGAAAATATCCGTGCATTTTCGTTCACAGAGTCTCTCAATAGACGATGCAGCCTGTACTAGCTTTTCTTTCGTTCGCCCGACAAGAATGACGCGAGCTCCTTCTTTCGCCATTCTCTGAGCGGTCGCTTCTCCAATGCCGCTTCCAGCTCCTGTAATAACAGCTATTTGCCCTTCAAAACGCATAATATTCCTCCTTATACAACATATCGCCCGCTGTCGATAAATTCACGGGTGATGTCTCGATTGCGCGTGAACTCTCCTTCACTTTGCAAATCATTCATCCATTTTCCAAGAATTGTGCGGTACTGTCGGTGTTTTTCACCCGTTAACATCCCGTTTATTAATTGTCGAGCCTGCTTTTCAATTTCAAAGAGCGTTTCACTAACAACTGTTGCTGACAGCTTGCTTTTTAACTTTTCTTTTTCTTCTCCATTTTTGTTCACGGCTTTTTCCGCGCGCAGCACAGATGACTCCATAGCGAATAGTCCAATAGCAATTTCTGCGAGCTTCATCAGCGTTTCTTGTTCTTGTGCTAGATTGGCTTTAAACGTTTGGAATGCTGTTCCTAACAAAGCAAGAAATAAATGTCTTGTGGTAATAACCGCCTGCTTTTCTCTTGCTAGAAGTTCATTTGAAGATATTTCCCACTGACCGCTCATCAATTCACTAACAGCATCTTCTACTTGTTTGCTCAGCTCTATTTCTCCTTTGTCTGCTTTTTTTAGAAGCTGAGTTGGAAGCAAAAGGCGATTGATTTCATTTGTACCTTCAAAAATACGATTGATGCGTGAGTCACGATATACTTGTTCTATTTTATATTCTTGAATAAACCCCGCGCCGCCATGAAGCTGCAGCGATTCATCGGCAATTAAATCAAGAGTTTCCGACCCGTACACTTTACAAACTGAACATTCCATTGCAAATTCAGCCAGCTGTTTAGCTACTAACTTATGATTTTCACTTTCATATAAGCCACCAAGCGCCTCTTCTAGTAAACCGGCTGTACGGTACTGAATAGATTCAGATGCAAAAATACGAGCCGCCATTTTTGCTATTTTTTCTTTTGAAGCATTAAATTCCGCAATAGCTGTTTTAAACTGCTTTCGTTCTTTTGTATAAGCTAAAGCAAGTTCAAACGCATATTTCGCTGCGCCCATACATGCAGAACCTAAGTTAAAACGTCCGAGGTTTAAGACGTTCAACGCAATCAAGTGACCTTTTCCTACTTGTCCAAGTACGTTTTCTACGGGTACTAAACAATCTTCATAAATAACTGGACGAGTAGACGATCCTTTGATTCCCATTTTCTTTTCTTCTGGCCCGAGAGACAGTCCTTCAAAACCTTTTTCTACAATAAAAGCGGTAAAATGTTCACCTTCTACTTTTGCATACGTGATGAACGTATCTGAAAAGGCTGCGTTGGTAATGTACTGCTTCGTTCCATTTAATACATAATGCGTTTTTTCAGGATTTAATACGGCTTTTGTTTGGGCTGCAAGAGCATCAGAACCTGCTTCTGGCTCTGTCAAACAGTAGGCCCCAATATATTCGCCGCTTGCCAATTTAGGCAAGTATTTTTCTTTTTGCTTCTTGGTGCCAAAATACGTAATAGGAAGTGTCGCAATGCATGTATGATTAGAATGAGCGACTCCATATCCGCTTGCCCGGCCAATGATTTCACCTACAAGTCCTTTGCTTACTTTATCAAGACCTAGTCCTCCATATTCTTCTGGAATACTGTGAGCAAGAAGTCCAAGCTCGCCTGCTTTATGCATCAGTTCTACTACTTTATTAAAATCCTGCTGCTCAATGTCATTATGGTAAGGGTCTACTTCTTTTTCAATAAACTGCTTTGCTGTCTGAGCAACCATACGGTGCTCATCCGTTAAGTCTTCGGGTGTATAAACGTGATGCGTAGATGTTTTTTTCAGTAAAAATGATCCGCCTTTTGCTTCTGTTTTCATTTCAGACATATCGTTTCCTCCCCATTTACTAGCTTTTTTTTCACTACCTTAGGAACTACGGGATAGACGTTTTTCCGGCTTACAAAGCCAATTTCGTCTAGAAATCCATACTGAGTGAGCATTTCTCCTATGGCTGAGCACTTCAATATTTCAACAGGTGAATGCTCATAAGCCTCATACAAAAGCAGTGCGGCTTTTGCAGCATCCGTCAAATGAAATGTTTTTAGTTGCAGCAGACAGCTTACAAAATACCCCGCTCCATACAAATCTTCTAGACAGAAGCGATCGGATGAACCTGAACAAACCAATAAAACAGTTTCATCTTGACCTTGCTGACAAACAGCACTGGCAACCGCTTCTCCGTTTAAAAGCGAAGCTGTATATACATGGTTTGCTTTTTCAGCGTTATGAATGGCTACGGTTCCGTTAGTCGTGGACAAAATAACCGTTTTATTTTGAACATGCTCCTTTAACGTGCTGGGATTCGGATCAAAAAAGCCTTCAATCGTTTTCCCTCTATATTCGCCTACAAGCGCAATATCATCAGGCTTGTACGTTTTTGCTTTTTCACGCGCTTCTTCTTCGTTTTTTACTGGAATAACTTCTATTGCTCCTTGCTGTAAAGCAGCCGCAATTGTTGACGTAGCCAATAAGACGTCAAATATAACAACCGTTTTTCCTTCTAGCTTTTTGGCAAGAAGCTCTTCTTTTTTGAGTATTACGTGAATTTTTCCTTTCATATATGTCCTCGTTCTGTGTGCAGAGCATGAATAATTAGTGTTTTTACATAATCTCCAAATTGTGAAAACCGTTTATCATTTGTTTGGCCTTTTTTATAACGGTAATAAATTTGCTGACAAATGACAGCAAGCTTGAAGTACGCAAATTTTAGGTAAAAGTCAATGTGTGAAACATCCCGTCCGCTTTTTTTAGCGTATGCTTCTACAAAATCTCGACGGGAATAAAAGCTTTTTTGCACAGTAACAGGTGGATTTCCGAGTCCTCTTTTCAAAAGTTCAGGATCGCTGTCTTCCATCCAGTAGCTCAGCGCCACTCCCAAATCAGCAAGCGGGTCTCCAACGGTTGTCATTTCCCAGTCAAATAATCCTACAATTTTATTTCCATCCGGTGAAAATAACGTATTGTTAAGCTTGTAATCATAGTGAATAATGGTCGAATGCTGTGTAGTCGGGATGTATGTGGTCAACCATTTTTTTAGAGCTTCTACTTCCGGTATGTCACTTGTTTTTGATTTTTCATAACGATGAATCCAGCCGTGTACCTGACGTTCTAAAAATCCTTCGGGCTTGCTGATTTTTTCAAGAAGCGTGCCTTTATAAGGAATATCATGAAGTTTAACAAGGACATCCACCATTTGTTCTGAAATACAACGGCAAAGTTCGTCAGTTCCTTTCATGTCTTCTGGAAACGCTGTGTCGATGAGAACACCGTGCTTTCTCTCCATTAAAAAAAAGGATTTCCCAACCACCGTCTCATCTTCACAAAACACATACGGTCTAGGAGCGAGAGGGAAAGACTTCGATAAAACAGATAAAATCTTGTATTCTCTTTTCATGTCATGCGCTTTTGGCGCAACTGGCCCAAAGGGAGGGCGTCTCAACACCGCCTCCCACTCTCCGACTGAAAGAGCGTAGGTTAAATTGGACGCACCTGATCCAAATTGCTTGATTAAAAGAGGCTCTTTAGGTAAATCAGGAATCGAAACACGGAGAAACTGATGCAGTTTTTCCGTGTTTAATTCCTCTCCTTTTCGTACAGGAATGATTTGTGACATTCTTTTACCACCTGCTTTTTTATAGTTAAACAGCTACTTTATAATTCATCAAAAACTGCTTAATGTCCGCTGGAATAGACACGCTTTTTTGTGCATCAAAATCAAAGTACACGATGACAGCTTCTCCTTTAGCAATCAGGGATCCCGTCTTGCTGTCGGTAATTTCATGACCAATTGTAAAGCTTTTATTGCCGACATTAGATACAAAGGTTTTAATCATTAGCACTTGATTAAAATAACCTTGCGCAACAAAATCACATTTAGTAGACGCTAAAATATACTCCCACTTTTTTGTATGCATGGATGCTCCCATTTCTTCAAAAAAAGCAATACGGGCCTCTTCTAAATAAATGAAATAGCTCGTATTGTTAATGTGACCGAGTGCGTCTGTTTCGCAAAAGCGCACTTTGACCTGTGTTTCATACATGATCTCTCCTCCTTTACTTATGTGAAAAAACAGCGGGACGCTTTTCAATAAATGCTGATACTCCTTCTTTAATATCTTCTGTTTGAAAGACTTCTTCAAACAGCTCTGCCTCAAGTTCAAGACCTTCAGATAATGTACGATTCATTCCTTCGTTTACCGCTGTCTTAATTCGAGAAAGTGACGGAAGAGAGTGACGGTTAAATTTCTTAGCCAGCTCTTTTGCTTTTTCGAGCCCTTTTCCTTTAGGCGTTATATGATTGGCAAAGCCTGCATGAAGCGCTTCTTCTGCAGAAACAGGACTGCCGGCAAACATCCACTCTTTAGCTTTAGAAACGCCGATTACGCGTGGAAGACGCTGAGTTCCGCCGCCTCCAGGAAACAATCCGAGCTTCACTTCCGGAAGACCTATTTGAGCATGTTCTTCGGCAATGCGTATATCAGCGGTTAGTGAAAGTTCGCATCCTCCTCCAAACGTTAAACCATTTAACACGACAATTGTTGGTTTTTCAATGTTTTCAAGTTTTTGCAAAACACGATGGGTTTTCATAAACTCTTCTTTAATGCCGCTTTGCCCCATTAACTGAGGAAACTCTTTAATATCAGCTCCAGCCATAAACGCCCGGTCGCCCGCTCCTGTTAAAATGATTGTAATGACATCAGGATCTTTACTAAGCTCTTCATACGTTTCTTCAAGCTGCTGCACAACAGTCTGGCTCATTACATTTAAAGGCGGGTTATCAATGGTTACAATTGCCGTTTTCTCCTCTTTTTCAACACGTACAAATTTTTTCATCATTACTTCACTCCTTGTGTGTGGTATGTGTAAAAACCTTTTCCTGTTTTACGTCCAAGCTCGCCTTTTTGAACTTTTTCTTCAATACACGCAGCTGGCTTGTCCTCTGGATCCCCCGTTTCGCTATAGCGCTGCTGCATCACAAAATATCCGACGTCAATTCCCGAGAGATCCATCAATTCAAAAGGACCGATCGGGTGATTGAGCGCTTTTTTGCAAATCGTATCAATGTCTTCAAAATCTGCGTATCCATTTTCATAAAGGAAAACGGCTTCTTTTTGCAACGCTCCTAAAATTCGATTAGCAATAAAACCTGAGATTTCTTTTTTCAGAAGGACTGCTGTGCGATTAATTTGCTTGCAAACGTCCATTGTCGTTTGAGCTGTTTTTTCACTTGTCTTTTCACTCATCACAACTTCTACGCAGTCCATTACAAGGGGAGGGAAAAAGAAATGCATGTTAACGATTTGCTCTGGACGGTTTGTTGCACTTGCAATAAGCGAGTTAACAATTGTTGAACTATTCGATGCTAAAATGGCGTGACTTGGTGCGTACTCATCTATTTCTTTAAAGACACTTTGTTTTACATCTAACTTTTCTACCACAGCTTCAATTACAAAATCAGCATTTGAAACCGCTTCCTTTAATGTGTTTGTAAAAGACAATCTTCGGAATGCGGCTTCCTTAGCCTCAGAAGAGATTTTTCCTTTATGAACCCACTTGCCTATAATTGCTTCCAGCTTGTCTTTTGCATCAATGAGTGATTGTTCATTCATATCTTGAATAATTGTTTCATATCCTCCGAGTGCACAAAGCATACCGATTTGATGTCCCATTTGTCCTGCTCCAATAACAGCAATACGCTGTATATCTTTACTATTCATGTTATAGCCTCCTTTTAATATAAAAGGAGAGAAAGAGCTTGTACTTTCCCGCCTTTTACGAGCACTGTCTAGCCCAGCAGCTACTATGACTCAATACCTTTCATCAGCATCTTATAAAAAATAGCCGCAACTTCTCGATCTGTCTTTTCACCATCTGGCTGAAACCAAAAATAGCTCCAATTTGTCATTCCTAATATGCCTAGCGTCACGATATCTGAAGGCAAATCTGAACGGAACTGCCCTGCTTCCATGCCTTTTTCAATAATTTCCTGTACGTTTTCTTTAAAACGATCGCGCTTTGGAATGATTTGTTCTAAGTGTTCTTCACTCAAATGACGCATCTCTCGAAAAAACACTTTAGCTCGAAGACCTTCTTTCTCAATATCATGAACAAGTTTAAAAATAATGCTGTGAAGCTTTTCCGGATAAGATGTTGTCTTATCTGCAAGAATCGTCTCTTGGTTTTCTATTAATCTTTCAATATATTGAAGGTGAATATCCATTAAAAGCTCTTGTTTGCTTTTAAAATAATAATAAAACGTTCCTTTTGTGACGTTTAATTCATTTACAATATCTTGAATCGACGTTTCTTTGAAACCTTTTTGAGCAAAAAGCTGAATGCTTCGTTCCATCATCAAATCTTTCATCGTCAAACCCTCTCTGTCTTTTCTCATTTTCACAAATTATACCATGGCTTAGAGGGAGCTTTTGAAAAAGTTTGTTTATGTTCAGCTTATTTACGTCGTTTCTTTCACCACTTCTTCTCGTAGTGCCCGTCGCAAAATTTTTCCTACATTGGTCTTAGGAAGCTCAGCGCGAAACTCAAAGATTCGCGGGATTTTGTAAGCTGCAAGGTGCTGTCGACAATAAGAAGTGAGCTCTTCTTCGGAAAGAGATTTCCCTTCTTTCACTACCAAAATCGCTTTAATGGTTTCTCCTCTGTAAGGATGCGGCACACCAATTACAACGGCTTCTTTAATGTGGCTGTGTTCGTATAAAACTTCTTCAATATCTCGAGGGTACACATTAAAACCACTCGCAATAATCATATCTTTTTTGCGATCAACAATGGATAAATACCCGTCTTCATCTATCTGTCCAATATCTCCTGTGTACAGCCAGCCGTTTCTAAGCGCGTGAGCCGTCTCTTCAGGTTGATTCCAATAGCCCTTCATAACTTGAGGGCCTTTAATTACTATTTCTCCAAGCTCTCCTCTTGGCAGTTCTTTTGTTCCTGTAGCCACATCAACAATTTTATAAGCAGTTTGCGGAACGCCAAGTCCGACTGTACCTGGCTTTCTCTCACAAAACGGCAGGTTGCAGTGCGTCACAGGAGATGCTTCTGATAACCCGTACCCTTCTAACACTTTAGCGCCCGTTTTTCGTTCGAACTCTTTCATCAGCTCAACAGGCATCGGCGCACTGCCGCTGTTGCAGATGCGAATACTTTCGATGTTGTATTCTTCTGCCTGAGGATGATTGGTAATAGCAACATACATAGTTGGCACACCGGGAAAAATACTAGGCTGCTCTTTTTTTATTGTATTTAGTACTTCTTCCAAATCAAACCGCGGCAATAGCAATATTTCATTTCCGCAAAGAATTGATAAATGCATACAGGAAGTCATGCCAAATACGTGAAACAATGGAATAACGGTTAAGCATTTTTCTTTTCCTAATTCAATATCATGCTTAAATATTTCGTATGATTGAACTGCGTTTGTGTAAATGTTTGTATGTGTAAGCATCGCACCTTTAGATGGTCCGGTCGTTCCTCCCGTATACTGAAGAACAGCAATATCGTGTGATGGATGGATAACCGGCTGGTTAAATTCATATTTTATGGTTAAAAAATCTAGGAAGGAAAGGTCTGGTGATGCAGGAACAAAAGGTTTTTGCAAGCTGACGGTTATCGCTTCTTCTATATCAACGCGGTTTCTTATTTCTTGAAGTCTCGTATAAAAATCATCGAGTATAATGATTTTTTTTGCCCCGGAATCGTTTAAAATATGCTCTAGCTCTTGTTCGACAAGCATAGGATTGACCTGAGTAACAATGCCGCCCGCTGCTACAATGCCAAAATAGCTTATTATATATTGCGGACAGTTTGGCAGCATAATCGCTACACGATCTCCTTTTTTAACCCTTTTTTTCTGCAGTGCTCCTGCAAATACCCGAACTGAGTGATACAGCTCCTGGTACGTTAACGTATGCTGATACATGCGCGTTGCTGTGTGAGCAGGATAACGTTCGGCTGTTTCTTTCAGCATATCAAATAGTGAAATATCTTCGATGTGAATGTCATGAGTGTAGGCTTCTGGATAAGGTGTAAACCATTTTTTAACGTCTTCCATCAAGTTACTCCTTTCTTATTCACATAGCATGAACTCCACCGTCTACTGTCAGAACATCTCCCGTAATATAATTAGACGCTGCAGAAGCAAGAAAAACAGCTGCCCCTTTCAAATCAGCTTCGGAGCCAAAGCGTTTTAAAGGAGTTTGACTTAGAAAATAATCTTTGCCTTGTTCCATAATCGCACCTGACATTTTAGTAGGGAAAAATCCAGGCGCAATCGCATTAACTTGAATATTATGCTGTCCCCATTTGACGGCTAAATCTTTCGTAAACGTAATGACCGCTCCTTTACTCGTGTTGTACCCGATTGTATCCATGTACTGAGGATCTGTTCCTCCAAGACCGGCAATTGAAGCAATGTTAATAATCTTGCCAGCTTTTTGTTTAATCATTTCTTTTCCAGCTTCTTGGGCCATTAAAAACGTTCCTGTAACATTAATATTCATCACTTTTTGCCATGCTTCAAGAGGCATTTCTTCAACCGGAGCACCCCACGTAGCTCCGCTGTTATTAATTAAGATATCAATACGTCCAAATGTTTCAATTGTTTGGTGCACGACATTTTTAATATCTTCAGGCTGACTGATGTCGCAAGTTAAGGCGAGCGTTTTTACATCGAGGCGGGCCAATCGATCGGCCACTTGTTGACATGCTTCTTTTTTTCTCGAACATACAACAATATTTGCCCCTGCCTCTGCAAGCCCTTCTGCCATTTGTTCTCCTAATCCTCTGCCTCCGCCGGTAATAATAGCTGTTTTCCCAGTTAAATCAAACAAGTCCTTTATGTGCATAGGTTGCCTCCTTTTCTTGATAGGGTTTTAGCTCAAGTCTTGCAAGCTGTGCTTTGTGCACTTCGTCTGGACCATCAGCGAGGCGAAGAGTGCGAGCATTTGCCCAAAGTGCCGCAAGCGGCGTGTCTTCTGAAACACCTGCTGCTCCAAATGCTTGAATAGCGCGATCAATGACTTTTAAAGCCATAGCAGGAGCCATTACTTTAATCATAGCAATTTCTTTCCGCGCTTTTTTATTTCCAACTGTGTCCATCATATAAGCAGCTTTTAATGTTAATAAGCGAGCTTGCTCAATTTCAATACGCGATTCTGCCACCCATTCTTGAATAACCCCTTGCTGAGAAAGCAACTTATTAAACGTAGAACGGTTTTGAATACGCTTACATAACTCTTCAAGCGCTCTTTCCGCTGCTCCTATTAAACGCATGCAGTGATGAATACGTCCAGGCCCCAATCTGCCTTGAGCAATAGCAAACCCTTTTCCTTCGCCTAAAAGCATATTAGACGCTGGCACACGCACATTGTCATAATGAATTTCAGCATGTCCATGAGGAGCGTGATCGTATCCAAAGACTGGCAGCATTCGTTCAATTTTAACTCCTGGCGTATTTAAAGGAACTAGAATCATAGACTGCTGTTCATATTTAGATGCGTTAAAATCGCTTTTTCCCATGACAATAGCAATTTTGCAGCGAGGATCTCCCGCACCTGAAGACCACCATTTTCTTCCGTTGATCACATATTCATCGCCTTCTCTTACAATACTGCACTGAATGTTTGTGGCATCAGAAGAACCTACATCCGGTTCTGTCATAGAAAAGCAGGAGCGAATGTCTCCATTTAACAGCGGCTTTAGCCATTTTTCTTTTTGTTCGGACGTTCCGTATCGAACCAGCACTTCCATATTGCCGGTGTCAGGAGCTCCGCAGTTAAAAGCTTCTGGTCCAATAATAGAACGGCCCATAATTTCGCAAAGAGGGGCATATTCGACATTTGTTAGACCCGCTCCGTATTCGCTTTCTGGCAAAAATAAGTTCCATAATCCAGCTTGCTTTGCTTTTTCTTTTAACTCTTCCATGATCGGAGGAACAGCTGACCATCTAGATGGCTGTTCATTCAGCTGTTGTTCGTATAGCCGTTCATTTGGGTAAACATGCTCTTCCATAAAAGAGCTCAATTCTTCTTGCAGCTTCACTACTTTGTCAGAGTAAGAAAAATACACGGTAGTCCCTCGCTTTCATTTACTTACTAACCGGTTGGTATGTTACATATTCATCATAAATGAAGGGAAATAATTCAGCAAGGTATTTTTAGAAAAATTCTAAATATTATATTATTTAAAAATAAAAAAAGAGAGGTTTTAACCTCTCTTTTTACGCGGATGTCATTT
Source organism: Priestia sp. YIM B13486 (assembly GCF_042787865.1). Taxonomy (NCBI): domain Bacteria; kingdom Bacillati; phylum Bacillota; class Bacilli; order Caryophanales; family Bacillaceae; genus Priestia; species Priestia sp. YIM B13486. The sequence goes on along the minus strand of NZ_JBHZOZ010000002.1, from coordinate 590,206 downwards.
CCTCAAATACGGCTGATACCTTTTCAAATTCATCGTCATCTTCAATTGAAGACCATTCACCATCATCTTCAATTTTCAAAAAGAAAACATCAATTTCTTCTTCTGTTTCAATTAAAACTTCTTCAACAAACGCAACAGCAATATAATCGTGCCCTTCAATCGTCATTTTTCCAAGCACTTCAATATCTTGCTCTTGATCATTTTCGTCTAAAATTGTAAAAATCTCTCCCGTTTCAATGCGTTCCATCTTATTCCCTCCTATTTTAACCTCATTATTCGTTCACTAACATGTATTCCCCTTTAGAAAAGGTTTCATGCTTATAAAAGTAGAATCTATTTTTTAAAAGGCAAAAGAATGTCTACGGTAGTTCCTTTTCCAAGTTCACTTACAAAGTTAATTTCTCCTCTATGTTCTCGAATGATCTTATAGCACACCATCAGTCCAAGCCCCGTTCCTTTCTCTTTGGTACTATAAAAAGGTTTTCCTAAATGCTGCATTCTTTCCTGCGTGATGCCTGGCCCCTCGTCGCTAAACCGGATAACAAGGTTCTCCTGATTAAATCTTTTTAGTTGAATCGTTACGGTTCCTCCACTTGGCATAGATTCGACTGCATTTTTAAATATATTGCTAAACACCTGTTTCAACTGATTTTCTTCGCATAATACGAGAGGAAGATGAAGATCAATTTCTTTTTTTACGTGAATTTTCTCTGTAATCCCCTGCACCTCAGCTAGCTTTAAAGTATTCTCTAAAATATCTTGGACATGTTTGTCTTTGTAGGTTTTCGCCTGAGGCTTTGCAAGACTCAAGAACTCATCGGTAATCAATTCAATTCTATCTAACTCATGATTTATCATTTCTACATAGTAAGGCTGACCGCTCGTTTCTCTTAATAACTGCATAAATCCTTTTACCGCCGTCAGAGGGTTTCGAATTTCGTGAGCTATACCAGCCGCTAACTGTCCGACTAAGGAAAGCTGAGCGGATTCACCCAGCAATTTTTCAGTTTTTTTACGTTCTGTAATATCACGAAACAAAACTTGAATGGCCTGCTTTCCCATATAGGGAATAGGAAAGGCAATGGTTTCGGCATCAATCGTATGACCGTCTTTATGAATAAACTTTTCTTCCTGTAGGTCTACAGATTTATTTTCTGTTTTCATTCGATAAATTCGCTGTTTTACCACATCATAGTAATCAGGGTGAACAAACTGATAAACACAAGCTCCTAATACGTCTTGAGGACTTTTGTATCCTAGCGCTTTGGCTCCTGAAGGGTTGATGTAATCAATTTTCCCTTCACTATGAACGATAATCGCTTCCGGCGATAACTCAATCAAGCTTCGGTAACGTTCTTCGCTTTCTTTTAAAGCCGTTTCAGCCTGCTTGCGTGATGTTATATCTCGATAGACAAAAGCAATGCATAGCGGCCAATCATTCATATTTTCAACGCGGAAGAGTGTGACGCTTACATTAATTAAATGACCGTCTTTATGCTGTCTGACCGTCTCAAATTCCGTTTTCGATTCACCTGATTGAATGGTCTTATGAAGTTCGCACACTGGCTCCTTTAAAAACGAAGGTATAATCGGAAGAGGCTTTTGATGAATTTCTTCAAACGTCCAGCCAAATGTATTCTCAAACGCAGGGTTCACTTGAAGCGTTTTCCCTTCTAAGTCAACGACAGCAACAGCATCTGCGTTATGATAAATAAAAGGCTGAACCTGTTCTTTTTTCTCCTGATAACTAGTTATATTCACGCAATGTCCCATAATTTCAGGCTTTTCTGTGTAAGATAAAGGGGTTAAGTTTACTACATAGCGTTTATCATTTATTTGAAGCTCGTACATAAGCTTTTTCTTTTTGTTTAGTGCTTCGAAAAAATGCTCATACGAGACCCATTCTTCTAGAGGTATTTTTTGGTCATGAACGCTTTCACCTTGATACATACTGTAAACAAGATGGTCATCTTTTTGTTTGTAAGCAAATATGATTCCTAGCGCCTCAGCTGAATGATTTTCTGCATGTAATCGGACTATTTTTTTATTTTTGTTCATCGTTCATATTTACCTACCCCTCACTAACATCTTTCCTACTCGTTCTCATTCTCTTAATTTTACATGAGGATTTTAGAATTTACTAGATAAAGAAGCGGATATTTTCCATTCATTCACATAAAAAAAACGCCTGTAAAGGCGCTTTTTTATGTGAATAGGAATTACTTTGAATGATGCATTTTATGACAGTGTCGCTTTGGCACAAAACCATTTTGCTCCATATGCTGATAGCGATTTTCCATATGTGAAGAAATGTTTTGACTCTCCGTTTTGCTTAGCACGCCGTACTCCACATATTTTGAAAGTATTTCTTTCTTTTTTGCTAGCATTTCTTTGTACAGCACGGACAGTTCCTGCTTTTGCTCAGACGTCAACTGCACGTCTTTTATTTCTGGCTGAGGATTGTTTTCCGCTAATACAGGCGTCGCGCTCATAAATAAAAAAGCTGCTGCTGCACTTATCATAATCTTTCGCAAACAATCTACTTCCTTTCATCATATAGTAGTTATAGTTTGCGAACTTCTATTTGTTTTCATTCATTCTGTTTGCTTAAGACTCGATAGCTCCTCCTACATCATAGTCGCTAAGATCAATTTCCATTTCCATTTCAAGTGCTAATTTAGCAAGCTCTGAACCAAGATAAGGACCCGACGTTAAGCCTGAAGCTCCGAGACCATTCGCTACTAGTATTCCTTCGTAAGCCGGAAGAGCTCCAATGACTGGCAAGAATCCTGGAGTAAATGGTCGAAACCCTACCCTTGTTTCTAAGACTGTGCTTTCTGTTAAGCCGGGAGCAATTGATAAGGCCTTTGAAAAAATCTCATGCATCCCCCCAGCAGTTACTCTCAAATCATAGCCCTTGTCGTTTTCATGTGTTGCTCCAATGACAATTTGACCTTGTTCAAATGAAAGAATATATTGGTCGCTTGGAGGCATCACAACGGGCCAGTCTTTTGTATCTACATCAGGGAGATGCAAGTGGACAATTTGCGCTTTTTGAAAGCTTGCTAAAAATTTCACTCCAAGAGGCTCTAGTAATTGATTTGCCCACGCTCCTGCCGTTACGATTGTTGTACTTGCTAGAAGGGTTTGTCCATTTACGGAAACGCCCGTTACTTGATTATTTTCATAAAGTAGTTCTGCGTTTCCTTCTATTATTTTTGCACCGTTTTTCTTCGCTGCATTCACAAGTGCGTTTCGAAGAGCTCTTCCGTTAACGCGAGCGGCTCCACTAATATGAACTGAACTGTATTCTTCCGAAAGAACCGGAAACAAAGCCTGTGTTTCTTTAGCGGATAAACGTGTAATCTCGCCTATTTCAGGAGCTTCTTCCCGACGCTTATATGCTCTTTCTTCCATTTTTTTAAGCTTTTGCTCATCAGTATGTAAGCTAATTGCTCCTACTCGCTTATATCCCGTATCCGTTTCTCCATCTTCTTCTAATTGCTGAATTAATGTTTGATAGTACTTAGCGCCGCCTTTTGCTAAGCGGTACCATGCTTTATTTCGACGCTGCGAAAGCCATGGACAAACAATTCCTGCTGCTGCATCAGTAGCTTGACCTGCATCCTTGCGATCTATCAATGTCACATCTGCTCCTGCTTTTGCTAAATGATATGCTGTAGAAGCTCCAAGTACCCCAGCTCCAACTACGATGTATGTTTTCATACCAAAACACCCTTTTCTTTCTTCTAATATTCTCATGCTATATGTACGCAACTTTAGCATAGCAAAAAAAGAAGTCACATACTAGGCGAAGCTATCTTGAGCTTATTTTTGAGTCTTGCTGACTTTGACATATAGCTCCTTTCATTGTAAACAAAAGCGCAATAAGTTCTTTTACGGGAATTATGGTGAGATGAAGCAAACCACAAATAGTGATCACCCATATTTAACACTGCGCTTACCGCTTTTTTATTATAGTTTCTGAATAAAAAAAGGAAAGAATAAAACCACTATAATATGTAAATAAAAAGAAATAACCATTATTTTAAGGAGAGCGTATGCAATCTTCATTTGTATTATTTTTCATCATTCTTGGTTTACTATTTGGCAAGTGGCGAAGGTATCAAGAATACTATCCTACTTTGCTGTTTTGGGTCACAGGGAATTTGCTTTATGAAGTGCTGCTGTTTCATCACCGCGTATGGGTATTTCACCCTGTAGGTATTGATCACCTTTTTCTACCCGATCACCTAATGGTTTCCCTTGGAATAACTTTAATTATTTATCCGTTTGTTATACCGGTTTTTTTAGGAAGGCTGCCGTTGCATGTAAGCGGCAGGCTGTGGTGGATTCTTTTGTGGGCGCTTTTATTTACTGTGATTGAGTTCATTGCTTATGTTAATCACAGTATCACTCATCATTATGGATGGTCGCTGCTGTGTTCTTTTCTCTTCAACATTGCCACGTTCTCACTTTTAGTCATTCATCAGAAGACAGCACTGGTCGCTTGGATTCTATCTGGAAGCTTCATAGCTTTCTTATTTATTTTTTTTGATATTCCTATGCCTTAACTTTTCATTGACTAGACGGAGGAAAAGGAAATATAATAGGAATTACATTTAAATATAATTTTCCTCTCTGAGAATAGAGGTGCATGAAATCAAGAGTCACTTATTGGAGACTAATGGAGTCTGTGAAGATAAGTAAAAGGGATTTCGTGCCGAAGTATATAAACATCCATTGTGTTCATATACTGGTTCAGTATTGAATAAATGCTGAGCTGTCACAAACCATTTGGTTTGTGGAGAGCTATTGAAGAGATGTTGATGCCTAGAATGTAATAATACTTTATTATTATGAAACCAAGACGCGTGAACATCACTTCACGGGTCTTTTTTGTGTTTTTCTACTGACCATCAAAGTTCAAAGTTATAGTTGAATGATTTAAATGGAGGGATACGGATTATGTACTTACATGGAACGAGTAAAATTAACAGCAGCAATCATTTAGAAATTGGGCAGTGCGATACGGTCGAACTGAAAAAACAATACGGCACTCCCCTATACATCTACGATCAAGAATTAATTGAAACGAAATGCAAGGCCTTCCATTCAGCCTTTCGAAGAAGCGGATTTTCATATCAAATCGCCTATGCAGGGAAAGCATTTCTTTGTATGGAAATGGCTAGCCTTTTAACGAAGCTTGATATGTCACTAGATGTGGTCTCAGGAGGCGAATTATTTACAGCGCTTGAAGCTGGATATCCAGCTGAACGCATTCATTTTCACGGCAATAATAAAACGATTGAAGAAATGGAAATGGCTCTTGATGCGAATATTGGCTGTTTTGTTGTTGATAACTTTACCGAACTTGAAGTTTTGCATGCCTTAGCAGCTGAGCGCAAACAGAAAGCATCTATTCTTCTGCGTGTTACTCCAGGAATTGAAGCCCATACACATGAATATATTATGACCGGACAGGAAGACTCCAAGTTTGGATTTGGTCTTTCCAATGACCAAGCCATGAAAGCGGTAAGTTCTACGTTAGAAAAGCCTTACTACGATCTTTTAGGCATTCATTGTCATATTGGTTCGCAAATTTTTGAAGTAGATGGTTTTTCTCGCGCCATTGATATTTTAACTGATTTCTTATTCAGCATTCGTGATAAAATGGAATTTGAAGTAAAAGTTTTAAACGTAGGTGGTGGTTTTGGTATTCGTTATACCGAAAGCGACTCTCCTCTTCCAGTTGAGTATTATGTAGATGCACTGACAGAAAAGCTAAGCCGCACGTTAACTGAACAGAATTATACCCTTCCAGAAGTCTGGATTGAGCCTGGAAGAAGCATCGTAGGAGAAGCAGGTACAACGCTTTATACAATTGGATCAACGAAGGAGATTCCAGGTGTACGAAAATACGTAGGAATTGACGGCGGTATGACCGATAATATCCGTCCTGCTCTTTACGATGCAAAACATGAAGCTGTCTTGGCTAATAGAGTGACGGATAAAAAAGATGAAACAGTATCAATTGCGGGTAAATGCTGTGAATCAGGAGATATGCTTATTTGGGATATTGATTTACCGCGCGTTAATCAAGGAGATTTATTAGCAGTGTCCTCTACAGGTGCCTACAACTATTCAATGGCTAGCAATTACAACCGTATTCCGCGCCCTGCTGTTGTATTTGTAAAAAATGGAGAAGCTCGTCTTGCTGTAGAGCGAGAAACATACGAAGATTTGGTGCGTAAAGATGTAAAGCCAGTCGTTACTACGTATGCAATGAGCAAATAATAGCTGTTCTTGCGTAGTAAAAAAGCTATTATTGTTTGGAGGAAATCTAACTATGGTTTTAAGTGTATTTAAAACGTACAGATCATCGCTTATTCTGCTTCTCGCTATTTTACTTGGCGGGATAGCAGGATATGCTATTGGCCCCGATGTGGCAGTCGTGAAGCCTTTTGGTGATTTGTTTCTCAATTTAATGTTCATGATTATCGTTCCCCTTGTCTTTTTTAGTGTGGCTTCGGCGATCGCAAACATGAACGAAATGAAGCGTCTTGGTAAAATTATGCTAGGAATTGCCGTTGTGTTTGTCGCCACTGCTGCTGTTTCAGCCGTTTTAGGCTTTTTAGGCGCATCACTTTACAATCCGCTACATAATGTAGATACTTCTGCCATTAAAGAATTGATGGGTGACAGTGAAAATACAGCTGAAAAAATGACGCTTTTAACTCAGCTTGTTAGTACATTTACTGTACCTGATTTTGTTCAGTTATTTTCGAAAGATCACATTTTACAATTAATTGTCTTTGCCGTTATTTTCGGTATTGCTACAACGATGGCTGGCGAAAAAGGACAGCCTATGGCGAAATTTCTGACTTCGGGTCAAGAAGTATCGATGAAGGTTGTTAAAATTGTGATGTACTATGCCCCAATTGGTTTAGGATGCTATTTCGCTACTGTAGTAGGAGAACTTGGACCAAAGATCTTACAAGGGTACGCTAGAGCATTTATTCTTTATTTATTAATTGCAATCGTTTACTATTTCGGTTTCTTTACGCTATATGCATGGATTGCTGGCGGTAAAGCAGGAATTAAGCTGTTTTGGAAAAATGCAGCTGCTCCTTCTATCACCGCTATTGCTACCTGTTCTTCTGCTGCATCTATTCCAGTCAATTTAGATGCAACAAAGAAAATGGGTGTGCCGCTGGATATTGCTGAAACAGTGATTCCACTAGGAGCAAACACGCATAAAGATGGTTCTGTTATCGGTGGTATTCTAAAGATTGTTTTCTTATTCAGTTTGTTTGGCAAAGATATGACGTCTGCTACGAGTATTTTGAGCATTTTAGGCGTAGCCTTTTTAGTTGGAGCCGTAATGGGAGCAATCCCTGGAGGCGGTATGATTGGCGAAATGTTAATCATTACAATTTACGGATTTTCGCCAGAAGTTCTGCCCATTATTGCGGTCATTTCCACAATTATTGACGCCCCTGCTACGCTTTTAAACAGTACGGGAAATACAGTAACAGCGATGCTTGTTACAAGGTTTACAGAAGGAAAAGACTGGATTAACAAAATTATCACCACCGATAAAGTCGCTTAGTAAAAAAGCAAAGGGAACAGTCTTAGTGACTCTCCCTTTGCTTTTTTCGTGTGCAGTAATATCGATAGCGGTGTATAAAGTCTGTACATACGCACATTCTAAAGGTATGTTTCTTAACCGGACTGGAGGTGTCGTCTAATGAGTAACGCTGCAGGAGGTTCAAAGAAAAATCAACCGAATGATGCGAATCACGTAAGCGCAGAAACAAAAGCTCATCAAAAACGTCTTACTGAGCAAAACAAACAAGAGCATCAAGCTGAAGAACGAAAATAAAATGACGTTAAAGAGCGCAGCGCCTGCGTTCTTTAACGTCATTTTATTTTTAGAGAGAACTTCATAACCCTGCTCGTTATGGGGCTATCGTACAACCTCCTTTCGAACTTTTACATATTCTATTAATAGGTTTGTAAAAGGAGGAATAACATGGTGTTTTCTTGGCTAGAGATTACAGCCGCAGCCTTTGGATTTTCAGTTATTTTGATAAGTTTTGCATTTTTACCTGAACGCACATACAAAAGTCTTTATATCCCTCATCAGCTAGTAGCAAAATCTATTTTTCTCTATAAAAAGATTATTCGTTTTATAAATCAATTTCGACAGAAACTTTAGCTCATTTCCTTTCCCTGTTTTTATTCATTGGATATATCCTCCCCCTTTTTAGTCAGCGCATTTACAGTAAATAATTTAGTGGTTAAAATAAAGAGTAAAGAAAAAGGATAAGCAGTTTGCAGAAATGGAGTTTCACATGGAAATCAGAGACTTAGAATACTTTATAGAGGTAGCGAATCATAAAAATTTTACAAAGGCAGCGCTGCAAGTTCACTTATCACAAACGGCTTTAAGTAAAGCCGTCAAAAAAGTAGAAAATGAACTAGGATTTGAGCTTCTTGATCGTTCAACAAGAGAATTAAAGCTAACCGATGCAGGAGAAGTCGTGTATCATCAGGCAACTAAAGCTCTGTCGGTGTTAAAAGACATGCCTCACTTGTTGGGAGATTTAATGAACTTGCAAACAGGGCAAATCAAGATGGGAGTCCCTCCGCTCATCGGGACCTTGTTTTTCCCGAAGATTGCAAAAGCATTTAATGAACAATACCCTAAAGTATCTCTAGAGCTTATTGAATTTGGAGCAAAAAAAATTGAGGCACTTGTGGAAGAGGCTGGTGTAGATATGGGGATTGTTATGCTTCCTCTTACAAGCGGTCATGATGAGCATTTTCACGTATACCCGTTCGTTAAGGAGAGATTTCTTTTATACGCACATAGAAACCATCCTTTAGCAAAACGTTCTTCCGTCTGGATGAAAGAATTGGAGCATGAAAAATTCATTATGTTCAGTGAAGAATTTACGCTGCACGACCGGTTAATTCAAGATGCTTTAAAATCAGGCTTTGTGCCTTCTATAGCGTATAAAAGTTCTCAATGGGATTTAATTATTGAATTAACAGCGGCAGAACTAGGTATTGCTATTTTACCCGAATCGCTTTATGCCAAAGTGAAAGATCCCAATATTACTACCGTACCTATTGCAGATCCTGAAATGATGTGGGAACTTGGAATTATTCTGTTAAAAGAACGCTACAGTTCATTCGCTGTACGAGAATTGATTAATTTTTTAACCGAAAAACAAATGACAGATAAATTGGGGCTCCTTTAAAAAAGAGTCTGGAACAAAAGTATGTTAGTTGAAGGACAATCCGAACGAGTTTGGTCGAGAATCCAGCTCGTTCGGATTTTTTTAGGATGATGATGAACGCAGGTTTCATGTATGTATTTGCTTCTAGCTGTTGATTGGATAGATTTAGTTATGTCTCCGTTTCTTTTTAGGTGTAATACAAGTTTTATCATTCAACAACCCCTACAATGAATCCATCATAGCCTTTGCTTCCAACAGTTTGTATAGCCGTGGCGCTTATTCGTTTTTCTTGAGCCAGAGCATTCATAAATTGGCGAATTCCCTTTACATTTTCATCTTCACTTTCTGAGTTCACCACATGCCCTTGACGAACAACATTATCACAAATAATCGTACTTCCTCTTTTCGATAATTCTAGAGCCCACTTTAAGTAATTTGGGTTATTCGGTTTGTCAGCATCAATAAAGATAAGATCAAACGGCTCTGTTCCCTTATCCTTTAATACAGCTAATGTATCAAGCCCGGGGCCGACAATGACTTCTACTAAGTGGCTTACTCCCGCTCTTTTTAAATTAGCTCTTGCTACTTCTGCATGCTGAGCGCTTAATTCGAGCGTAATCAGCTGTCCGTCTTTCGGAAGAGCTCTGGCTAGCCAAATCGTGCTGTACCCTCCAAGAGTACCAATTTCCAAAATGCGTTTAGCTCCTTTTAATGAAGCTAACAAATGCAGAAACTTTCCTTGATTAGGCGATACGTCGATGGCAGGTAATCCAGCCTCTTGATTTGCCTTCAATACCTCATCAAGAACAGGGTCAGGTTGTATAAGCTTATCATTCATATAAAGATCCACTTCATTCCAAATTTCATATATAGACATTTCCATACTCCTCCACATAAGTGATAAAAGCTTTATTATTCAAAGATACGAATATGTTTTTCTCATATCCACCTTGTTGCCGTAATCGTTCGTATTATGAATGTGTTCTAGCTTTCTAATAAACTATCCTGCTCGCTCTTAAAAAGAATTGTTATATGTCCATAAAAAAAGACCTTCAGAGAGGTCTTTTTTATCTTTAAATAATCGTAACTTTACTAAGATCTATTTTGGCACTTTTTAAAAAGTTATATGTCAATTTATCCATTTTTGCACCTTCAAAATCAGATTTCTTTAAATCTGATCCTCGGAACTGTACATTTAGCAAAGTTGCGTGGCGAAATGAGGCTTTTTTTAATGATGTTCCTTCAAAGATTGTTCCGTTAAATGTTTCTTCGTCAAATACAATGTCTGTTAAATTACATTGCTTAAAGTACGTGTTGTCATAGATACAGTCTTTAAAACTGGCCTGTTTAAAATTTGCCCATTTAAATTGTACGCCTGTTAAATTAACGTGATGAAATATTGCTTTCGTTAAATTGCTGCTTTTAAACATGCTGTCCGTAAGATCTGCGTAGCTAAAATCAGATTCATTCAAATTACTGGCATTAAATTTCCCTTTATACACCGATACAGAACGAAAATCAGATTTTGTAAGCTCGGTCTTTGAAAAATCCATAGGGACGGTTTGCTTTAATTCCTTTGTTTCTACATTCATTGATTGAATCAGTTCTGTGATATCACCGATAGAATTGATTGTCATATAATAAGCCTGTTCTTCATTATGCCCGTCTTTTTTGTAATCTGTAAATTTTTCCTGCAAGTTCTGTGATAGTTCTTCTTCTAGATCTTGAACATTTTCTACATCCTGATAAGGAGCCAAAATGTTATGCACATGATTTTTTATTTTTTCGTTCATTTATAACATCATCCTTTCTCACAACAATAAATCAATAATTTTTTTCGCTTGCTCCCAATTTTCTTTATTTTGTTTATATACGCTTTTTCCTTGTTCTGTAATTTTATAATATTTTCTGCGACCGCCTTGTACAGCATCTCCCCAGTAAGAAAGAATATGGCCGTCTTTTTCAAGGCGCTTCAAGCTTGAATACATTGTGGCTTCTTTTAATTCATACTGCTCTTTAGAGTAGGTATAAATAAGCTTACTAATTTTATACCCATACTTATCACCGCTGAGAAGTAATTTTAAAATCATTGTATCTGTATGTCCCCGAAGTAAATCTGAAGACATTTTTGCATATACCAAAGTATCACCTCTTTATGTATAATTTAAATCATATTACTATGACAGTCAAGGTATTATATTTAATAAAATACACTAATATATAATTGAACATATGTAAACAGCTTAACAGGAGAAAATAGCCGGTAGAAACGTACCGGCTATTTTCTAGGAGACATCTTATTCTTCGTTATAGCTGAGCTTAAATACTATCGGCGTACTTTCTGCTGATATTTTCCAAACCATGTGGTGATACCCCTTGCTCCAGTAATCTTTTACTAAATAATCAGGGATTCCAAATATGTTTTTCCATACTTCCTGAGCATTTTTGTATCCGCTGTCCAAACAAATTTTTTTAATTTCTCTGCTTTGAAGTGTAAGCAGCATAGTATGTAAAAGCAGTGTTCCTACACCTTTTCTTTGGTACTTTGGATGAACAAAAACTGTGCCGATTTCAATCCATCCTTGCAGCTCTCCTTTTGTACACGTCGTAATTAATTCACTAGCAGGACCATATTCAATACAGCCAATAATCTTATTGGTGCACGTATCTATTCCGAGCCAAAAGAATCGATGTTTTCCACCGCTATCAAGGTCACTTTTTAAATATTGTTCTTTACTTTCAATTTCTATTTGTATATTGTTCACCATTTCAGATAGACCCTCTTTATGAAAGGTATCTGTGATTACTTCATTAAAAAGCTCGTGGAGTTCTGCGCGGTCTTCTATTTTTGGTCTTCTTATTTCAATATGATGCAATGTTCATTCCTCCTTGTTATTTCACGGCAGAATATGAAGCTTTACCATTATTATTTATTATTTATCAATCTATGTTGATAATCCTTTTCTCTTTCTACTGTTTTTCCAATAAAAAAGCACGAGAAACTTTGAGTTCTCGTACTTTTTTATAATACGGATTCTGCTTTTCTATTGGGAACTGTTAATACTGATTCACAAAGCTCTGGATTTTACATACGAATTCAGAGAGATTCTCTTTTATCTCTTTATCCTCTGTTTTCTCTACTTGCTCCTGTATGGCATCAATCATTAAACGTGCTCTTTTAGGATCTATAGAGGCCGGTTGGCTGCTGTTGTTTGATAGACTTTTCAAAATTTGATTAGTCATTTTGTTTTTATCGTGAATATAAAATAATATTTGAGGAACTTGATTAATTAACAAATTTACGTATCTGCGAAACTCCTCTATCTCATATAATTCTCTTGAATTACCTTTAAAGCCATCAACGGAAAGCATAAGACTCTGGTAGCCTTTATCACTGCGTTGATTAAGTGCTTTAATCACTTTCAAAAACCGATCGAACTTTAGATAACGTATTTCGTCTTTCCTTAATTCTAAAAATTCAATTTCTCCTTTTTCCAAAAAGGGATCTTTGATAAGACTATTGTCATTCATATACATTCTCTCCCTACTAATTTATTAGTTGCAGAGCTTGTTTTGAATTCATTTGTCTATCGTTTTAGTAATTGTTTACCTCTTTTAGGCCCGTTTTAAAACCTTTATTTGTAAAACGCTTACATAAATGTTCTCAATTGCCTGACGTGTTGACGGAATTCTGCTTATTATCTGCTAAATGACGAATGAAAAAGAGCTCCTTTACAGAAGCTCTTTTTTTAAAATTATAGGGATGCTGATAACTTTATATCTTATTTGCTTCTTTTAATACCGCTAATAAGTATTCCCATGTCTTAATAGTAGACGGAATGCTCAGGTGTTCATCAGGTGTATGAACGTCGTACATATCGGGACCGAGCGAAATGGCGTCTAATCCAGAGATTTTTCCCAGGAAAATACCGCATTCAATTCCAGCATGGATGGCGATGATCTCCGCCTCTTCCCCATACTTTTCTTTGTAAACCGTTTTACATAATTCACGAATTTTTGAATCTGCATTGTACGCCCATTCAGGGTAATTGCCTTTTGTTTCAACTCTTCCTCCGACTACTTGAGCAAGTATGTGCACTTGACTTACTATTTTTTCTTTTAAGCTTTTTACTGAGCTGCGGATTTCATTTTGAAAAACAATCTCAGACTCTGTCGTCGTAATCACACCTAAGTTGGTAGAAGATTCTACTAATCCTTCGATATTCATACTCATGCTTTGAACGCCGTTTGGTGTTAGCATAATAGCTTGTACAATTCGTTCTGTCGTTTCTTTTGTAAAACATTTCTCATCGGAAGAAGATTTGTTTATTTTTACATATACGCTCGGATCAGCCGCTTGTAATTCATTTTTTACTATTTCGTTCCACTCACGAATCTTATTCTCTAACTTTCCTACCTCAGAAGGCTCAACTGATAGAATTGCTTCTGATTCACGGGGAATCGCATTTGATTTTAATCCTCCACTAATGCTGCTTAAAGAATAGGGAAGTTCATGTTGTAAATCATATAAAACTCTTCCTAGCAGTTTATTAGCATTTCCTCTTTCTTTATCAATTTCCATTCCAGAATGTCCGCCGCGCAGTCCACCAATGCTTAAGCTATATGTTTCTGAGTTATCGGAAGGCGATTCCCAGTCTACGGGAATACAAAGCACGTTTTTTACCCCGCCTGCGCTGCTGACAAGCAGCTTTCCGTCCTCTTCTGTATCAAGGTTAATAAAGATTTTCCCTTCAAAATGAGCTGGATTTACAGCAATGGCTCCGCCCATAGTTGTTTCTTCTTCAGTAGTAATGACTACTTCAAGAGACGGGTGAGCTATATCATGAGCATCTAGTAAAGCCAGTGCATATGCAACGGCAATCCCGTTGTCAGCTCCTAGCGTAGTACCATTTGCATAAAGCATATCTTCCACAATTCGCAGTTGAAGCGGATCTTTTTCGAAATCATGCACAGTTCCTTTATTTAACTCGCATACCATGTCCATATGTCCTTGCAAAATGATGGCTGGAGCATCTTCATATCCTTTAGCTGCCGGCTTTTTAATAATTACATTTAAAGCCTCGTCTTGTATAACTTCAAGGCTTCTTTCTTTTGCAAAAGAAACTAAATAGTCACTAATTTTCTTTTCATTTCCAGATTCTCTAGGAATAGCTGAAATTTCGTTAAAAAAATAAAAAACCGGATGTTTAATTAATTCATTTACTGTTTGCACCATATGTATCATCCTTTCTGAACTGCAGGCTTTTTTATCATACTATTTATCTTTACAGGAGAAATAGTATAAGGCTTATTTTATGTATAGCCTAGTTATATTTTAACGTTGATTAGCTCGATAGAATAGGTATAACATAAAAAAGCATAAAGGAGCTCATTAGACTCCTTTATGCTTTTAATGACTTATTCTATTTTTTATTGAGCTGTATATCCGCCGTCCATTACTACCGCTTGACCAGTTACACCTTTTGCTTTATCACTCGCTAAGAAAATAGCGTAGTCAGCAATTTCGCTCACGTCTAGTAATCTTTTTTGAGGGACTAAAGGATAAATAACTTCTTCAAGCACGCTCTCTAATGGTACATTTCTTGTTTTAGCTAAACCATCTAACTGACCTCTCACTAGTGGTGTATCCACATAGCCAGGACAAAGTGCATTCACCGTAATACCGTGTGCTGCGCCTTCAAGAGCAGCTACTTTTGTTAGCCCAATTACACCGTGTTTAGCACTGTTATAAGCTGCTTTGCCCGCAAAACCGATTAAACCGTTGATAGAAGAAACGTTAATAATACGTCCGAACCCTTGTTTTTTCATAATCGGAAACGCGTGCTTAATCGCCATAAATGGAGCTGTTAGCATAATTTTAATCATTAACTCATATTTTTCGGTTGGAAACTCTTCGATTGGAGAAACATGCTGCAAGCCAGCGTTATTAATGAACGTATGAACCGCTCCAAAATGTGCGTTTGCTGTTTCAATTAAATGTTTGATTTCTTCTTCTTTTGTTACATCGGCTTTGACACCAAGCGCTTCAAATCCAGCTTCACGAAGATTTTGTGCAGCAGCTTCTACAGCAGCTTGATCAATGTCGGATAATACAATTTTCCCGCCGTTTTCTGCGAATCGTTTACCTATTTCAAACCCAATTCCTCTTGCTGCTCCTGTGATTACAATTACTTGATTTTCAACCATGTGTATTCTCCTCCTGTTTTTAAATAATACCGGCTGCCGCTAATGCGACTCCTGCAAATAAAGCGATTGTCGGGATGATAAATGCAACAACAAATACGTCTTTATACGTTTCTTTATGCCGAAGACCAGTTACGGCTAATAGCGTTAACAACGCACCGTTATGCGGTAAAATAGATGAACCTGACGCAACGCTTGCAATACGGTGAAGAGCATCGGCACTTAAATTCGTCGTTTGAGACAAGTTATACCACGTATCTCCTAATGCTTGAAGCGCAATACCCATACCGCCGGATGCTGAACCCGTTATCATCGCTAGCACTTGAACGCTTAATGCTTCTGAAACGAGTGGATTGCTCGAAATGTTTAGCAACACATGCGTGACATCTTTAAACTCTGGAACTGCTGTAATAACCGAGCCAAAACCTACTGCTGCACTCGTGTTAATAACAGCCATCACGGATCCTTTTGCTCCTTCATTTATAGAAGAAATAAACGTTTTATAGTGTTTAAAATTAATAAGTAAAATAGAAAAAATACCAATTAATAATGAAACGATAGGCTCCCATTTTAAAACGTTTAACGTCACGACAACGACAATCAGCGGTAAAATAGCTAATATTACATTCATCGAGTCCTGCTCTTCACTCGCTGCGACTGATGATTCATTAAGCTCGGTAAATCCTTGATTTTTAGCTTTTAATTTTTTATCACGATAAGCTAACCATAAATATCCTCCCACTGCCATAATAAGACCTGAGACAATTCCAATAATCGAACCGGACATTGCATTCGTTTTAAATGTAGCAGTCGGAATCAGATTTTGGATTTGAGGCGTACCTGGAATCGCTGTCATTGTAAACGTAAATGCTCCGAGTGCAATGGTTGCTGGCAGTAAATTTCGCGATACGTTAGCTTCTCGAAATAGCGCGATTGCTAAAGGATAAATCGCAAAGACAACAACGAATAGACTCACTCCGCCGTATGTCAAAATGGCTGAAGCAATTAGCACCCCTAAAATGGCTCTTTTACTTCCAAATAATTTAGCAATACGCTGCGCCAACGATTTGGCTGCGCCTGTATCTTCCATTAGCTTTCCAAAGACGGCTCCTAATAAAAAGATGGGGAACCATTTTGCGGCGAAATCTACAAACCCTCCCATATACACATCTGTATAAGTAGGCAGTACTTTTAAACCGCTAAAATAAGCAACGAACGTAGCAACAACAGGTGCCACCCAGATAATAGACCATCCTAGATAAGCAAAAAACATCAACAATAACAATCCTACAATAATAACCACACGGTAACCTCCTTTCCTTTTAATATCTATACATAATGGATTGTTTCACAACACAACAAGTTTACACCCGCTATTTTTATAAGTAAAATGAATAAAAGGAATCAAAACTATGAATAAAAGTCGTAGTTTATTTAAAAATTCACCCTCAATTATTTTTTTCCTATAGTTTCACTTCTGAGTAGAAGCTATAAAATACACTTCCTTCCTTTTTCCTTGTACAAGCTAATTTTTTTCTGTCACATCCCGCTTTCTTCCTTTATTTTCTTTTCTTTTATAAGTTTTTCCGAACATATAGATGGGTATTTGAATGTTATGACACAGAAAAAGAGGCGATCTTATGCTACATTTCATAACAGACTTACTGAAACAATTTGGAATTTGGGGACTTTTAAGCGGACTGGCCATTGAGGCTTCCTCCCTGCCGTTTCCTGGTTCTCTTCTCACCCTTACCTACGGATACTTATTAAACATGCACATAGTGAAATTATTATTAATCGCTCTTGCAGGAAGCGCCGTTTATACAGCTTTTAGCTTTATACCGTATGGGATAGGCTATAAATTAGAGGATAAGGTAAAGAAAAAATTATCAAAAAAGAAAAAAGCATTTGAGAAATCACAAAAATGGTTTAAAAAATGCGGATTATGGAGTATTGCGATTGCTCGTCCTTTAGGGCTCGGAAACTACATTTCCTATCTTTCAGGGCTATCTAAAGTGAAACCTATGCCGTTTGCTCTGCTCACATTTCTTGGTATCTTTCCTTTGAATATTGCCATGCTTTGGTTAGGGCAAATCGGAAACTTTAAGTCCATTCAATCTTTTATTTCAGATGCACAAACCTATATTTTAATTGCAGCGGTAGTGGCTGTATGCGGATTTTTAATTTATAAGTTCTATTTTAAAAAAAGCAGCTGCAGCGAACAGTCTAGTTCAACGTAAGAGTATAAAAAAAGACCCTTCGGGGTCTTTTTTTTATCAAATAGAAATAACGCCTAAAATTAATGCAGCTATTGTCATCACTGCCGTAGTTCCTAGCGCCCACTTAATTAAAAAGCGTTGCAAATCACTAAATTCAATTCCTACCATTCCAATTAATAAGTGAGCTGCTGCTACCAAGGGACTTATCACGTGAACAGGTTGTCCTAAGATAGCAGCTCTTCCAATTTCAACTGCGCTAATGCCATAACTTTCGGCAGCTTGAGCAATAATTGGCAATACGCCAAAATAAAAGGCATTATTAGACATAAAAAATGTAAAAGGAGCACTTAAAAATGCTACTACAACTGGCAAAAAAGGACCCATTGCATCTGGGATTATTCCTACAAGTGTATTTGCCATAGCATCAATCATCTTTGTTCCAGACATAATTCCTGTAAAAATACCTGCTGCAATAACAATTGAAACGACGGCTACCGCATTATTTGCATGAGATGAAATTCGCTGCTGTTGATCTTTGATGTTTGGATAATTTATTAATAATGCAATAGCAAACGCTACCATGAACAAAAGCATTAGCGACATAAAGTCCATAATTAAGCACACCATAAGACTAACGGTAAGGAGAAAATTAAACCATACTAACTTAGGACGTCGATAGTCTAAATGTTGCGCTGTTCCCTCTAATTCATCTGCATGTGCGATTTCATTTGCAAAATGTTTAATATTGATAACTCCTAACCTTTTTCTTTCCCTTCTTCCAAGGACAACAGAAACAAATAGCACCCATAGAAGTCCAAAACCCATTACAGGTATTAAAGGCAAAAACAACTGAGACGAATCTAAATTTAATGAACTCATAGCCATAGCAGAAGCACCTCCCCACGGAGTCATATTCATAACTCCCATAGATAGCATCGCAACTCCTGCTAAGATAAGCAGATTCATTTCTAGGCGTTTATATAATGGAAGCAAAGAAGAGACCGTTATCATATAGGTAGTAGTTCCATCGCCATCTAAAGCAACCATCATTGAAAGCACAGCAGTTCCGACGACGATTTTTAGAGGATCTCCTTTTACAATCTTTAAAATGAAGGAAACGAGAGGGTCAAACAATCCTGAATCAATCATTAATCCAAAATATAAAATAGCAAATAAAATCATAATAGCTGTAGGAGCAATATCTTTTACACCCTCTAGCATCATAGGTCCCATTCCGCTAGCAAAACCGCCTATTAAACCAAATATAATTGGAATAATGATAAGAGCAACCATTGGGGTAAGTCGCTTTGACATAATTAAATACATGAATACTGCAACCATTAAAAATCCTAATAAAGAAAGCATCGATATTCTTCCTCCTTCTTGATAACGTTTTCACTTTTGTTTGCTACACGTTATTAAAAAGGTATCACTTGTTAAAGCAGGTTCATAGATAACCACCATAAGTTTAATATCTTTTATAAAAGTAATTCTTTTCATTTTTTTCATGCATCATTTCTACATAAAAACGAGATAGCGGTTCTTTGTCCGCTATCTCGTTTTTATGCAAAATTAGTTACTCGGTATTTTCGCTCAGGCCTCCCTACACTTCCATACACTATTTCCACCTGCATTTCTTTACAAGATACTAAATACTCTAAATACCTTCTCATTGTTGAATAACTGATACCTACTAGTTGAGCAAACTCATCTACATTCAAGCTCTGCTGAACTTCGCGAACTTTATCTCTTACTAAACGAAGAGTATGTTTATCAATCCCCTTAGGAAGTTCTTTTACTGCAGCTGCTGATTGAGTGTGGCGGTTATGACGCGTTCTAAATAAATGGTCTATTTTATCTTGGTTAATCATTTTATTTTCGGTTAATTCTATTCTCGTAGACTGATAATGTTTTAAAGTAGATAAAAATTTATCAATAATTACAGGTTTCACCAAATAACCAAATGCTCCTCCTCTTATTGCTTCCCCTACTGTTTCAACATCATTGGCTGCCGTTATTAAAATAATATCGATTCCTCGATACTTCTTTCTGATTTCCCACAGCAGCTCCACTCCGTTGATATCTGGTAAAAAGACGTCTAATAAAATTAATTGCGGCGTAAATATTGTTAATAGTTCTAAAGCCTGTTCTCCAGATCCTGCTGTCGCAACAACAGTGAAATGCTCTAGTTTCTTAGTAAACTGTTCATAAATTTGTGCAGCTGTAGAATCATCTTCTATAATCATGACATTAATTTGATTTTCAGTCATATCGATTCTTCCTTTTCATTATTTAATAGCTTTGGGATAACTAATGTGAATCTTGCTCCTTGTAACATACTTTTGCTTATGTATAGTTCACCTTTAAGTAGCTCTACAGATCTTTTAACAATAGTCAATCCAATTCCGTGATTTTCACCTTTTTTCGTTGTGTAACCATCTATAAAAATCATATTTTCTACTTCTTTTGATATCCCTGGCCCATTATCTTCAACTTCAAAAATCAGGTCATTTCCTACATCTGTAAAAGATACCACCACGTTCCCTTTATGTTCTCGCACAGCCTCGAGCGCATTATCGATTAAATTCCCCAAGATAGAAACAACGTTTTTTGCGTCTTCGATATCTAAAGTACTTGTTAAGTTACTATCTTGGTCAATTTCTAAAGTAACGTCTAATTCTTTCGAACGATTGATCTTTCCAAGTAAGCATGCCGCAATCAAAGGATCCTTTACAGAAGACATTAAAAAAGAAATAATATCTTGGCGTTCCTTTACCTCTGATGAAATCATTTGCATGACATGCTCATACTTCTTTAACTTTAACAATCCATAAATCACGTTCAGCTTATTTAAAAATTCATGATTTTGAGCACGTAAATTATCAGAAAACATTTTAATTTTAGAAATTTCTTCTGTCAATTCTTCAATTTGAGATAAAGTTCTTATAGTAAGGACGATACCCTGCACTTCTTTTTTTCTTACAATAGGAGATAAATCTAAAATATACTGCTGACCATCTAATACAAGGGACTGGTTAGAATACACCCGCTGCTTTTCTATCGCTTGATCAATTAGCTGTCCTAAACGGGAGTTCTTTATCTCTCCTCCTATTTGAAGATGACCAAATAGTTCTCTGGCCCTTCTGTTCATCGACGTTACATATTTTTCAACATTTACAGTAACAGTAGCATCTTGAATAGATTCAAGGGTAGCCTCTTTTTCTTTAAAAAGAAAGGAAATCTCCTCCGGTTCCAGTCCAAATATTAGTCTTTTTACCCGCCTTGCAATGAAAAAAGCTCCAAATGCTCCAATAAGAAAAGGAATACAGGACAATTTAATGATTTTTATTCTATAATCATTAATCTGTTTTTCTATATTGCTTACGAGAAACCCTACTGACGAAACGCCTATTACGTTTCCTCGGCTATCCCATATGGGGGTCTTGGCTTTAATTGCAAATCCTGAAATTCCTTTTCCTTTATAAATAATGGATTGATGCTCCTTTAAAGAAGCTTCGTTGCTTGTTTTGGTATGTTTTCCAATATAACTACTATTGGGATGAGAATAGCGGATTCCTTTATCATTAGCAATGGTGACGTAATCTGCCCCAGTGGTTTTTCTTATTTTTTCTGCAACAGGTTGGATGTGCTCAGAAGGATTTTTATTCTTAAAAGCTTTTACAATCATTTCGTCTTCAGAAGCTAATTTTGCTACTGTCATAGCTTGCTTACCTACATATTTTTCAACAATTTCATCTATCATTGCAGAAAATAAAATGCATACAAGGACGGTACTCACAAGAATAACTACCGTAATAAGCAATGTAATTTGGGCAAGTAAACTAGGTCTTCTATTCACATTAAGAGAACGCATACATTCCTCCTTTTAATGAAATGAAATTTCGGCTGTTGTTTCAAGTGTAGCATAAAAGAAAAAAAGTTTAGCACCCAACTTCAAATGTTTATAAATAGACGTCTAAAGGGAAAAATAAATCGAATAAACGCTTGACTTAAAGTATACTTTAACAATTATAATCAATTGGAAAACATCGAAAATGGAGGAATCAACATGAAATATACAGTAATCACTGGCGCAAGTTCAGGAATTGGATATGAAACAGCTTTAGCTTTTGCAGCACGTGGAAAAAATCTTATATTGGCTGCACGTAGAGAGGACAAGCTAGAAGAGTTAAAAAGAAAAATTGAAGAACTGAACCAAGATGTAAATGTTATTGTCCAGTCGGTTGATTTATCCGTGGCAGAAAATGCTCATACGTTTTATGAGTCACTCAAAGAGTATGAATTAGAAACTTGGATTAACAATGCTGGATTCGGAAACTTTGCTTCTGTCGGTGAACAAAAATTAACTAAAATTGAAACAATGCTTCATTTAAATATCGAAGCCTTAACCATTCTTTCTTCTCTATTTGTAAGAGATTATGAAAACGTTGAAGGTACACAGCTTATTAATGTCTCTTCTGGAGGCGGCTACACCATTGTGGCTGATGCGGTAACTTATTGCGCAACAAAATTCTACGTAAGTGCATTTACAGAAGGTCTTTCTCAAGAATTAAAAGGAAGAGGAGCAAAAATGCAGGCTAAAGTTCTAGCTCCGGCGGCTACTGAAACAGAATTTGCACAGCGTTCGATGGATATGAGTGATTTTGAATACGAAGGACGAGTACCTAAGTTTCATACGTCAAAAGAAATGGCTGCTTTTATGCTGGACCTTTATGATAGCAATAAAACGGTAGGACTTGTAGATGGAGTAACTTACGAATTTCACTTAAAAGATCCTATCTATCCATATGCAGACAGAGCAACAAGCTCAGATTCTTAAACAAAAAACACCCTTCCAAAGGTGTTTTTTTATGTCCGTTTAAATGAGTAACTATCTTGTTTATGTAATGAAGATGCTTAAAGATAATCTTTTCCTATTTATCTTTCCACGCTTTACTTCCTAATTTTTGTGTTGCTTTTTGTACATACTAACCGAACGGAGGTGACAAAAATGGGTACAAAAAAATCTGCTAACCGCGGTCAAGTAGCTCCTGGAGTTAACCCTCAAGGACACGGAAAAGATGTTGAATTTTCAACAGAACCGAAAAGTGAACTTGAAAACAAAGCGAAAAAGTCAAATACAAAAATTTAATTAACAAGGAGAAGATCACTCTTCTCCTCTCTTCCTCTTAATTACTTTTTCGAAAACGAAACTCCCCAGATTGTTGACTCCTTTCTGCTTCTTATGAAACTGCATCAATAGTATAAAAAAGTATACTATACAACAAAAATGTGCGTACTTGTTAGAATGATTTATATGAATTATGATAAATCTGCAAACGGATTTTATGACAAATTGTATGTTAACTGGCTGTTAATTGTAAGCTATACAGGGTATAGATTACTCTGAACAGTTCATCACTAAATATTTTTCACAGAAAGGTTGTTTACACATGAACCATACAGATAAAAAACAAGAAATTTTAGACGCATTTAACTTTCGTCATGCTACAAAAGAGTTTGATCCAACGAAGAAAATTTCCGATGAAGATTTCCAATTCATTTTAGAAACAGGGCGCTTATCTCCAAGCTCAGTAGGTTATGAGCCATGGAAGTTTTTAGTCGTTGAAAATAAAGATTTAAAAGAAAAATTAAAAGCTGTTTCTTGGGGAGCACAAGGTCAAATTCCTACAGCAAGTCATTTTGTTATTATTCTTTCTCGTACAGACGCAAGATATGACTCTGAATATGTGTTGAATCTTCAAAAAAACGTAAAAGAAATGCCGGATGATGTATTAGAGACATTAATGCCTCGTTATAAAGATTTCCAAGAAAATGATTTTCATTTGTTCGAAAGCAAGCGAGCACTATTTGATTGGGCTAGCAAACAATCTTATATTGCACTAGCTAATATGATGACATCAGCTGCTCAAATTGGTATTGATTCTTGTCCGATTGAAGGATTTAACTATGACCAAGTACACGAAATTCTAAAAGAAGAAGGATTACTAGAAGACGGTAAGTTTGATATTTCCGTTATGGTTGCGTTCGGCTACCGAATTCATGAACCTAAACGCGGAAAAACGAGAAGAAGTATGGATCAAGTTGTACAGTGGGTAAAATAAGAAACGAAAAACGAAGGGGTGACATTGCGTCACTCCTTCGTTTTTATATTTTTATATGCTGTTATAAAGGCAGAAGGATCGGTTTGTATGGTATAAGCGAACATCCCTTGATTTGTATGTAAGTATAAAAAGCCGCTGTCTTTTGAAACGCATTTGTAAGAGATGTCAAATACGTCATTAATGTGAAAGCAATCGTTTTGTGTTTCAATACTATCAGCGTATAAACACATGTCTTTTGAATGCTGAATTGTCACCTTTTGTGTTCGTTTTATTTTTCTTTCAACGTATGTATAAGGAATCATAGAAATAATGCTCATTGCACCCCTCAACTCCCTTCCTCATGAATGTATGTTTTTCTTTTAAAAGCCAAAACACCTTGTTAATCAAACTCTATCACTTACCAAAAAGCAATTCCAGAAAGAGTATTTCTGGAATTGCTTTTAAGATTGCTGCTCTTTATTTTCTTCACCTTTGCAAAAGTCGATATTACTGTTTGTCATAGAGGCAATAGCAGGAGAGCCGTTTCCAAACGAAAAACAAGCTCCTACCGATTTTGTATTTGCCGTGTGACTATTTTGTACAACACAGCCTACGCTTACGTTCGAGTTGTCTTTTAACCCGTTAGTCACGATATTTTCAATGTTAATAATACAGCCCATTTTAACACCTCTTTCGTTTCTATTAACGTATGTCATCTCTGTATATATGTATAGGATGTTCGCCTATTATTGATAAGTTGTTTGCTGCAAAATAGAAAAAAAGAATCTTCGTATACCCTTTAAGCAGAGAAGACACTAAAGTGATGTCTTCTCCTTCAGTGAATTTAACTTTTTACAGCTTTTTCCCAGTCTGATGCAAATTTTTCAATTCCTTGCTCTGTTAACGGGTGTTTTACTAATTGTTCAATTACGGCATACGGAATTGTAGCAATATGAGCCCCAGCAATAGCTACTCGTGTGACGTGATCTGGGTGTCTGACTGACGCTGCTATAATTTGTGAGTCAATGTGTTGAATTCGAAATAGCTCTGCAATTCGAGATACCAGATAAACACCGTCTTCTGAAATATCGTCTAAGCGTCCTAAAAATGGCGATACGTATGTGGCACCGGCACGAGCTGCTAGAAGCGCTTGATTCACTGTAAAAATTAACGTTACGTTTGTTTTTACGCCTTTTTTAGCTAGATAACGGGTTGCTTCCAATCCAGCAATGGTCATAGGAAGTTTAATCGTTATATTTTTGTCTCCTCCATTAATTTTTATCAGCTCTTCTGCTTGAGCAATCATGTCATCTGCTGTTACTGTGTCGGGCGTGACTTCTGCTGAAACGGATTCTACTTCCGGGACGGTTTTTAAAATTTCTTCGATGCGATCTTCAAACTTTACGCCTTCTTTAGCTACTAGCGAAGGGTTTGTGGTAACACCTGATAATACTCCAATTTTATATGCTTTTTTAATATCTTCCAGGTTAGCTGTATCAATAAAAAATTTCATCCTATATTCCTCCACTCGTTATGGTAAAAACAGCTTTTCAGGGGCGTTTTTGCATGACTTTATGTTCAAATGGAATTGCCCTCTTCATATTGTCTTCATAAAATAAAATTTATTTCCTTTCAAATGCTGTATGTTTTTCTCCAAGTTTTCCCTTCCTTAAATTCATCGGAATAACTTTTATTTGCATGTATCATACTAATGGTGTTGAAAAACCCCTCATATACTCCACTAAAAAACCTTCAGCATTTATGCTGAAGGTTGAAATACATTCTATTCTTAATTTTTTAGTCCTCTATAGCGAGCTGTTTTTAATTCTTGAACGTAGGGTTCAAAATCCGGCATCTCTACAGCTCTCGCCAATTCGATAGCCTTTTCAATATCGTATGGAATACGTACAAATTGAATAGAAAATGCTGAAGGACTTTCGTCTTGATCCTTTCCTTCTAAGATAAGATAAGAAGCTTGTGGTAAATCAAGCGGGTTTCCTACACTTCCTACATTGCATAGCGTTTTCCCTTTAATATGTTGAATAAATGCATTATGTACATCTCCGTAACAGATAACATCTGGCTCTCTTGATCCTTTTATATTTTTCGTATATTCCGTATTAGCAAATAGACTAAGGCGCTTTTCAAGTGAATCCCAGGGTTGAATTCGATCATAAAGACTTCTAGGTGAAGCGTGAAACATTCTAATTAATTTTCCGCTCATCATAAACTCAACGGAAAAAGGAAGTTCCTTTAAGTATGCCTCTTGGGCTGAACTTAACTTCTTCTGATGCCATTTCAACGCTTCGAATTCCGCAGGCTTTGTAATGAAGTCATCCCAGTTTCCCATTACTGTTACTTCGCACTTTTCTTTTATGATATCAATCGCTTTACTTGAATCCGGGCCTTTTCCTACTAAATCACCTAGACAAATGATGCGATGGATATCTCGCTGTTGTATGTCAGCTAAAACTGCTTCTAATGCAGGAAGATTTCCATGGATATCTGAAATAACAGCAATTTTGTCCATTGATTCCTCCACTCCTTTTTCATATGTATGTATTCAATTCTTTTCTTTATTATAACATTTTATAATAAGACCGTTTACTAAAACGTGTTCTCTTCATTTAACAAACAACGGTATAATTCGAATGGACATAAAAGGGAGGAATAAGAAGTGGATTTTTATAGATCAAGAAGAAATCTGTTTTCCTTATTTATTAACATAAAATAAAGGAGTACTGTAATATATTTATACGAGTACTCTTTTATTGGTAGTAAGGTAGTATAGAGAGTCGTAAGATACCTCATTTATCTTGCGACTTTTGGTTTATAACTTATTGAACACCAACTGCGTCAAATGACTTGCCTACTGAAATTACTTCTTGAGAGCCTGAACCGTATAAATCAGCAGCAGCTTGTACTAAACCTGCACGCGCTTGGCTAAACGTTGTAGACTGAGTGAAGTATAGCGTATTAGCACGGTAATAAATTTTCCCTAGCTTATCGCCGCCGATGCCTGTTACAGTAACCCCGTAATGCGTTCCTCCGTTAGCTAGCAAGTAGGCAGCTTTGTTGATAATACCGCTGTTTGTATGAACTCCGCCGTTGTCACTAGAACCTGTATAGCGCTTTGAATAATGATCCGGATCTCCATATTTCGCTGGGTTGCTCATTGAACGAAGCGCATCACCGCTTGTACCAGGCGTATAAATATCTTCTCCAATTTCCCAATCTGGATTACGGTTGTCATAGTATTCTACCAATGTTCCGAAAATATCGGAAATTGCTTCGTTTAATGCACCTGATTCATATTGATAGATTAAATTAGAACTTCTTTCTGTGACCGCATGCGTCAATTCATGTCCAATAACATCTAATCCTCCTGATAGCGGAACAAAAGTAGTTCCATCTCCATCTCCGTATACCATTTGGGAGCCATTCCAAAACGCATTATTGTACCCGCTACTATAATGAACAGTCGATTTTAGCGGAGCTCCTGCATTGTCATAGGAGTTGCGGTTAAATTTGTTTTTATAATAATCATATGTCACGCCTGCATAATAGTGAGCATCTACTGCAGCTGCATCGCGGGTTGCATTATACGTATTATCCGTGTCTGCCCATAGTGTACCTGGCAGAGATGTACGATTTTT
Source organism: Priestia sp. YIM B13486 (assembly GCF_042787865.1). NCBI lineage: Bacteria > Bacillati > Bacillota > Bacilli > Caryophanales > Bacillaceae > Priestia > Priestia sp. YIM B13486. The sequence goes on along the minus strand of NZ_JBHZOZ010000002.1, from coordinate 562,775 downwards.
TGCATCATACGTATAGATTGTCGCCCCTCTTGTATTATCTTGTAAGTAGTAAGTAGAACTAGATAACGTTGTCTTTAAAGATTTAGTATCTCCAAGCACTCCTTTACCTGAGCCAATAGCATTTGTTCCTGTTACAGGTTTCGCTGCCGGCTTTGCCGCTTGCTTCACATCGGCTTTTGGACCAGCTACGGAATCAATCGTATTGTACTTATCTAGCACTTTACCGCTAATAGCATCAACAAAGTAATAATAGTTGCCTGGTTCAGGGCTTAAGAAATTTAAATTTACTACATAAGCATACGTTGTGTCTGAACCATTTTGATAAACATACAGTTCAGATGAAGGGGATTTTTCATACGTCGGTTTAAAGCCTAAGTCTTTTTCGGCTGCTTGAATTGCCTTTTTGCTGTCAACTTGCTTCTGTCCTTTTAGCTTTTCCTTTTTATCTAAATCAGGAGCTACTGTACCTGATACAACTTTTAAGGTTCCATCTTTCGCTACGTGTGCTAATTGAGTAGATCCCCAAACAGGAATATTATTATATACCTGCTGCAAGCGTACAACGGTTGCTTGTACAACGGGATCTTTCACTACTTCTGTCACTTTAAATGAGTTTTGAGCATTTTCGTTTCCTAATTTATATTTGTCTTTATTTGTATTCATATAATGAAATACGACGTCTTGAGCTTTCTGTGATGATGGGCCTGAAAGCTTTCCAGAAATAAACTCAGGAGATTTAATTTCTTTGTTATACTTTTCGGTTGAAAGTACATTATTTGGCGCGGCACTGCTCGTATGTGCAAAAGCAAATGATGAAGAAAGGATACCAACTGATAATAATACCTTTAAAGCCTGTTTTTTCTTTTTCATAGTTTTTTCTCCCTATCCCTAGTAAATTTAATTACCGCAATTTTTCTGTTAATTGTGATAATTAGCAACATTATAGCAACTAAAAATTACTACGTCTATATATTATTTCAATATTCCTATTATTATGAAAATTAAGAATAAACATTTTGCAATAAGTCTTTTTTACCTATTTAAACTATATGAAAATCATTTATGTTGATTTTCATACAAGTAAAATAATTCTTCAAGTCAGCTGATAAAAACTAGCGGCCTATGGAGTATTATTCGGTCTTACTATCAGTCCTGAGAAGCATTTTACAAAAATTACTTATAAGGAAAATTATAAATTTCAGACCATTTTTGAGGCTTAAATCTACTCTTCCTCTTTATTTTTTTATTTTTTTAATCTATTAATTAAATTTTTTGTGTGTTTTTTATGTACATGCACAACATTATTTTATTATAGTACTGCCCTTCTTATGAACATAAAAAAGCACGAATCTACTAAAATCTTTGTAAATCCGTGCTTTTTCTGTTTATTTCAAGCATGTACAACCAACGATAACTAATAAAACAAATAGTACAACGATTAATGCAAAACCGCCACCGTAACTACCGTAGCCGCCGTAGCCATAACCACCGCCGTAACCCCAGTTGTAAAATCCCATTTCACTTCACCTCCGTAGCCTGTTTACTCTATAGCATATGTACAGGCTAGAAAAAATGCTCGCCCATTTATCGCCCTTTTATGACGATAAAAAAAAGACTGAGACATAACGAAAACACTCCAATCAACCGCTAGAAGCAACCAGCTAGATTAAACCCATGTTCACCATAACAATAAAAAAATCCGAACGATGAATCGTTCGGATCTCCCTTCAACTAAAATACTTTTGTCACAGCCTCTTTTAAGATAACAAATATTAACTTATTTACTTTTAGAAGCTTGTTCTTTAAAGCGAAGTATGTAATACGGAACAATACAGATAACCGCCAAAACAAGAGCCGTTAAACTGACTATGCGGGGATTATTAAGCCCAAAAGAATAGTCTCCAAAAGATGCTCCAATCGCAATAATAGCAAAAATAATATACAGAATACGAAATATGTTAATCCACTTTTTCTGTTTAATCGTAACCACTCCTTTGCTTATTTTACTCCAACATAGAATATTATAACTTTACTAAACAACTTGTTGCAAAATTTCTTCTCCCTTTGGCTGATTACCTTTTATTCTAACGGTAAACAAATTTCTACACTCGTCCCTTTGTTTACTTCACTTTCAATACTAAGAGTTCCTTTATGTTGTTGGATAATATTAAAGCAGATCATTAACCCTAACCCGATTCCGTCTTCTTTAATACTGTAAAATGGTTCACCTAAATGTTTGATGCGTTCTTTTGAAATTCCTACACCTTCATCAATAATTTGAATATGAATATGATTGTTGTCCTTTTTTCTCAGCTCAACTTTAATTTCTCCTCCGGAAGGCATTGCTTCAATCGCATTCTTAAGAATGTTTATGAACACCTGTTTCATTTGATTGCTTTCACAATATACAAAAGGCATTTCTCCATATGAGTTAAGTTCAATAAAGATGTTTTTCATGGTTGCTTGAGGCTGCAGCAATAAAATCACTTGTTGAATTAACAGCTGCAAATCAATCGACTGAAATGTTACGGCCTGTGGTTTTGCCACAGACATGAATTCCTCAGTAATCATTTCAATACGCTCAATTTCAGAGGATATAATGTTCATATAGGTTAACTCTTCTTTACTCGCTTTTTCAGTTAATAACTGCATAAACCCTTTGATGGCTGTTAAAGGATTTCTAATTTCATGAGCAATAGCTGTAGCAAGCTGCCCGACCGCTGCTAATTTCTCAGATTTCTGCAGCAGCTCTTCTGTTTTTAAGTACTCTGTTCTGTCTCTTGAAACAATAAGAAGCACTATTTTGTTTTCTATATTGAACAACTTTCCACTATATTCTAGTTTTTTTATTTCGCCGGACTTAAACGTAAACTGTGATTGTAGCGTAAAAGAAAGATTTCCGTTGCGAATTTCTTCGACTGTTTTTTGAACAATGTCAGAATCTCTAGGTATAATATCGTGGCAAGGCATGGATAAAAGCTCTTCTCTCGTATATCCAAAGCGCTTACATCCAGCTTCATTTACTTCAACAAAACGAGAAGGAAAATGATCCGATCCTATTTCAAGTAAATAAATTGCGTCGTTTGCGTACTCAAATAACGTGCGATATTTCAACTCACTTTCTTTAAGCCTACGATGCAGCAAGTCAAGCTCTTCCTTTGCTTTTTTAGCTTCAGATATATCCACGCATACTCCAGACAAACCTACCAACTCATCTTTCCCATTAAAAATTGGAGAAATGGTGATGCGAAGGTCTACTAAACTTCCATCTTTACGAGCTCTTACAACTTCTACTCGATTGATTGCCTCTTTTTCAGCAACAGTCTTTTTTATATTCTCATGTACATCCTCACTAAAAGCTCCTGCTATATCGTAATATTTTTTCCCAATGACTTCATGGGATTTCCAGCCATATACTTTTTCATAAGCTTCATTAACTCGCAAGATTCGCCCTTCTAAATCAGTTATAATAACCGCATCCATGTGATGATTAATAAAAGACTCCAGCTGTTCTTTCGTATATTCTAGTTCTTTTTTCATTATTCTGACAAAAAAAGAATCTTCTTCATCCTTACATGAATCTGATCCAGCATAAGCAGCTTCTTCTGCTACAGCGTAAAATTTACGATAAAATTCTATCGTCGCTACAGCTACTCCCAGTCCGAGAATCCCGAACACTAAATATTCTATTTCGCTATAAAACGGCGACCGAATAGGTGTATTCCAGAAGTAATTTGTCAGTAAGACATGAACGATAAAATGAATAAAGAAACAAAGAAGAGATTGTTTTAATAAAGAAAACTGCTTTCTATATCGAATAAGAGGAAGGGAAAACAAAAAGGTAAAAATTAAAATTAAGATAGTCAGTAACCAATGACTTTCTAAATAGATACTGCACACGGCCATAGTGATACCTGCAACTGCACCGGCTCTATAACCAAAGTACAGAACGGTCAAAATAAGAGGAAGGAAACGTAAATCATATGTAATTTGTTGATACGTAACGCTATATACCATAAGAATAGCAGAAACAATACTTGCATAAATACCACTCATCCATTTGTATTTATGGGCTAGACGCTGTAACAAAAATATTCTTATCGCAATCATAATACTGACAAAAAACGAAAAAATACATAAGTTAACAAATAATCCGCTACTAATCACTCCTTCTATTCCTCCTTTACTTGTAAATATGCGTAAAATAATTCCCTTATATAGAGAGTGTAACATGAATAAGCGCTGCTATTTATAAAATTAATAAAAAAACTAGTCTCGCCCGAGGCAAGACTAGTTTTTTTATTATCTATGCTGATCTTGATACATAGGTCCTTCTGAAATCATATTGCTTTCAGAAACGTACGTAGGATCTGAATGCGCATCTTTATTTAGGCTAGCATTTACCTGCTGTTTTTTAGATAAACTTGAAAGTTTTACTTTGGCACTTCGAACAAGTCCTTTTACTTTCCGTCGTTTCGCAGCATCGCTTAATATATAAGACGTAATGCCGACTCCTACCGTTGATAGCGTAATACCTGATATCAATGCTTTTTGTTTTCTTTTTCTCATAATAGCTCCTTCCTTGTACCTTTTTGAATCTTACAGTAACTTTTCCCCCTCAGGTAATCTCTCAAACCAGATTATTCAGATTATTCACTTCTTTAACAAGACGCGGCAGTGTGTCCGCTCCTGCTATTCCATCTGAAAAAAGTCCATACCGATTCTGGAATTTTTTCATTGCAGCGATTAATTCATCTCCATAGAAGCCGTCTGCTCCAAACTTCGGAAGAGAAAAACCTAGCGCAAGTAAGTTTTGCTGAATTTGTTTGACTCCTAACCCTCTATCACCTTTGGAATACACAAAGGGTCCTTTTTTATTATTCGTCATAGAGAGATTTGTTGTGACTTCTTTAAAAAATGAGCAGTCCATTTCATTTATATCCACATTTGTAGAAATTCCTTTTACTCTGCCAGAATCCGTATACTGAAACATGGCCCATCGCTGCCACTGACTTAGCTCACCAGGGTGCTGCATACCGCCTTGTCTGTTGGCCGCACTATATCTTGCTACCCACAAAGGATACTTACTTATTTCGTTTGTGAAAAAAGTTTTAGCAAAATGATAATTTGTATATACGATAGGCTTAATTCCTGTTGTTTTGTGAACATGCTCGAGCCAGCTTACGGCAAAGTCAGAAACAAATTCTTTAGATTTTTTTTTATCTTCTTCTAGATCCAAACACGGCGGAAGGTCTAGTTTCATTTGTCCAAGCTGAGCAATAAAAAAAGCAGCTTCTTTCTCCGGGCTATTTGTACAGTGAGCATAATGATAAAACCCTACTCTCAAGCCCGCATTTTTGGCACCTATATAATTTTCATAGGATCTAGGGTCTACAAAAGTTCCGCCTTCTGTTAACTTTATATACACCCCTTTTACTGAGGTGTTTTTTATTTCTTTCCAATTAATGATTCCTTGATGATGAGAAACGTCGAGAATAATAGGATTATTTGAATGTCGCCTTTGCATAGTTTTCACCTCTTTTGCTAGCTTTTTTATGTATACGACGAATCTTTCAAAACCCCTGTTTTTTCCGGATCCCGGTATTCTTTTATAACGATGTGTAAAACATTGCTCATTTGAATAGCTAAATAAGCTTCATGTTTTTTGTCATAATAACGATACCATCCTTGCGTATGAATAATAGATTCCTCAAGCTCTTTTACATTTTCTGATTCAACCAATGTACCGATTGATTTTTCATTTCCAAAATAAAACTTCACTTCGTACGTCACTTGAATCCCTCCTTTATAGAAATGTAAATACCCTAATCGTATGTAGTTGAATCTAGTATAAGGCAGTGTGAAAATTCTTTTAATCCGCAATTTCTTTTTATGTGTTTATTTAGAACAATGTTTATTTTATTAATATTTATTAAAAAGAAGCCAAGCAGCTCAGAATGCTTGGCTTCTTTTTTTATTTTGATGGATGAATCATATTAGCGGGATTTACCCATTGTTCAAATTGTTCTTCTGTCAGAAGGCCTGTTTTGACCGCTGCTTCTTTTAATGTCGTTCCTTCTTGATGAGCCAGTTTGGCGATTTTAGCCGCATTTTCATAACCTATGTGCGGATTTAATGCTGTTACAAGCATAAGAGAATTTTCTAGATTATGCTGAATCTTTTCTTTGTTGGGTTCAATTCCTACTGCGCATTTATCGTTAAAAGCCTGCATGGAATCTGTCAGCAATCTAACTGATTGTAAAAAATTATAAATAATAACCGGCTTAAATACATTTAATTCAAAGTTTCCTTGACTAGCCGCAATGCCAATCGTCACGTCATTCCCAAGCACTTGTGCAGAAACCATTGTTAGAGCTTCACTTTGAGTTGGATTTACTTTTCCAGGCATAATAGAACTTCCTGGTTCGTTAGCAGGAATCGTAATTTCGCCTAGCCCGCTCCGAGGACCGCTTGCCAGCCAGCGCACGTCATTGGCGATTTTCATTAAGTCAGCTGCTAATGCTTTGAGTGCGCCGTGGGCATAAACCACTTGATCGTGACTTGTTAATGCATGAAATTTATTAGGTGCTGAGACAAATGTTTTTCCAAGCGTGCTGCTGATTTCTTTCGCTACTTCATCGCCGAAGTCAGGATGTGCATTTATCCCCGTCCCAACAGCTGTACCGCCAATAGCTAGCTCCTTCATATACTCTACGCTTTGTTTAATCATTTCTTCATTCTTTTCAAGCATATGATGCCATCCGCTAATTTCTTGTCCTAGTGTTAGCGGTGTAGCATCTTGTAAATGGGTTCTGCCTATTTTAATAATATCTTTAAACTGCTCTTGCTTCGCAGCGAACGTTTCTTTTAATGTTTTTAGAGCAGGCAATAATTGATCTTCCACTTCTAGTACAGCTGCAATATGAAGAGCTGTAGGAAAAGTATCGTTAGAGCTTTGTGACATATTCACATCATCATTTGGATGAAGCGTTTCGTTGCCATTTATTAGCTGGTTTCCTCGGTGGGAAATCACTTCATTTACATTCATGTTTGATTGCGTTCCGCTTCCTGTCTGCCATACTACTAAAGGAAAATGTTCATTCCATTTCCCTTCAATAATTTCGTTAGCAGCTTGTACGATGGCTTCCGATTTCCCTGCTGATAGTTTGCCTAGTTTATGATTACTAATAGCCGCACTTTTCTTCAAAACCGCAAAAGCGCGTATTACTTCAATCGGCATTTTTTCAATTCCTATTGGAAAATTTTCTTTACTTCTTTGCGTTTGCGCTCCCCATAGTTTATCTTCTGCCACTTTGATTTCTCCAATTGAATCTCTTTCGATACGATAGCTCATAGTTAGAACTCCTTTTCAATATTTTCTTTACCTATTAGTATTGATTATATGGATGAATTTCATGACATAATAACAATTATTCACTGTTGAAAATTCCCTTTATTTTATTTTTTAAACGGCATTAAACACTTTGATTATTTAGCTCATAGTTTATTTTGATTTTCTAACATAAAAAAGATCCGAAGAGTACGCTCTTCGGATCTTTTTTTAATACGTCTAATTTTACTTATGAATCCATACAGCACCAGCTGAATTGTCTTTTGCTTCACCAATTACGTCTAATTTTAATCCGTTTTGAGGAAGCAAGCGGCCTGCATCTTTAATTCTTTCATCTAAATACGATTTTTTGTCATTGAAGCTTGTAACTCCATTTGATTCTTTAGATGAAATAGTTCCCCACGTTTTATGAGAATATGACCAAGCAGGTGATTTATCAAATGAGAACGCCGCGTCTGCAATTTGATATCGGCTTGAATTTGCTGTCGTGCTAATCCCATTCACATTAAAGTAAAGAACTTTATGAGCATGTGAATCAACCACACCAAGGAATCCTTCACCCGGATGTTGTCCTACCCAGTTATCAAGATAGCTTTCATCTGCGTACCAAAGCAGCATGCCTGTATTATATTTTGCACCGCGCGCGAATTGAAGTGCTTTATCGCTGCCTGCATAGTTTCTCCACTCAAGGTAATAATAGTTATCTTTATAGCTGATGCCGTTTGTCTTTTCAAATCCATCTAACGTTACTTTTGGCGCTCCTTCAGCATCGTCCGTAAATACCGTTTTTCCATTTACTACTAAACTTGCATTATCAAGTGCAAATCCTTGAAGAGCAAGTCCTCCGTCCGTTACATATTCAAATTGAAGCTTGATTTTTTTACCTTTAAACTGCGTTAAGTCATAGCTTTTATCTTCCCATTTTCCGCCGGAAGTTTCAGCAGAACCGTCTGCATTATTCGCTTTATCACCAATTGTATCTAACAGAACTTTTGAACCGTCAGGAAGAATCGCATTTACATATAAATAATCGTATTCTGCCTCTACTTCATAGAACGCTTTATAATTAAACGTCGCTGTTTTGGCCGCTGTTAAATCAAACTCTGGCGTCGTCATTGTCGTATGCAGATCGTCTCCGCGTTTACTGTAGTAGTAGTTGCTTCCAAACTCAGGCTTAATCCCTTGAACAGCTTTTTTAGGTAAATTAATCTTTACAATACCCGGTCGTTTGGATTTTGTCACGCTTTGATCAACCACGCTCACAGAGCCTGATTTTGTAATGTTTTTGCTGTCGATTTGTTGAATATTTGCCCAGTTTCCACCCATATTTGCTTGGAAAAACTCTTTATTTTGCGGGGAGAAACTTGTCGGTTCTGTTCCAGCTACTTCACCAGCCCAGCTCCCTCCGCTCATAATTGACCAAACGCCTACCGGCTCGCCTTGACCCGTATACTGTGTATCATACTCATCCGGCAAACCTAAATCATGGCCAAATTCATGAGCAAAAACGCCAACTGCTCCGTCTTCTGGTTCAATTGTATAATCATAAGCAGCCATATTTGTTCCAGGAACTTTATACACTTGTCCCAAAGTAGAGCGATGAGACCAAATAGCATCGTTTCCTAGTTTACCTCCACCTGCTTCTTGCCCAGTTCCAGCATGAATGACCATTAAGTGGTCCACTATGCCGTCAGGCTCATTGCGGTTGCCGTCTCCATCGATATCATATTGATCGAACTGATCATAATCTGAAAGGTTAATGCCGCTTTTTGCTGCTGCAGCAAGCGCTTCTTTTACAAGATTACGAGGTCCTTTAGATCCAGGCGCATTATCGTTTCCTCCCACTGGATTGTCTGCTCCGTATTCTTTTGCGTTTCCAGGGACAGTTAACCAGTCAGAAACCGTTCCATCTACTGTGTAACTGCCTCCAGACTGTTCTTCATAATATTGCTTAAACGTTTTAATTTTCTTACCGTTAAATAGCGTAAAGTCTTTCTTTCCAAACATTAATTGCTGATAGTGATTTCGGTTAAAATCTTTTGCATACATGTAACCAGGTTCTTGAACGACATTGTTATGCTTAAAGTCTGCGTATTCGACTAAAAGAACAAGAACTTTATCTTTTCTCACTTGTCCGTTATATTTGGCCTGAGCTGCAGGTTTAACGTTTACCCCGTTCCCCGAATTGTTTCCTTGAGACTTAATATTAGCAAATTCGCCTCGTTGAAACTTTTCTTTTTGTTTTGTTTGCATTTCTTTCGCTTTCAAATCAATTTTGCTAGCTTTATGTCCCTTCATGCTCTCTTTATGTGCATCTTTTTTGTTTATGTAAGAAGTAACGGCTTTCTTCACTTCTTGCGGTGTTGCACTTTGAGAAATAACTCCTTGGTTTTTCAGTGCGTTAGCCAATCTTTCTTCCGGTACTGTATTCATATCAATTGGTGAACTCGGAAGTTCCTCCGATTGTGCGGTTTTAGCTGAAGCCGTACTTCCATTCATAAGTACTGGCCCCACTCCGCTTAATGTAACAGTTGTGGCAAGAAAAGATGTCCCCAAAATCTTTTTCCAGCTTTTCAAGTAAACCCCTCCATTTTAGAATTTTCAAACTATTAGCAAGATTTATTTTATATTCTAAAACTAGGAAGGTCAACTACATTTTACTATATTATTAAAATTTTTTGATTCTAGTAGATAATGTAAAATAGTTTTATAGTATGTAACTAGTTTTCTTTGCCTGACAATTAAAATGTCTGATAAACCCTTCTTACGTATGCAAATTCCATGCCAAATCGATAACCAAAACTAAAAATATATGAAGCGTATTTTTTTAGGGAATTAGAACTATCTTTTCCGTATTACTATTATATAAAAACAAAAAATTCCCCATTATGGATACAGAAAGATAAAAAAATCACTTCCCAATAGACGAGAAGTGATAATCTCTGTATGCAAGTAACTTTTAAGAATGTTCTTTTTGACGCTGCAGCAAGATATGATAGAGCGACATGCTCCAAATAGACATATTGCGCGCTGCGATTTCATAAGGTTTTTCATCAATTTTAAACAAGAAATCCCCTTCATAACTCACGGATTTCCCTTGCTTTTCCAGCTCTTGTTTAACAGCTTCGATCCATTCTACTGCATTCGTATAATGCTTGTTCAAACGAACTTTAATAGTTTGATTCCTGTAATGAATAAAAGATGTAATTCCCCAAAAAATTAAGACAAGAAAAAGTACCATATACAGCAATTGCATGATAACGATCCCCTTCTTCCTTCATTTCATTATTTTCAATGAAGACTTAATTTACATGAGTAAATATTACTATTCTCCTTTCCTATCGTCATCTCCTTTAAAAAAGTGAATTCCTTTTCCTCGTGGGCGTATAAAATAAATCCATGTACGTGCTCCCTCATCTTTTTTACTAACGTTTTCTGTTGAAAAATGATAAGCTAATAGAATGATAAATAGAAAGGGAGGGCGACGAGTTGTCAACTGAACAAGTGAAATTAGCAGCCGTTTTAGACGTTGAAACAACGGGCTTAAGTGCTCAAACATGCGATATTATCGAACTAGCAATTGCTGTTGTTTCTTATGATTCTTCTACCGGAGAAATAATCGACATTGTAGAAGAATATGAAGAATTTAATATGCCTTCAACTCCCATTTTCCCGTATATTACAAACTTAACGGGAATTACAAATGAGATGGTCAAAAATAAAACATTAGACGATAAAAAAGTGGAATCGCTGTTAACTAGCGTTTCGGCTATCATCGCTCATAATGCTTCTTTCGATCGCAGTTTTCTTTTAAAACGGTATCCATCTTTATTTAACCAAAAATGGCACTGCTCTATGCGTGCTGTCAAATGGAAAGAGTACGGCTTTCCTAATAAAAAACTAACAACGCTCCTTGATCATCATAATATTGAGAGAGAGCACGCTCACAGAGCTATGGATGACGTGAAAGGAACCATTGACTTGCTCAGACGGCAAAATCCTAGCGGAGAGCCCTATTTTTCTGAAGTATTAAAAAAAGCAATGAGCAAACCTAAAAAAACAGCGGCCTCCACTCGTTTTTAACTCAGCAAAAAAAGCGCAGCTTCTGCGCTTTTTTTGTTTTTATTTGCAGATTTCTTAAGTGTTGAGTTATATGTTTGAGGAGTATGTTTGGAAACAGCGAGGCTGTAAACGCACCGGTAGAAAAAGAAAAGTGCCTGCTTTCAAGCAAAAAAAGCCGCGGAGGAACAAACTGAACAGCTGGTATTTACACACATATACGAAATCAGCTGAATTTCTAATAATCTGGAAGATTTTAATTATATTTCTCTTATTTTTTGATTTTGAAGATCGTGATGCGTTTGTTCTAGTTCACTTAAATTCAATTCGTACAAATGTCTCCCGTCTTCTGCTTTAAAGTAACCCGATTCAATAATTTGATTCATTAAAAGATCTTTCTTTTGCTCAAATGCTTTTTCAGATGTCATGTTATCATCTCCTTTTTCAAGTGAATATCTTTCATAGAAAAGACGTACACCGCTTGTGGTATACGTCTTGTTGCTTTTCACACTCGTTACCTATGTTCAAAAACAACGCAATCGTTACATTTTATCGAGAAGGCTGCTTATGTCTTGCAGCCATATTGAACATTTTGGTGATGCACTACTTTTATACCCTTCATGGTGTTCTTAAAACGCAATTGGAAAAAGATTTTCACAAAATTTGTTTTTCATCTACTGTCCCGCTTTCAAAATGCGGCTGCGCGGCGATTTTTTTCGTTGCTAAACTGACCACCATTAATACAACTAAATTAATAAACAAAGAAATAACGCCGACATTTGTATCTTTAATGATTTGTGGCAACGCAGGAAACAACGTGCCAAGCGTTGTTTCAGTAATCGTTATATACATCACAGACGCAATGCCGGCAACAATACCTGCACATGCCCCGTATTTAGTCACGATATTGTTTTTCATTAAACTAAAAATAAAAGCAGGAAACAGCTGCGTCACAATGCTGTAGCCCATTAGTAAAAGCGTTACAATCGTATTCCCTCCATGAAGTGTAAAATAGACTGAAACAAGCGCAATGACCGGTACAAAGCATTTAGCCAGTATCGAAATTTGTTTGCCCGTCGCTGAAGGAACAAGAACGCCATAAACGTTTTTGGATAGTGACGTAGAAGCTGCCATCAAAAGCATCGATCCAGGTACAAGTGCTGTTAATAAACCGGCTGCGCCAATAAAGCCGACAATCCACGGGTCAAATGTTTGAATGGAAAGACGAAGCAGTGACAAGTCCGCTTCTGCACCTTGTAGTCCAGGTACCTGCATAAGAGCAGTAAACCCTACAAAAAAGACAAAAAGCAGCATTAACGTATAAATAGGACTTATAATAGAATTCTTTCGAAATACATTCTCGTTTTCAGCTGAATACGTTGCATTAAACGTATGCGGCCACATGTAAAATCCTAATACGGTCAGCATGACTGTAGAAATAAACCACGAAATACTTAGACCTATCTTGGGAAGAGTAAGAAACGTTGGATTTGCTTGATGCACAGCCTCAAACATCGGCTGTAAGCCTCCGTAGTAATGAATCGGCATATATATTCCTAAAAATAAGACAACAATAAAAATCATAATATCTTTAACAATAGCCGTCCACGCGGAGCCATGTATGCCTGATATCATTAAGTAAACCGTTAATGATATGGCTCCAATCCAAATGGCTGCGGTTGAAGAGATAGACCCATAAGAAGCTTCAGATACAATAATACCTAAGCCTTTGAACTGTAAAATAATATAAGGAACAATTGCCAGCACCCCTGCGCATGAAACAACGATGCCGAGAAACGGGCTGTTGTATTTTGAAACAAAAAAATCTGGCTGAGACATAAGCTTATGCTGCTTCGCATATCGCCATATTTGCGGGCCAATCCAATACCCTAACACGTACGCTAAAGAAATATAGGCTAAAATATAAAACGCTGGCCCTCCTTTTCCATATGCCCAAGCGCTTCCTCCTAGAAACGTAAAAGTAGTATAGATTTCACCCGCCATCAAAAAGAAGACAAAAACAGTTCCAAAACCTCTGCCGCCTACGCTCCACTGTTCTAAATCCATTTTTTTGCCCCGCGTAGCTCGAATTCCAAGATAAATAGCTAAAAGTAAAAAACCAAAAATAATAATCAGAGCAGTATTCATTATTTATCTCCTCCTTTAACAGCAGGATCGAGCTTGTACACAATGCCCATAATAAAAGACGTAAGGATTACCCACATAACAATCCAAAAGAGAAAAAAAGGCATCCCTAAAATAAACGGCGTTACTTTGTTAACAAAAGGCAATAAACCTAATATTCCTACAAATGGAAGCAAGCAAAGAAGATAAATTATTTTCATAGAACTCCTCCTTAATCACACGGCTTATCAGTACTTATCTAACACTTTAACTATCTCATTATGTACTTCTCTTATTCTTCTCTTTACACCTCCATTCTTGAGCTAAACGAGACGTTTGGCATAGAAAACAGCCGTTTATTTGTTCCTTAGTATCTTCCATTTGTCCCCATGTGAAAAGGAGTTTGTAAGGCATGCTTACAAGATTTTGAATACAGCAGAATATAGACAAACAAAAAGAAACGGAACTCAGAGTAAAGGTCTCAGTTCCGTTTCGATTTAGCATTTCTATACTTTATTCTTCTTTTTTCTTTACACCAAGCGAAGAGAGAGCTTGTTTTAAATGTCCAAACGTTTCAATTTTATTAAAACTAATTCCTACATTAACAGCCGTCTGAGCCATGTCAGGACTCACTCCTGACATAATCGCATGGATGCCTAGCAGCTGCAAAATGTTAATCAAATCAAAAAATTTGTGAGCAACATACGTATCTACATAATTTACACCCGATAAGTCAATGACTAGATGCCTTATATGTTTTTCTGCACACTTTTTTGGAACAACCTCGATAATAGAATCACCTTTGATTTCATCAATAAGCCCTACTAAAGGCAAGACCGCGATGTGATCTACAATTGGAATGACAGGAAAACTCGTTTCGTCGATTAGCTCTTGCTGAAGACTTATTTTTTGCCTTGTGATTTTATAATACTGTTCGGAGAATTCATTAAGGAGTTTATCAAATGTTGTATGATAAACTTCGCTCCAAGACAGTATATCTTCTTTTGTAATAGATGAATGTATCAGACTATATGTTTTGACATACGTCCAAATAATTTTTCTTGTTTTGCTTAGCGCTTCTACTACTTCGTAAATCGGCGTATCAAATTTAATTCTGCTGTTTACTACTTCCGTCGTCCATTTCACCATACGTTGTTTAAAAATCTTTTGATCGTCAAGAAAGCCGCTCGCAATTGTTTCAATCGTATAAAGATGCTGCTCACGCAGCTTTTTCTCAACTGAAGCATCTGCGTCCTTTGAGTAAATCGATCCTTTAATATTACTTCTTTGGCGCAGCCATTCTTCACTGATAGAGGCTGAATTTTCTAAAATATATTCAAAAAGTCGTTGATTTTGTTCACTCACTACTGTTTAACCTCCGTTCACTTTCTCCTTCTGTCCACTTACTTACAAAACGCACCTTATGATAAATCCATGCTTCATATTTTTTCCTCGTCCATCTCTATCATACACGATAACCGCTTTGCATACTTATAGAGAATTAGATATAAACAAGCAGGTGTTTGATTATCTACATAGATAAACTGCCGTGTATAATGCAGCTATCATTTATTTTCACATGAAAGGATGTTAATTGTATTGAAAAAATCAATTATTTTGTTGGGGATTCTCGCTACAAGTATTGGATTATCCGCTTGTTCAAACAATACAACAACTTCTTCTGCCACAAACTCTTCTGCACATTCAGGTCATGAACATCACAAAGCTGCAGTTGCTGATATTCGCGAAGAGACTCCGGGAGCAGATGTTTTGCCACAGTTTTTGAAGAACCAGCCTAAAGATATGAAACTAGTTTATCTATCCGTTGCTAAAAATCGTGAACTACTTGAAAAAATCCCTTGCTACTGCGGATGTGGCATGGAAGCGAATCACAAAAACAGCTATGACTGCTTTATTTTTAAAAACAAAAGAAACGGAGCAGTTGTCTGGGATGATCACGGAGCAGTTGTCTGGGATGATCATGGAACAAAGTGCGGATTGTGTATAGAAATTGCAGCTAAAGCTATGCTCGACTATAACCGAGGCAAATCAATAAAAGATATCCGCAAAGACATCGATGAAAAATATAAAGAAGGCTATGCCCAACCCACTCCTACTCCTTCCTTGTAGGACATTGGCAGTTTTTAAGCAAACATTCGCGATAGGTATATATATAAGGAGAAGATATCAAAAACACATTCTTTTTTAGCGTTTTGAAAGCTGATTCATCTTTGAAAAAGCAAAAAACACTCAAATAGCTATTTGAGTGTTTTTGTGTATTATTCTTTCACAAACTCTTTTGTACTTCTTACTGTATCAATCGGACGCACGAGCTTCTCAATTTCTGCACGTTTTGGCTCTAAAAAAGGAGGGAGTGATAATTTTTCTCCGAGCGTTTCGTAAGGTTCATCTCCCATAAATCCTGGTCCATCTGTCGCAAATTCAAATAAAATTTGCGGAGCCACTCTTGCATACAACGATTCAAAGAAGTGACGATTCACATAACCAGACGTATGGAAACCGAAGCTTGGCATTCGATTAATCCACTCTTCAAGAGCTTGTCGATTTTCTACGCGAAAAGCAACGTGATGAACAGTTCCAAAACCTTGCTGAGCCTGCGGAAGTTTTTCATTGTGTTCTACTACTACTTGCGCACCGTTTCCTCCTTCTCCTACTTCGAATAGGTGAAGGTCTCCTTCTTGAGCAATCTCTTTAAATAAAAGGACTTTTTCCATCATTTCTTTAAAGTAATTAAACTCGGCAATACGAATAAAGATAGGACCAAGTCCTGTAATAGCGTATTGAAGAGGGACAGGGCCTTTTTGCCAAGGAGTGCCTGATTCAACTCCTTGATTTCCTTCATCGGAAATTAACTGATACTGCTGATCATCAAAATCAACAAACGAAAGCGTCTTTTTCCCAAATAGCTCTTGAATCCCCGTATGATTTACTTCTAAGCGATCAAAGCGCTTTACCCAATAGTCTAAAGCCGCATCATTTGGAACGCGGAAAGATGTTTTTGAAATTTCATTTGTTCCGTGAAAACCTTTTGGAATACCTGGAAAATCAAAAAAGGTCATGTCCGTTCCGGCGCTGCCTTTATCATCTGCAAAAAACAAATGATACGTTTGAATATCATCTTGATTGACCGTTTTTTTAACTAAGCGCATGCCTAACACATATGTGAAAAATTCATAATTCTTTTCTGCACTGCTTGTAATAGCCGTTACGTGGTGTATTCCTTTTAAGTGGTTCATTCTACATTCCTCCGGATAAATCGTCTAGTTTATCATTTATTATTATTATTTATCTTTAATTTGAATATCTTTAATTAAAGATAATATACCATGATTAATTTTCCTTTGTCAATAAAGTATGGATGATCTCGGAAGGAAATATGTATATTTTTACATTTAACCAAAACATTATAAATGAGGACGAGCCAAATCGGCAATAAAACATCGTATAAACAAAGAGCTTTTACAATTCAAAAGCTCTTTGTTTATTCTTTAATTTTCAATATGCTTGATTATAATTGCAGGATTGCCTCCGACTACCACGTTATCAGGAACATTTTTTGTCACAACGGCACCCGAAGCAATTACCGCATTGTTGCCTATTTTCACTCCAGGATTAATAACGGCTCTCCCCCCAATCCAGACGTTATTTCCTATTTCTACGCGTTTTCCAAACTCAGCTCCTGAAATTCTTTCAAGAGCATGCAAAGGATGAGTTGCTGTATAGATATGTACACCTGGTGCAAGAAAACAATTATCTCCTATTCTTATTTCACATACATCTAAAAGTACGCAATCAAAGTTAGCATAAAAATTTTCTCCAACATGAATGTTAGAACCGTAGTCACAGCGGAAAGTAGGCTCTATGCAAAGAGAATTTCCCGTAGACCCAAACAGTTCTTTTAATAAGTTTGTACGTCTTTCTTCTTCCCTTTCTGTTGTTTGGTTATAAAGCCTTGTTAATCTTCGAGCGTTTTCACGTTCTTTTATTAATTGCGGATCAGCGGAAAGGTATAATTCTCCATCCAGCATTTTTTGTTTTTCTGTTTTCATTTTGCATCCCCTTTTTTGTAGTTCCTTCTCTAACCGATACTGATTTATTCTCTTACACGATATCATGTTTTTAAACCTTTGTCCGGTATTCGCTGAGATTATAACCCCCCCAGGCAAACATTAGTTAATTTAATAACTCCCGGAAGCTAATTTTTTAATCTTTTTATATAAAAGGAATAGTAAGAGAAAACTTCATCACATATACTATATAAATTTATATAAAAGGCAGGGATATCATGAAAGCACAGCGCTTGGTAGATAACCAAAAAGGAACATACAGCAAGGAAGTTCAGAAGCACTTTAACCTAAAAATAAATGGGAAAATTTATACGCAACCCTCGCCGCAATTACCTCCCTCAACCCCTATGCAGAAGAAAAATCTTAAATACAAACCTCAAAATAAAGTTCTACGCACGTACGATAAAAAAGATAAAACATTAAATGACACACAAGAAAAGCTCATAAAATCTGCAAAAACTAGATTAACTAAATATGAAAAGCTTCTATTAAGCAATGAGCTTTCAGAATCTGCGGCTCTTTACTCACCTTTTGGGTTAGAAGAGCTGGTACGAATGGCTAGTAGAGAGGAGTGAACGATTTGTGTTGGGTGAAAAAGTAATCATTGATACAAACATTTGGGCTTCACATGCGCTTAATTATCCAGAAGTTGTAGAATATATTAATGAACTTATTTCAAATAATGCGGAATTTTTAATGCCTACCGTTGTACAAATGGAACTTCTGTCGCATTGGGAAGTAGAAACAAATCCTCAAGTCAAAGCAGTAAAAAATCATTATATTTACGATATGACAGATAAGATTGTGGACGTTACAAGTGAAATTGCGCAGCTAGCAGCTCAAATTCGCAGAAAAGCTAAAATAAAATCCAATAAAAAAATTAAAGGCCCAGATGCGATGATTGCCGCATCTGCTTTTATACATAATGCAAAACTGATTTCTAACAATAATAAAGATTTTGCTTGGATTACATTTAATTTCAGCTATCGAGGTCAACCATTATCTTATGTAAATCCTATTAAAGATACGATTGCTTATGCTTCTTTTATTAAAAGCTTTGAACATCCCACCCTTCCCGATGCTGATAACTTACAAGAAAACGAGAAGGAAAGCTAATTTGCTTTTATTTTCAAAATAATCCTCGTCTCCCCCCTTTTTCAAATTAAAAGTTTGACGGGTACATACTCCAATTCTTTCTATAATGAATACAGTAAAAAGCATAAAAACTTAGGCGGTGAAAAGAGTGAATTATCAATATTACCCGGAACAACCTTTAGAAGAGTATCAATATGGCTATGATTATTATTCAAATCCCCAAGAAGCTGACGAAAGATTCCCTTATGGTTATTATCCATATCCTCGCCCTCGTCCATTTTATCCTTACCCTTATCCTCGCCCCATTTATTACCACCCCCCTTACTTTTACCCTCGTCCTCGTCCATTTTACCCACACCCAGTGTATTGGAGATAAAAAAAGAAGAGCGATCAGCTCTTCTTTTTTGTTTCTTGATATTTAGACATCTCTTCTTGAATAATGGTCACAAAAGCTTCATTTTGTTCAATTTCAAAAACAGTAATAGCTTTTTCTAGGTAGGCTATTCCTTCTTTAAGCTCACCAAGCTGACAGAGTGCTTCTCCAATTTGATAGTGCAGTTCTCCTAATAAATAAAGCGTCTCATGCTGAATACACAGCTCTAGTCCTGCTTGTGCATATTTAACCGATTTTTCATAACGTTCCATTTGCAAAAGCGCACGCGATAATCCATATAAAATTCGAATTTTAACAAGAGGATCTTTTAACTTAGGAAGCAAAGCAATATGCTGCAACCCTTCCATAAACGTACTGAACGCTTTTTTTAAATGACCTTCTTCTTCATAAATAATGGCAATACTATTTAAAATAGCAATCTCTTTTTCTGAATAAAACTGTTCGCTCGTACGCGTGAACGCAATAGCTTTTTCCAATTTACGAAGCGCTTGTTCAAATTTATTTCCAATATAATAATCACATATGGCTTCGTGCCATAGGAAAAATTGTGCATGAAAAGGATCTTGAAACATAGGATTATCTTTTTCTTTGTTCACCATATGTAACACGGTTTCATAATCGCGTTTTCGTATATAATGCCTAATGGTCGATTTAATTTCTTTTGAATAATCGTTGGGCGTTAGCTCTCCTGCTTCAAAGAAATAATTCATCGGAACCCCTAAGCGTTTCGATAAATGATAGAGAACTTCACTGCTTGCATGAATTTCACCTTGTTCAAATCGATGTAGCTCTTCTTCAGTACAAATTCCTTCTGATAACTCGACAGTTGTCATTTCCGCAATCTTTCGCAGATCTTGAATCAGCTGACCTACTTGTTTTTTATCATTCAAAAAATCACCTTACTTAATGTAAATAAATGTTTTTATCCTACTTTTCTACTATACTCCAAACAAAATGACTTTAAAAGAGATAATGGGCTATTTTTTGAAACTCTTGTCAATCTTTTCTCCGTATCAATAAAGAAAAACAGCACATCAATGTGCTGTTTTTCTCAAGTTTATATAATTTATGACACTACATATCCTTAAATGGAATCAAATACTTGACGCAGTTGAGCTGCGCTTTTATTGATCGCCTGCTGAGCGAGTGGGACAAATTCATGAAACCCTAAAAACCCGTGAATCATTGTTTCATAATTTTCATAGGTGACGGGGACACCGTGATTTTTTAATGCGTCCGCGTAGTCTTTTCCGCTATCTCTTAGAGGATCATATTGTGCTGTAATAATGGTAGCGCTTGGTAGACTCGATAAATCTTCTAGTAATACCGGAGCGTTGTAGGGATGCTGTTCTTCTTCTTTATTATTTAAGTACTGAAGGCGAAACCAATCCATAAGATCTTTTGAAAGAAGATATCCTTCGGCGTTTTCTTTCATAGAGGCAGGGTGCTGATTTTTAAATCCTACAGACGGATAAATAAGCAGCTGATGAACAATGGATGGACCTTGTCTTTCTTTTGCTAAAATGCTTACAACCGCAGCAAGATTGCCACCGGCACTGTCGCCCCCGACGGCAATTTTGTTTGAATCGATATTTAATTGAGACGCATGAGCTGAAATCCAATCCAAGGCGTCATAGGCATCGTTTACTGCAGCGGGAAATTTATCTTCAGGAGCAAGACGGTAATCAACAGACACTACAATACAGTTTGTTTCATTTGCATACGACCTGCATATGGAGTCATGAGTATCCAGGCTGCCTAATACCCAGCCTCCTCCATGATAATAAACAAGAGCGGGAAATGGCCCTGTTCCTTCAGGTTCATACACTCGTATAGTGAGCGTATGTTCATTTAATTCAATTTCTTTATTATATAATTTTTTAACCGCTTCTTTAGAAGGAATTAAAGACATCTTTTCCATTTCTCTCAGCTGCGGAGGTGTAACGTCCTCTAAAGCAGGACGGGGCATCTCATTATATTGATTTAGAAATATTTGAATATGCGGATCTAACGGCATTCTTCTTCTCTCTCCTTTCAGGGTAACTCTATATGTAATGATGAATGAAATTTCAGAAAAAATCCAATATATTGTCTTCTCGGCAGACTTTTGTTTGTTTTGATTAAAAATGGGTATAACAATTAAATAAAGAGGATGATATTCGTATATATTTTATTCTCACCTATATAAATATAAATACGTACAAAGGAGGCACACCGATGATTATTGTTTATATAAGCTTAGCTGTTGTTTTGGCATCACTTGCGTATCTTATTTACGCAGGCGTATCATTTAATAAAAAAATCAAGCCAACTGTGAACTCTGTAAATGCCACTTCTCAACATCTTCAAAACGAAACTGATCATATCAAAGAAAAAACAAATCATTTAAAAGTAACACAAGCAGCGATTAAAACCGATGTACAGTACAAAAAAGATTCGGTCAAATATACAGCCAACTCATTTAAACAGCTTGTGAATAGCTTTAAACGTTAAAAAAGGAAACCTCTATAAAGGTTTCCTTTTTTATTACATCGCCTGAGACGTATCTTTAGGAGGCACAGCCGTTTTGTTTCGGTGATAAATAGCGTTAATCTCTCCTCCAATAACGAGAATTAACCCCGTTAAAAATAGCCAAAGCATCAGAACAATCACGCCTCCCAAGCTTCCATAAGTAGCAGAATAATTGCCAAAGTTGCTTACGTAAAATGAGAACCCTAAAGATGTCAGCTGCCATAACAGCGTAGCAGCGAGCGCTCCGGGCCATACATGGGCAAAAGGAAATGTTTTATTTGGCGCTAATCTGTATAATACGGATAAAACAAGTACCATAATGCCGACACCGATAATCCAGCGCAGAATATTTAAAACCACTGTTGTACCTGAAGGAAGAGAAAACCATTCACTTATCCAATTTAACAAAACCCCTCCGAACACTGGTAAAAGAAGCGATACAACAATTGTTACAATTAATCCAATTGTTAAAAGAATGGACAAGCCTCTTACTTTAATAAACGAGCGCTGTTCTTTCACGTCGTAGGCTTGGTTCATTGCACGAATAAAGGCGTTCATACCGTTTGAAGCAGACCAAATGGTTCCTAAAATCCCTACAGTCAGTAGTCCGCCGTTTGGTTGGCTTACAAATTGAGCTACGTTATCTTTAAAGATTGCAGCCGTTTCTCCCGGCATAACGCTTTGAAGGACATCGATTGCCTCTTCCGGTTTAATAGATAGATACGGAACAATCGATATCAGTAAAATAAGCATAGGGAATAATGATAGCATATAATAATAGGCTTGCTCAGCCGCTAGTCCCGTTGCTTGGTCTTCTTGAATTTCTTTACCAAGACTTTTTCCAAATGATAATAGCTTTTTCATGATAAACCTCTACTTTCTCTTTTTTTGTTCTTTTCCCATTTTATGCACTTTTCAACCTTGAAAGTGGAGAATTTCAAGCAAAATCTCAAATCAAACGACCAAGAGAAAGTAGAAAGATATTTCCTACACAAAAAAAGTTCCAGCTCAAAAGAGCCAGAACTTTTCATCAGAGTGTTTATGTAGAGAAGACTAGCGAATGTGTCCTTGTGCACCACTTAATTGCTGTTGCGCCATTGCAACAAGATGCTTCGTCATTTCTCCACCAACAGAACCATTTGCACGAGCTGTTTGCTCAGCGCCAAGCTGAACGTTAAGTCTTCCCGCGATTTCCGTTTTTAGCTGATCAAGAAGCTGTTCAGCACCTTGAACTAAAATAGGATTACGATTTGCCATGTTTATCACTCCTTTCCTTCAACAGCTTATATAGGTTAATGTTCCTTTCACTTGAAATTTTATACAACATCCCTCAAAAAAAAGATCCCTGGCTATCGCCGAGATCTTTTTTTCTTTTTAAGCTTTTTTACACTCGTTCAAGAGGCATTGTGCAGCAGCGGAAAGAACCGCCCGACTTAATAATTTCAGATATATCAACTTCAATTACTTTATAGCCCCGTTTCCTTAACTCTTCATTCACTTCTGTATTCATTGGCAAGCTGATCACCCGCTGATTACCGATTGATAATACATTGGTTCCCATCGTAAACTGCTCTTCTTTTGTTACTTCAATTAAGTCATATTTCATGCGAAGTAAATTTAATTCTTTCTCATGTAAAGCGGGTGAAAATACGAGCGCTTCTGTAGGTGATAAAATATTTAAAACACAATCAAGGTGAAGATAAGACCGATCAATAGGAATCGGAACAACCTCATAGGCTGGAAGCAGCTCTTGGATATGCTCCACACCTTCTTTACTTGTACGGTCGCTGAGCGCAATAAAAATAGCTTGTCCATCAATCAGCACATCTCCTCCTTCAATAGGATGGTCTAGTACCTGATGGAAAGGAATATCTTGCTGCTGCAGCCAATCGGCTAGCACTTGTTCTTCTCCACTTCGAATCTCGCTGCCCATTTTCGTGACAATAACGGTGTCTCCGAGCGTATAGCCAATATCCCGCGTAAATACTTGTTCTGGAAATGGCTCTTGTGCAGATAGCCCGATGACTTCCACTCCTTCTTTTTGAAGGCATTCAACAAATTGACGGTGTTGCTTTGAAGCCAAGCTCTCATCAATATTTTCATCCGCATAGTGCTTTTGTGTTTCATTAATAATTTCTTCAATTTTCATATATGTAGGTGGGCAAACGACCACACGTTTTAATGTATCATACTCATTTTCACACCCATAACTATTCGTCATTTTAGCTGGCTGTTTCATTTGCATCTTTCTAATCCCCCTTCGTGCATTTATGTACAGTGTTCCCTAAATTACCCGAAACATAAACACGATTTTGCTGAGGAAGCACCCCTGCGCATCTATCTAAAAAGCTTTTTCAGGCAAGAAAAACAAAAAAACACAATACTTCTTCTAATTACAATAACTGTTAGTATAAAATAGTCTAGTAACTGTACAAAAAATTGGAGGTTAATATGAATAAAGTAGCGAACGCATTATATGCGAGCAGGAAAATTTTATTAGTACTATGGATAATCCTAATTATCGGATTTGGCTTTTATGCGGCTAAGCTTCCTTCTGTGCTGGGAGGAAACGGATTTGAAGTGAAAGGAATGTATAAAGATACCGAGCAGCTTTTAGTTGATAAATTTGACGTTAGCGAAGCTCAGATCATCGTTTTGTTTGAAAAAAAAGACGGAGTTTCTGACTCGAAATTCCAGCAAACGATCGCTCAGTATATGCAAAAAGCAAAGGGAAAATCAGACGCGTCGAAAGTCGACATGCCAACGGCTTCTAACAAGATGATAAAAGGAAGCACAGCGTATGGAATTATCCATTTTAATCACGATGATGGCACGATGGATAAACGAGTGGAAAAGATCAGGACTCTTTCAGCTGAAGAAAAAGAAATGAGTGTAAAATTAACCGGTGGTCCTATTATTGAAAAAGATATGAATACAGCAAGCCAAGCTGATTTAGCAAAAGCGGAAGCCATTGGTATTCCTGTTGCTTTAGTTGTGCTTCTTCTAGCTTTTGGCGGCGTGGTAGCCGCTGCAATCCCTCTTATGATAGGAATTGTAACCGTCGTTACCACCATGGGCGTTGTCTATTTCTTTCATCCGTACACAGAGCTGTCCATCTTTATTTTAAATGTGATTCCAATGATTGGATTAGCTCTTAGTATTGACTTTGCCCTTTTATTTATTAATCGCTTTAAAGAAGAAATTCAAACAAAATCGGTAGAACAAGCAATCAAAATTACCATTCAAACAGCGGGACGCTCGGTCATCTTCTCGGGATTATGCGTATTTATTGGATTAGCGGGAATGCTGTTTATTCAAGTGGATATTTTCCAAAACGTCGCTCTTGGAGGAATGGCTGTTGTTTTTATTGCTGTGTTTTCAGCTCTTACGCTTCTTCCTTCCATACTGGCTATATTAGGTACACGCATTAATCGTTTACGCATCTTAAAAGTCAGCGAACAAGGCGGTCAGTCTAGGTGGCGTTCATTCGCTACATTTGTCATGAAAAAGCCTGTAACTATGACGATTGTTTCTCTTATCATTTTGTTAGTAGCACTTATTCCCGTTCGAGACATGCATCTAGAAATACCGTCTTCAGAAGCGCTCCCAACAAAATACGAGTCTCGTCAAGCTTTTGACACGTATAACGATACGTTTATAAATAAAAACACGGCAGACGTTTATTTTGTGCTAGAAGCTAAGCAAGATATGCTAAATGAAAAGCCTTTAACAAATGCCTTTACTTTTATAAAACAATTAAAAGAAGATTCGTTAGTTAAGCAAGTCGATTCTATTTCTACCGCTTTAAACGTAAAATCAAGTGACCAGCTTCAAGCTATGCTGGAAAACCCGCAGATAAGTGCACAGACAAAGCCAGCTGTAGATTCGTTCATTAACGGACATTATATGCTCATAAAAGCTACGCTAGATACAGACCAAAATTCAGATCAAGCAAAAGATTTTGTTCGAAAATGGAAAGACAAACGGTCACCTTTCACCGTTCATATTGGCGGCTATCCAAAATTCGAACAGGAAATATTCGATGAAATTTATGAGAAAGCTCCATATGGTTTGGCTCTTGTTTTATTTTCAACGTATGTCATTTTAATGATTGCTTTTCGTTCTGTCCTCATTCCTTTAAAGGCTATCATTATGAATATTTTAAGCTTAACAGCTACGTTTGGTTTACTTGTATGGCTGTTTCAAAATGGACATGTAGGTCTTACCGAATCTAATATTGCTTTAGTACTGCCGGTCTTTGTTTTCGGCCTTGTATTTGGGCTTAGCATGGACTATGAAGTCTTTTTAATTTCGCGCATTCACGAAGTGTATCATCAAACCCGCGATAATAATGTGGCAACGGTAGAAGGCCTAGCTTCCACTAGTAAAATCATTACGAGCGCTGCTTTAATTATGATTGTAATTACAGGGGCCTTTGCTTTTACAGACGTAACGCCTGTTAAACAAATGGGTGTAGGAATTGCTTTAGCTATATTTATCGACGCAACGATTGTCAGAATGCTTCTTGTCCCTTCTCTTATGAAATTGCTTGGAGATGCCAACTGGTGGTTTTTCACTAAAAAACGCGATAAGTCCAGTTCCAACGAACAGTTAAAATCATAATAAAAAAACCCGCTCACTTGAGCGGGTTTTGCATTGAAGGCTTCTTTATCGACTTAATTTTGCAAAAGCGATAATGCCTTCTTCATCGTCTAATTCCAGTTCTAGTCCTGCTGCGTATGGGTCTACGTTCATTTCCGTATCCAGCCAAAAGCGCAGGGCTTCAATAATGTTCAAAGTAATATGAACCTGCTTACGATCATGCACGTATGACTCTGCTGAAAAACCGTAGTCATCATCATACATTAGCTCAATCTCTACTTCTTGAGGCTGAACTTGTTTCTTTTCTGCGATATACAAACACATCGCATTGATAATATCTTGTTCAGAAATTTTTATTGTCTCCAAGATTTCACTTCCTCATTTTTACGCTTGTTGCTACGTACGCTTTGGAATAACTTTACTACAAGAAGAATTAAAGCTACAATCACGAGCATGTTTACCATAAAGCCTAAAATTGGTCCTAATGGTCCTAAGCTTGATAGTAAGCTTCCGAATAATAAGCCCGCAATTCCTCCCATTAAAAGACCTTTCATTAAGCCGCCGCGCTTTGAGCTAGCCGCTGTACTTTTAGATGATGAGTTTTTAGACGTATTGTTTTGCTTAACTGAATTATTGTTATTGTTTTTAAATAAGCTTGATTGGTTATTGCTTCCGCTGTCAAAAGAGCGCTTTCCTGACTTATACCCTTTTGCGCTTGCTACGTTTGAACCGTCATGAATAAGTGATCCACCGACTGGTGAAAACACAACCGCTAATGCGATAAATGCGGCCAATAATTTTTTTACCATTGTTTTCCCTCCACTAAATGACTAACGTCACATATGTTTTTTCATATATGATTTCCATATATGTTCCTACGTTTCATCATACCAAAAGGTTTCACTTTTTTATATAAAAATGCATCAAGCTCCATCAAATGTTCACAGGATTAAACATTTGTACGTATTTCGTGCTTATATAACATCAGTTAAGTATAAATCAAAGGCATTCATAAAACTAACAAAGGTCCTTCATCTTTATTATATATAGCTTATTTTACACTTCGCCGAAAACATTATCTAAAATTTCTATTTTTGAGGTAGTGACTTTTGCAGAATTCTTTGTTTGCTCCACTAATTTAATAATGTCTTTATGGGCCTGCTTAGCACCTATTATTAATAATTAATAAAGGAACACCTATTACATTAATCTTTAACCTTCTTGAAAACAAACCTCCTAGTGTCATAGATAAGGGTACGGTGGGAGATGTATTGGAAAAAAGTATTTTCGTTTGTAATTCTCCTTTTTTATTTAGCAAATTGGCTAACTCATACATAGCAGGAACTACTACTTTTGAAGACCCTCTCCCTAATGTATATACTTCATTTTTTTCTTCATCATATCCATGAAAAATTAACTTCCCCATATCCTTAGAAGTCAATTTATTAAAAACATCAATATTTAATATTTCTTTATCAGTTGGTTCTCTATTAGCAGGGAGCTTTTTCAGATGGTAAGCAGCTGCCAATGCTGATGAATGTGTGCCTCCGTAGCAGTTATAAATATAAATCATCTTGTCATCTCCTAAATAACTAACTCTCCTTTCATTATGATCAAAATTTCTCTGCTCCATTCTTAGATTTCCCAGAAGAAATTCTGTTCTTTCCCTATTAAAACCCGTACAAAAAACATCCTGGAATACAATTGTTACACTCCATTCTTTACGTCCCACAACTACTTCCCTCTTGATTGAAGTTTAAAAAGATTCAAGAAATTCTTGGTAATAGAGACATTCAAACAGTAACAATAAAGGATCTATATACTTATATGACGAATAACATACAGGAAAAAGATTTAGTGAATGGATGAAATTTGTCTCTGAAAGCTTCTAACATTGCACGTTTGTAGTTAATTCGTCTTCAATACTTCATATTATATACTTGCCCTTTCATAAATAAGAGCTTTCTCTTATATGAATATGTATAGATAGACTAAAGTTAAAAAGGAGAGATACGATGTTGAATGAACAGTTCCCATTATCAACAGCAAATTTATCAGATGCAATGGAAGGTGCAAATCACTTAGACTTTTCTATTAAGCCGTTGCAGCGTCATTACAAACTATTTGGACCGGCTCTTACTGTAGATACGCCTGCTGGTAATAATTACTCAGTGCTTGAAGCGATTCGATTAGCGGAGCCCGGAAGCGTGCTCGTCATTAATGGAAAAAGCTACTGTAACCGTGCCTTAGCAGGAGATTTCGTAGTAGCCATGGCGAAGCTTGTTGGAATAAGCGGTATTGTGCTAGATGGTGTTATACGAGATCAAGAAGATATTGAAAAACTCAATTTCCCCGTATTTTGTAAGGGCTCTACGATCGCAGCAAGCAGCAAAAAAAATAAAGGAATAGTAAATGAAACCATTTCCTGCGGGGGCGTAAAAATTCATCCTGGCGATTTTATTGCAGGTGACGATGGTGGAGTCATTGTCATTCCCAAAGAGGAAGCCGAAGAAGTATTAGCAAAAGCGCGGGAAAAGTGGCAAAAAGATAAAGACAGAGAAAATAAAGTATTAGTTAGCAAAGAAACGGTATATACGTATTTAGATAACGCCCTAAAATAAAAGACCTCCGCTTGGAGGTCTTTTATTTGTCATATTGTAAAAATTCTAATCGATTTCCGAACGGGTCGTGAACAAAAAAACGCTCTCTCCCTGCAATAGGCTCTTCTTCAGAAAGAACGCAGCCCCCGCGTACCAACTTACGTCTAAGCGTCTTGATATCTTCCACGACAAAAGCTGGATGCGCTTTTTTAGCAGGTATGTAGTCTTCTTGAATACTGATATGCACTTCTTGAGTCCCACATTGAAACCATATGCCGCCTCTGTGCCTTAAATTTTCCGGTTTAAGAACAGTTTTCATTCCTAAAAGATTTTCATAAAAATTTCTTGCTTCTTGCTCGCATCCTTCTGGACCAAGAAGCTGAACATGATCAATTCCTAGAAACATCCACAAACCCCTTTCAAAAACGTCTTCCTAAAAATTATTAATCAATGACTCTAGGATTATGAATAACCTGCAGTTCTTTTACAGCTTGCTTCATTTCGCTTTTGCAAATTGGACAAGTTGGCTGATCTCCGCTTTTAAAGTTATCTCGAACCCAGCAATTACACGTATCTGATGTACATTCCCAAACTTTTGTTTCTTCAATAACAGCCGGCTCTAAATTTTTACGATTATACATACACATCGTCTCCTTTAAACAGTACTTTTTAAGTGGATAATAAATGAAGATTAACTTAGCGTGTAAATGTGGTAAATGGTGCAAGATAAAGTGATACTATACATCCGTAAATCAATCTTTGAGGAATACATACGGCGTCTTGAAAGACTAAAATAAAAATGAAGTTATAACAAAGCAGATAGCAGTTGCTTTTTTTAAAACAACGGGATAGTCTGAAAAGAACAAAAATGAAGATCACAAAAATTATATATTTTACTATTATAACAGAGTTTATAATTTTTTACAAATCAGCTTCCATTTACTTGTTTTGCTTTTCATAAAAAAAAGCGAGCACATGATTAGGCTCGCTTTTCATTTCTTATCGAGTTTGTCCGTTTCCACTCATAATATATTTAATTGTCGTAAGCGCAGGAAGTCCCATTGGACCGCGTGCATGAAGCTTTTGAGTTGAGATTCCAATTTCAGCTCCAAATCCTAAAGCTCCTCCGTCAGTAAAACGCGTAGATGCATTATGATACAGTGCGGCTGCATCCACTAAAGACATGAAGCGTGAAACGGCTTGTTCATCTTCTGAAATGATCGCTTCAGAGTGTTTTGTTCCATATGTTTCGATGTGATCAATCGCTTCATCCACACTCTCTACTACTTTCATCGCGATCGCTAAGCGCAAATACTCTTCAGCCCAGTCTTTTTCAGCCGCTGGTTTTGCTCCAGGAATTTCACCTACTGTCGCTTTGTCACCATATACTTCAATATTATGATCGTTGAATGCTTGAATCAATTCATCTTTATGAGAATCGAGCCAGTTCTTGTGTACAAGAACCGTTTCTGCTGCGTTACACACCGCTGGTCGATCTGTTTTTGCATTAATCAAAATTGGAATGGCCTTCTTAACGTCAGCTTGTTCATCGATGTAAATATGGCAGTTTCCAACTCCCGTTTCTAACACGGGAACCGTTGCGTTATTGACGACCGCTTGAATCAATGAGGCCCCTCCGCGTGGAATTAGCACGTCAATATGTTCTTTCATTGTAAATAATTCTTGCGTAGCCGCACGATCTGTACTTGAAATAAACTGTACCGCTTCTTTAGGGATTGGCGTTTCATCAAGAGCTTTATGAATAATGTCCACGATAGCTTGGTTAGATGAAACAGCTGAAGAACCGCCTTTTAACACAATGGCATTTCCAGATTTCAACGCTAGCCCTGTTGCATCTACCGTTACGTTTGGACGGGCTTCATAAATCATTCCGATAACGCCAAGAGGCACGCGTACTTGCTTTACATCTAGACCGTTATCCAATGTCCAGCTTGATAAAATATCTCCTGTTGGATCATCTAACTCAGCAACTTCACGAAGGCCGTTGGCAAATTCTTTTACACGTTCCGCTGAAAGAGCAAGGCGGTCCATCAGTGCTTCATCAAAACCTTTTTCTTTCCCGTTTTTTAAGTCTACTTCATTTGCTTTTAAAATATACTCCGTGTTGCTTTCAAGTGTAGAAGCAATCGTTAACAGTGCATCATTTTTTTGTTCTGTTGTCAGTAAACTTAATTGCTTAGCTGCTTTTTTTGCTGAAATAGCTTGTTCTTCTACTGAATACTTTTCATTTGTTTGTAACACCAAATCACTCCTGGATTCGTTTTAGTTTTGTTTGATTTTAAAGTGTGAGGCATAAGAGGTAAATGCAATCATGCAAAGAAAAGGAAGGGCTCCTTTTCTTTACAGCATGTTTGCTTACAAACCGACCGGTACTGGAATTTCTAAGTGACACACCAGACCTTCGCTGTCTACAATCGGTTGATCAATTGGCTCATTCATTGCAAGTTCATCAGATGAATAATTTGTCACACCAAGAGCCAGCTCATTTTCGTCTTTATCTAGAATACGTACAACTGCTCGTTCACTAAAGTGGCCTTTAATATATTTAACGTGCTCGCGAAGTAAAGGCTCTTTATCTTCAATAATTGCACGTTTCGCGGCATCTTCGACTACTATTTCCCCTTCAGGACCAGAGTTAAACGCAATCCACTGTTTTTTCTGATTAAGGTTCGCAGAATCATCTTCAGATTCAAAATACGTTCCTGTTGCATCTCCATCAACCGCTTGTGTTAAGATGTTTGGCACGCCGGCTCTTCCTAAAAATGCTGGAATTCCTGACGCCATAGCGATTTTGAACGCGTCAATTTTCGAGCGCATACCGCCTGTTCCAACTGAACTTCCTGAATCTCCTGCAGATTCTTCGATTTCTTGCGTAATTTCTCCTACGTGAGGAACTAATTTTGCATTTGGATCCTGGCGAGGATCCGCGCTGTATAAGCCATCGATATCCGATAAAATAATAAGCAGGTCGGAATCCACTAGTCCAGCAACTTTAGCTGAAAGTGTATCATTATCGCCAAATTTTAATCGATTGATGGTTACCGTATCGTTTTCATTGACAATTGGCACAATGCCGCGTTCTAACAGAACGTTAATTGTATTTCGTGCATTGTTGTAACGATTTTCGTCTGAAAAATCGTCTCTCGTGATTAAGATTTGAGAAGCAACGTATCCATGGGATAGAAACAGTTCTGAATAAGCCTCCATTAACAGTCCTTGACCGATTGAGGCAGCTGCTTGTTTTTCAGGTAAAGAGCTAGGTCGCTCTAAGCAGCCAAGCTTGCGGTACCCTGCAGCTACAGCTCCTGATGAAACTAATAGCACTTCATGACCGCTATCTTTTAAGTCTACGACTTGGTCCACAAGGCGCTCGAGCTTCCGTCTGCTGATTTCACCGTGTGAACTTGTTAATGAACTACTTCCAATTTTAATTACAACCCGCTTCTTATTGTCGGGACTCATCAAATCACTCCTAGTGTGTTCTGTATGTTTTCTTGTTTATGATTATTTTTTTGTGGTGAGGAATTCACGAAGAAGATAAGTGACGAATTAATTAGTACTTGCCACTTTTTGTAGTTGAGCACTCATTTCTTTTGAACGCTTTGATGCTCCTTTGACTGCTTGCATCATTGCTTCTCCGCCGCCGTGTTTAGCTAAGGCGTCTAAACCAGCTGCTGTTGTACCGTTTGGAGACGTCACATTTTCACGAAGCTCCGTCGGCGTTTCATCTCTTTCCATCATCATTCTTGCTGCACCGTAAATGGTTTGGGCGCCAATTTCACGTGCTAGCTCAGGATCGAGACCTTCTTCTTTAGCTGCTTTTTCGATATGCTCCATAAGGAAATAAAAATAAGCGGGTCCACTTCCGGCAATTCCTGTGAAAATGTCCATTTGCGGTTCATCAATCACGTATACTTTTCCGATTGCAGAAAGCAGCTCTTTTGCTGTTAGCACAGCATCCATTGCAGCATATTGACCTGGAGATATAGCCGTTGCTGATTGTTGAATCATACTTGATGTATTCGGCATCACTCGGATGACCTGCTGTTCATCATGCAGTAACTCTTCCATGTATGAAGACGAAATCCCTGCAAGAACAGATAGGACAAGCTGGTCTTTGTTGATCTGAGGCTTTAATTCGTTTAATGCCTCTTCAGCGCCTTTTGGCTTCATCGCTAGAATAAAAACGTCGATGTCATCTGTTTTCAGCTCGCTGCGCTTTACTGCTGTGATACCATATCTATTTTCAAGTTCGTGCAGTCGCGCATCATTGCTTCGGTTTGTTACGATAATATTTTCAGCAGGTAATTTCTTTGCATTGACCATACCAGAAATCATCGCTTCGGCCATTGATCCAGCACCTAAAAAAGCAACTTTTTGTTTTTGATCCATCAAATCTCCCCTGTCATTTGTTCGTATTTTTGTTCTCGTTTCTTTCAACGGTTCCTATAGTAACATGCTGAAAAAGAGTGTCAAGTTGAATTTAACCGTTTTTTTCCTCCTTGAGCGTATAACCTTATGCATATGTAAGCGTAAACAAAATTTTTTAAATATTTTTTTCTGCAAAAAAAAAACGATTTTTTTTATAAAAATACGTTTATATAAAGAAAATCGGGGCATACTATATAGTTTGGACTTTAAAATTTTTTTGCAAAAAATAGAGGAATTTTGAAAACGTTATTTGAACAATATAATAGGTTTGCTAAAATGAACCTATGTACCAGCATCTTGGTTTTTTTAAAAAAATTTACTTTTGTTATAAACCACGCTGTGCTGTCGACATTAAAATAAACAAAACGACATACAATCTAGGAAGTGTCTAAACATTATTGGAGGTTCTATTATGAGGAACAACTCGTTTTCTACAGTTCCATCGTCTTCAGAAGGAATAGAGAAACAGGATTTACACGTTGTGGGAATTGGCGCTTCTGCCGGAGGGTTAGAAGCTATTGAGCAGTTTTTCGCTAATATGCCTTCACCAAATGGAATGGCGTTTATTATTGTGCAGCACCTTTCCTCTAAATATAAAAGTTTTATGCCAGAACTTTTAGCAAAAAAAACAGGAATGAATATCAAACTGACACAAGACGGGATGACTTTACAAGAAGACACAATTTATTTAAATCCTCCCCATCATTATGTAACCGTTGTGGATCATACTCTTCGCCTTCGTCCCTATGAAGAAAATGATCAGGTAAAGTATCCGATTGACGCCTTTTTTCATTCTCTGGCCGCTTCAAAAAAACACCGGTGCACAGCCATTATTTTATCGGGAAAAGGAAATGATGGAACAGGAGGAGCAAAAACGATACGAGAGTATGGCGGAACTGTACTTGTACAAGATGAAAGCACAGCAAAGTACAGGGATATGCCCCTAAGCGCTATTGATGCACACCTTGCTGATTATATTCTTTCTCCTGCTGATATGCCTGACCTTGTGCAAACGCATGTCAGCCAAACTGAATTTACATATAATGAAGAAACGCTGCAATACATTTATTCATTAATAAAGAAGAAAACAGGCATCGACTTCTCTATGTACAAAAAAAACACGGTGCTGCGACGACTTGAAAAGAGAATGGCTTTACTCGATCCGCCCTCTCAAACGATGGAAGAATACCGGGATTATCTATGTAAAGAAGCCGAAGAAATCGTCGAACTGCAGCGAGACTTGCTGATTGGAGTGACACAATTTCTTAGAGATAAAGAAGCATTCTCTATTATTGAAGAACAAGTCATCCCACAATTAGTTGAAAGAAAGATTCATAGTCAAGAGGATGAAATCCGCATCTGGGTAGCAGGTTGTTCTACTGGTCAAGAAGCATATACATTAGCTATTTTGCTTCATGACCATTTATCAACAATCAACCGTTATTTCGATGTCCGAATCTTTGCTACGGACATCGATCGTCATGCAATCAAAAGAGCTAGTCAAGGTATTTATGAAGAAGCGGAAGTTCATTCCTTCTCAGCAGCTCAGATTAATGAATATTTTGAGCAAACAAAACACGGGAGTTATCAAGTTAAAAAAACAATTCGCAAAATGATTGTTTTTGCTCCCCATAATATAGGAAAAGACTCGCCTTTTGTAAACGTTGATTTAATTAGCTGTCGAAATATGATGATTTACTTCCAAGCTGAACTGCAGCAGCGCATTCTGTCTCTTTTTCATTTCTCTTTGACAGAAGAAGGCGTACTTTTTTTAGGCCCTAGTGAAACAACGGGAAATTTGTCTGATTTGTTCCGCCCTATCAACAGTAAGTGGAAAATATTTAAGCGTTCCGGACAGCCCAGCCGACAAATTACGGGAGCTTTTAATCTTTCAAAATCCAACTCGCATGAAGGTGATTTTTCTAGCGTGCCGCTGCCAAGTCAGCTTTATAAGCCTCTTCCTTCGCTTAAATTAGATGAGATGTATCAGTCAATGATTGATCACTTTATGAGCCCTTGTCTTGTATTAAATGAATACAACGAAGTGATATTTTGTTCAAAAGAAGCGACTCAGCTTATTAACGTTCCTGTAGGGAAAATTAATTATACAATTTTCAAAATGGTTCCAGTTCACGTCTCTTTAGCCATTGGAGCAGCTATTAAACGCGTAAAAGAGCAAGGTATGAGCGTATGCTGTCAGCACATTGAGTTTGTCATAAACAACGTGCAGCGCCGTTTTAATATTACGATATCTGCCCTTCCAACAAATCACTCTCTTTACTTACTTATGTTTGATGAACAGACAGATGGTGCCATTATTGATAAGGAAAAGCCCATGTTTCTTAATAAAACCAGCTCGATTAGTGAGCTTGTAGTAGATTTAGAGCAAGAGCTTCATTACACGCAGCAGCATTTGCAAACGACGATTGAAGAGCTAGAAACAGCAAATGAGGAGCTAAAGTCCACGAATGAAGAACTGATTGCTTCTAACGAAGAGCTGCAGTCCACAAATGAAGAACTGCAGTCTGTTAATGAAGAGTTAATTAGTGTTAACAATCAGTACGAGCGAAAGATTGAAGAATTAACGGACTTAAATAACGATATTGATAATTTATTAATCAGTACAACTATTGCTACTATCTTTTTAGACGAGCAGCTGAATATTAAATTATTTACGCCGGAAACGAAAACAGTGATCAACGTTCTTCATCAAGATATCGGAAGACCTTTCTTTCATATTTCGCATAACTTTAGATATGACCATCTAATCGAGGACGCAATGCACGTTTTAAGAACAAATAATACCCTTCAAAAAGAAATTCAAAGCTACGATAACCAATGGTACAGCATGAAAATGATGCCTTATCGTACAAATGAGAATTTAATTAACGGTGTAGTTATTACGTTTATTAATATTACAGAAATTAAACGATCAAATGAAGAATTGGCTATTACATCCTTTGCAGTAGCTCACAGTCCTACGGGCATTTTCATTACCGATCATCAAGGTAAAATTAAGTACATTAATCAAAAGTTCATGGAGCAAAAGCATGCGCCGCAAGAAGTATTTGGGCTGCACATCTATGACTTATATACAAAAAAGTTGGGGGTTAAAAGGTTCCCTAAGATTTGGAATGAAGTATATAGAGGAGAAAAATGGAACGGAGAAATTTCCTACGTTCAAGAAGACGGAGAAACCGTTTGGGAACAGTTAGCCTTAATGCCTGTTAAAAATGATCAAGACGAAATCATCCATTACATTGGGCTAAGCGAAGATATTTCACAGCGCAAACAGTCGGAAATGATGCTCAAAAATTCAGAGATGCTGTCAGCACTCGGGCAACTCGCTGCCGGCATTGCCCATGAAATACGAAACCCTCTTACATCATTAAAGGGCTTTTTACAGCTTATGATGCAAGAAGAAACGTATAAAAAAGAATATATGGATGTCATGATGTCCGAATTTAACCGCTTAGAACTGATTATTAGCGAACTGCTCATTCTAGCCAAACCCGAAGTCGTAAAATATGAAAATAAACAGATAAATTTAATTCTTCAAGACGTATGTACGCTGCTGCATACACAGGCCATTCTTAAAAATATTACTATTTCAACAGATTTTGAAGAAAAATTACCTGTTGTTCATTGTATTGAAAAAGATATGAAACAAGTATTTATCAACATGGTGAAAAATTCTATTGAAGCGATGGATGACCCTGGGTCTATTCTAGTGGTATCTAAATTTGATCCAGATACAAATCAAGTAGTCGTCCAAGTGATAGATGAAGGAAAAGGCATGCCGAAAGATCGATTAACACGAATTAGCGAGCCTTTCTATACAACAAAAGAAAAAGGAACAGGATTAGGATTGATGGTGAGTCACA
The DNA here is from genome assembly GCF_042787865.1 of Priestia sp. YIM B13486. Classification (NCBI taxonomy): domain Bacteria; kingdom Bacillati; phylum Bacillota; class Bacilli; order Caryophanales; family Bacillaceae; genus Priestia; species Priestia sp. YIM B13486. The sequence goes on along the minus strand of NZ_JBHZOZ010000002.1, from coordinate 525,615 downwards.
AAATCATTAGTAATCATAAAGGAAGCATTTCGTATGATAGTGAAGAAGGAAAAGGAACAACGGTAGAAATTCGATTGCCGCTTTCTTAATGTACTTTGTTCTTCTGTCTTAAACAGTCAAGCTCCTGATTAATTAAATCTTGTATGTCAAACAAATGTGTAGAGACCAATTCAATATATTCTCCTTTTCCTGCTTCAATTACGTCGGAGCGGATAATACTCAAGAGGTCTTGAATGGTTAGCACATTTGTTTTCATTTCTCGAAAATGACGCTGAAGATCAACTAGCTGCATTTTTTTCGCCGTTTCTACATCTGTTTCCCTGACTGAAAAATCTTGGCTTACTTGTGATGAGTCTTGCATAAGCATAGATCGAAACTGTTGAAGAGTTGATTGAACACTCGTCATATGCTCGTGAATAGGATAGCAGAAAACAGCGTGCAGCGAATGATAGGCTTCAGGCTTAAAATGAAAATCAAAAAGAGCAACCGGGTTAGAAAACGTGCGCATATTTACTTCGATTTGCACTTCTTCCTTTCCCTGGAGTGCTCTTTTTACTTTTTCTTGACTATCTTCATCAACTAGATCTAAAAAGTTCTGAACAGGCGGGAAATTTTTCGTGACGCTTGGTGTAAATTCAATTATTTCGTTGTCTTTATTGAGTAAAAACATTGGAACCGGAATGTGTTGAATCGGCAAACTGATCATATTTCTTCCCCCATTACTAACATTTTATCTTGCGTCGAACTTTCTTTATTGTTGATTAGAAGCCAGTCTTTAAAAGCTTGAATATGATTAATGAATATGGTTTTTGAAGATCCTGAAGCCGATAAATCATGCGTATTGAGAAGCCTGCTGCCTACTAATACAAGAGGACTTTGCGGCATGTTTTCAATCTCAGCAATGTATTTTTGTAAATCAGGCAGCAAATGCACTTGTGAGACGGACAAACATACTACATCAGGGTCCCACTTCTCGATACTTTTTAAAGCGAACGGTAGCGGCAAATTGGCTCCTAAGTTTTTCACTTCCCATCCATGTTCTCTCATAAGTCCTGCAATCATTTTAATGCCTAAGTAATGCTCTTCTCCTTCAATGCAAAAAAGAAGGACCCGATTACGCTGAAGCAATTGCTGCTGAGAAAGCTGAAAACGAGTTAACACATAGTCACAGGCTGCAGTAGCCAAATGCTCGTCCGCGACTGAAATTTTATTTTCTTGCCACCTTTTCCCTATCTCATACATCGCTTCTGTCAGAAACGTGTATACGTCAGTTGAAGAATGACCTTCTTCTATATATATAGCAATGAGCAGCCAGCTTTTTTGAACGTCTCCTTCTAGCAAACAATCAGCTAAAGCCGCTACATTACGAGAGTAAACGATAAGATCACGCCCTTTTCTTAAAGTTACAATAAATCTCTAGGCAAAACTTCCTTTTTGCACGATGGACAACATGCGTAGACGCCTTTATTTCCATCATAATCTACGTTCATCGGCTGCTTGCATGCTTTACATACAGCATGTACGTAGTTTAAATATTTTTCCATTAATAAACGTGTTGCCCCACTTGTTTTCCCGCAATAATAGCAAATAAACCTTACTTTTCCTTTTTTTGTTATCTCTACTTCTCGCATATGCTGACAAGATTCACAGCGATCCCAGCTGCGAAGATAATTGCTCAAAGAATATTGTGGTTTATTTGTTTCTATATACATTTTCGTTTCTTGATTTCTTATTTTATCTTCGGTAAAGTCAATCGACCGAATAAGCTGTTTAGCGCCTAGCTTTGACTCAATTCTAGCGGCCATAAACGCTTCTTTCTTTCCGCCATAAGGCATATTAATCCATATAGTGGATTCATCGATGATAAGCAGTGACATCGGAACAGGAGATGAAATGACATGAGCGCCGTCAATTCGAACTTCTGTTGGTTCACGAGTAAGAACGGTCACTTCACCTTTAAACGAATTTAACACATCCCGTATTTCTTGAGAGATAAGGGATGCATAAGGAATGCACAATAAAATCTGCTGCCGAGCTTGATATAAGTCTTTTTTTAACTGACTGCTGTTCGATGGATGGTACCAAATCAATTTAGGATGCTGGATGACTTCTTTTAAAAATTGCTGAGGCTGGTATACTTTTTGATTTTCGTTAAAGTGGTTAACCAACTTCCATAACGCTCGCTCCTTTGGTACACGCTGCTGGGCAAACGACTCGTCTGAAAGCATAATAAATTTTCCTTTTGAACGCGTCACCGCTACATTTACCAATCGGTCGCTATTTTCATTTGTTAAAAGTAAACCTGGTTTTGACTGCGGCTTTGTATCGACCGTATCAAAAATCATGATATCTCGTTCCGCGCCTTGAAATTTGTGTACGGTTGCTGCAATTATACCGCTAGCTGGTTCAATATCTTGAAGAAATGCATTGATCAATTTAGCTTGAGACTTATAAGGAGTCACATAGCCAAGAGTAGCCGAAGAAGCTTTGCGTGCCCGCAGCATCAAACTTACCGCCAACACAGCCGTTATCACATTGTAGCGTGAGCCGGAAGCCGCATCTCGCATAGCGGAAGAATGCAAATGACCAATGTTAAGCATAAGCGCTGCTTCATGAGCAAACGGCGGGCTGCTTGCTACTACTTCTCGACTTGTTGTGACAGATGGATGATCTGCTACTCGATTGCTGTAAATATAGCGATTTGTAAAAGCTGAGATATCTTTATGCATTCTTCTTTGCTTCGTCAACATAAAAAGATGCGGGTGTATCTCACTGCTTTCTACTTGCTCTACAAGACCCGTCTGCTCAAATAAATCTCGCTGCAGCCACTTCTTCACTTCAGCATGAGAAGATTGAGATACCGGGGGAAGCTGTTTAAAATCGCCGCATACAACAATTCGTTTTCCTAACGTAGCTGCAAAAGCAATTTGCGGTGCATATGCCATGCTAATTTCGTCTACCACAACCATATCAAATTCATTTTGATAAAGTAATCGGTCAATAGCCGCTTTTGATAAAGTAGTGCCTACAATATACGCTTGATCAAAAACATTTTTCTCCGCTTCAATCCACTTCTTACGAAGGGCGTTTATCTTTTTGTTAACTTGCTGAAGCTGGTGAGCTCTATTAGGATACCTGCTTAAGTAAACTCGTTCTTCTTGTAAATCACGCATCTCCTGAGCTAAATCCGGATCATCTTCTCCAATGACTTCTTCTACTTTTATATTTTCTAAGCCGCTGCTTTTTGTTGCTCCGTATCGAATGAGTTTTCCTTTTTTCCAAGCTCCTTTCTTTTTTAACTGACGCGCAGTTTCTTGCAGCAAACCGTCCACCGCTGCATTACTGTGAGATAATAAAAGGATCCGCTTTGATTTCCGGTAATAGCTTGCCGCGATTTTGGACAGCGTATATGTTTTTCCTGTTCCAGGAGGCCCCCAAATATAAGTAGTACGGTTATAACGCGCTCGCAGCAACACTTCATGAAGAGCGTTCTTAGACGTATACTCCTTATGACGAACAGGACTATCGCCTCTCATAAGACGTTTGATTCTCACTATTTTTTGCTTGTAATCTTTTGCTTCCGTGAGTCTATCAATGAGTGCCTGCAATAACTCCCATGGTTCATTATATATATCGAGTTCGTCTACTTCTTGTCCAATAAACGCATCTATTTTAAGGTACAGATCAAACCCTTCTGTTCCGATAACTTCTCCTTTACTTTCTTTATGCTGGTGGACAAGGCGTACCTGAGCTCCATCAAAAAGGTATAAATCGGCTGTGCGTTCAAACCGGTAAAGATACGCATCCTCCTGCTGCCCTAAGTACTCTCCTTTTCCTACCGTATACTTTTCTCCGCCGTGTTTCTTCATATAATTAATCTCAATTGAAAGTGCGCGCCCCCATGCTTTTAAATATGAAGAGATAGAGCGTTTTTCCATAGATGTCTAACTCCCTTTTTATCCGTTCATTTCTAACTTGTCTATTTTATCATGTCATTTGAATATAGCATAGCTTCTTTCTTTTTCCTTTTTATAAAAGCAGAACACCTTTTTTACTATTCTATCTCTACAGACAAATTAAGACTTTTTTCATCATAATCGTAAAAAAACCGTGTTTTTTCTATCACTTTAGACGTATTGTTACAAACTTGTAATATAAAACCTACCATTTTGTCATGGTTTTGTTACATATTGCTGATAGAATAAGATACAACTATTGGAAATAAAGGAGAAATATTAGATGAAAAAACACATTTTTACATTAGGGGCCACAGCTCTAGTATCAATTGGAATTGCAGACGCAGCATCAGCTGACACAGACACGCATAAAGTAAAAGCTGGAGAAACGTTATTCAGCATCTCACAGCAGCATAATGTAACAGTTGAAGACTTAAAAAAGTGGAATGGTCTTTCTTCGACATTAATTTATGCAAACCAAACATTACAAATTGGATCTACATCTACTGACTCTTCATCTAGTTCAACTCCAACTACGACATCTTCAAACCATACATATACAGTAAAATCAGGCGACACGCTTTATCGTATCGCTAAAAACAACGGTACTTCTGTACAGCAGCTAAAAGAGTGGAATAACTTATCTAGTCATTTAATTTATGTGAATCAAGTATTAAAAATAAGCGGAACAGGAACTGTTTCATCATCACCTTCAGCACCTGTACAAGAAAAAACAAACGAAACGCAAGCATCCCCGGCTCCTAGCAACAGTAAAAGTTACAAAGTTCAGCCTGGAGATACAATGTGGAGCGTAGCACAGCGACACGGCATTTCAATTTCTCAATTAAAACAGTGGAATAACTTATCGTCTAATACGATTTACATTAATCAAGTGCTACAAGTAGGCGGACAAGCTGCAGCTCAAGCAAAACCATCAACGCCAGCGACTACTGCTCCTTCAACACCGTCGACTTCAACGCCGGCACCTGCTCCAGTGCAAGAAAGCAAGTCGGTTTCGAAAGAGATTACGGTTGAAGCAACAGCTTATACTGCTTACTGTGCAGGCTGCAGCGGAATCACTGCTACAGGCATCGACCTAAGGTCAAATCCTAATCGAAAAGTAATTGCAGTTGATCCTCGCGTGATTCCATTAGGTTCTCGCGTATACGTAGAAGGTTACGGAGAAGCAATTGCTGGAGATACTGGCGGTGCCATTAAAGGTACTCGCGTTGATTTATTTATGGCATCTCAAAGCTCAGCTTTAAATTGGGGACGCAAAACGGTAAAACTTCAAATTTTAGATTAATCACTAAAAGCAGAAGCGTGTTAGTCGCTTCTGCTTTTTAATTTTTTTTCAAACATAATCATATCGATAGCTTGCAAGCCATTCTCGTAAATCGGTGGAACGTACTGCAAAAAGAAATTCTTTTTGACACCTCTTTGATAAAAGCCTGCCTTTTTATAAAATGCTATGTTTTCAAGGCTGGAGTCCGCTGTTCCTACAATCATTTTAGAATATTGATTACGTTTATACAGTACTTCTAACTTTTTAATGACTTTGCTGCCGATTCCTTTTCCTCTGTATGCTTCTTTTAAACCGATATTCTTTACTTCTACTGCCCGTTTCTCTTCATCGATGAGGCACTGCACAACTCCTATCTCCTTCTTTTCATACACAATGGTAAGTAAGGAACCTTCATTTATATACGACTTCACCACTTTTTCGTCTTCATCCCCTATTAATAGCAGATTCAAATAGGAAGCGCGTCTGTCTTTGTGAATTTCAATAAGATCGATACTCATTTTCATCCTCCAAAAAATAAGTCAATAATATTGCTGCCTCTTGAAGATGATTTATTATATAGCTCTGAATACCCGCAGCTCGTGCAATATACCACTGTAAAGTGATTGTGCTGAACGTCTAAGTATCTAGACAGCCCCGTTCCCGTTGTAGCAATTTCTTTTGTTTTTGCTTCTGTATGTCCGCATTTTACACAACCGTTTTTCCCCATTGTCATACTCCTTTATACATAAAATAATTTCTTATTTATATAAACGATTAGAAAAGGAAAAAGTTTCATTTAATTTACAAATAAAGGAACTAAGGAAAACCACATTTTCCATTACCTAGAAATAGAAAATGTGGTTTCTTACTTTTAGTATTAACGGTATGACTATACAGTTGGTTTCTATGATAGGAGTTCTCTTTTCATAATTTCAACGTTTTTTTGATGACATTGTGCGGTGAAATCAGAGGGAAACGCCAGTTTATCATTTAGCTTATCGAGCGCTTCTTTACTGTTTTCTTTCACTGCCGCTTGCAGTTCATCTAAATAAGAGCTGGCCATCTCCACTCGTCTTTGAATTTCAGCTCGGTGATGTGTCGTTTTCCCGTGCCCGGGAACTAGCGTTAGATTTTGGTGCTTAGCTAAAATGTGTCGCGCAATAGCAAGCGTGTCGCGGTAATCATTTACACTTTCATATATGTACGGATATTCAAAATCCGATAAATAATCCCCTGCAATCCATATCGAATCATCGACAATCATAAATAGGCCATCGGTTGTATGACCTTTTGCAAAATAACAGGTAATGGATGTTTCACCTAAAGTAATATGCTGTTCATTTTCGGTTACAACAATATCTAATTCTGGGAATATAATATCATGGGATCTTTTTATATAATAGTCATGATCAAACTGCTTAATCATTTGAACTTTTTCTTCTTTGTCCGGGTGTTGTTCTAAAAATTTGCTGCCGATAAAGGTGGCATTTAATTCTAAGAAAGCCCCATACCCAATGACGTGATCAAAATCTCCGTGAGTAAAAAACACATACAGTTTGCGGTGGTTTAAGATCCCTTGAACATGCTGTTTAATTTCATTAATTTCGTGAGGAAGCCACGTTGGATCAACAACAATGACACAGTCTTTTGTTTCAATGACTGCAGATGTTGTTTGAAACAGCGCGCTTTCAAAAACCGTCATTTGCTCCGTTTTATATTGAATCATGAGAACAGCTCCTTATTTTTTCTATCACCTTTATTATAGCGGAAATAGAAAGATAAGAGTGCGTATGACGGTTTATAAAACAAAACTATGCAAGATGTGATAAAATGCGGAACCAGCCAAACAATGAAATCCAAATAGGAATACTAAATAAGGTTCCCCAAAATAAACCTTTCAAAAAGTTCCCTTGATTCATTCTGATATTCCTCACCTTCATCGTATGTTGGTTTTTAGTCTAGCGCAGCTTAATGAAATTTTAGTGAAAAATAAAAAAAGAAGCAGTTGCTTCTTTTTTTATTTATTATAAAATTGGTGATCGTACTTAATTTTCGGCAGCTCGCGTACTTCCTGCGACATTTCCGTTCCGCACATCGGACAGTTATAATCAACCGTAACAAAATCTTCTCTCATCCACCCATTACATGATTCAGATTGACACGCGTATACAGTCGTATCCATCATTTGATCTACTTCTTCTTCTACGGCTTTTTTTGCAAAATACATGTGCACAGCTCCCTTTTTTTCTTAGTATATGTAAAATTCCCATTTTTTATTTACAGCTTGATTACTTTTTCATCCGACGTTATTGGACACCATTATTTAATTGTGTATAATTAAATAAAAAGCAATAGACTGGAGGCAACATGAATGGAACAACTTTATAAGCAGCTGCAGCTAGAAAACCAGCTTTGTTTCTCAATTTACGCCACGTCTCGAGAAATTACAAAGGTGTACAAGCCGCTGCTCGATAAATTAGGAGTAACCTATCCGCAGTATTTAGCCCTTCTTGTTTTATGGGAACATGAAACACTCAGCGTAAAAAAAATGGGCGAACTTCTGTATTTGGATTCAGGCACCCTTACTCCTATGCTAAAAAGAATGCAGGATCAAGAATTAGTGATTCGTCAGCGTTCTCATGAAGATGAACGCGTTGTTTTTATTAGTTTAACCGAAAAAGGAAAAAAATTACGTGATAAAGCTTGTCATATTCCAGAAGAAGTTTTTAGTATGACGAATAAGTCGCAAGGAGAATTAGAAAAGCTGAAAGAAACGCTGCAGGAGTTATTGCAATCACTGCATACGTACAATCAAAAATAGACCATATAAAATTGCACATAAAAAGCGCCTGGATTTAAGAAAAATCCAGGCGCTTTTTATTTACTCAGCCGTTGTATTTAACGTTACGTTAACATTCCCACGCGTTGCTTTAGAATACGGGCAGAATTGATGTGCATCTTCTACTAGCTTCTCAGCTACTTCTTGTGAAACGCCTTTAATATGAGCGTTTAACACCACTCCAATTTTAAAGCCATCGTCAGTGTGGTCTTTTAGTAGACTTACCTCTGCAGTAATAGAAGAATCAATGTCTTTTTTTTGTTTCTTAGCGATTAAATTTAAAGCACCGTCAAAACAAGCAGAATATCCTGCTGCAAACAGCTGCTCGGGATTTGTTCCTTCTTCTTTGTTATTTGGAGAAGGATTTACAAGGGTTAAATCAATAATACCATCATCTGATTTAACTCGACCATCTCGGCCTCCTACCGCTGTTGCTTTAGATGTAAATAGTACGTCTGACATAAGATCACCTCATAGATTATTTTATGTAATTTCATTGCAGACAATCAAAAAAGTCGCAATCAAATTCATTTTGTAATCACTTTGATTACCGTGATAGTAATGTACTTCCCCTTCTATAATGAGTGTAAACCTATTATTTTATACAAAAAAAGAGAGTTACCTCTCTTTTTTTCCTCTTTGTTTTTTTAAACCGCTTTGAATAATGTTATCTCCATATTTTTCACGCAAACTTTCGACCGCTTTGTATAAAGGCTCTTTTTTTGCTTGCTCTCCATATGTAAACAAATCTAATTGTTCTTCTTCCTGAAGATGGTGGCTCACTTGAAGAGCAGCTACGCCTAATAAACGAATCGGTTCTCCGTTCCAGTGGCTTTGAAATAATACCGCACTGTAATGAAAAAGATCGTTTGGCTCGCTAATTGCTTTTGAAATAGTTTGGCTTCGAGTAATGGTTTTAAAATCACTGTATCGTATCGTTAATTGAATCGTTTTGCTTACAACTTTTTTCGCTTTCATACGAGAGCTTACAGAATGCGATAGTTTATTTAAAATAGGGAGAACTTCATGTTCATCTACTGCATTTTGAGATAGCGTCGTAGAGTTTCCAATAGATTTAAACTGTGATTGGCGATCAGGGTTCACCTGTCGATCATCTTGGCCCCATGCTCGTTCTTTCATAACTTCTCCTTTTACTCCGAGAGTTTGTTTAAGAAGACCGGGAGCGGCTTTTGCTAGATCACCGATGGTCACGATCTTAATCGCATTTAGCTTCTCAGCTGTTTTTTTACCGATTCCGTGCATTTCCTCTACGGCTTTTGGCCAAAGAACTGTTTGGACATCTCTTTTTCGAAGGACGGTAATCCCTAAAGGTTTTTGCATATCACTTGCCGTTTTGGCTAAAAATTTATTCGGCGCGATTCCAATTGACACAGGAATTTGCAGCGTCTGTATTAAATGCTGCTGAATTGACTTTGCTATGTCAAGAGGAGAGCCTAATTCAGCACAATTTGTAATATCCAAATAGCCTTCATCAATGGAAGCAGGCTCTAAAAGAGGTGAAATGGTTACTAAATAATCAAACATGTTTTTGGACACTTGGCGATATAATGGAAAATTAGGTTTTATCACAACCAGCTCAGGGCATTTTCTTTTCGCTTCCCAAAGAGGCATTGGCGCATATACTCCACGTTTACGAGCAATATAGTTACAGGTTACAACAATTCCTCTTCGTTCCTTTGGATTGCCAGCAATAGCAAGAGGCTTATCTTTGAGCGTATGATCATGTGCGGTTTCAACAGATGCATAAAAAGCATTGGCATCAATATGAAGAATAACTTTGCCGTTTTTAGGGTACATCATTTTCATACTATCACCTCTTTCTGTATAATTAATCCCCGAAAGAAGAACGTACATTCTTATTTATTATAACTCTTTTTTTCTAAGTTGTGCGTACCTATACTTTATTTTTATTTTGAGCGAACACTGTGTGTCACTCTCTCGTATTCTAATGAAGAAAGGAGGAAGAAAACGTGATTGATCAGCTTATCGGAGCCATTAACCAATTAGGCTACGGATATTTCTTTTTTATCATTTTAGTCGGAGCCAACCTTACTCCTATTCCTGACCCGGTATATATTATGCTTGCGGGCAGTCAGGCTACATCTCCGTCCGTTCAGTATATTCCAGCTTTTATACTTACCTACAGCGGCATGATGATTAGCTTATATCTTAAGTTTTTGATAGCCAGTCTTTTTTCAGCTCAGGCGCTTGCGCTATTAAAACGCCCGCGATGGGAAAAAAATGTGATGAAAGTCGAGCGAACGATTCAAGAATATGGATCTCACGCCATCATTGCAAGCTACTTTTTACCAGGAATGCGACATGTGATGCCTTTTTTTCTCGGAGCAAGCGGAATGAAGCATCGGCATTATATTAAAGTCTCATTTTCTTTCGGTTTTATTTGGACGCTCGCTTTATTTATTTTCGGTTCCTTTTTTAATACGACATCTTCTTATACGGACGTGATTGAGATCACTTTAGCTTTTTGTGCGATCAGTTTGATTATCTATGCCGTCCAAAGAAGAAAAATACGAAAAAAACAGCAGTAGTTTGTGTGAGAAGTTCTTTTTCACAAACTGCTGCTGTTTCATTTATATTAAATGACTTCATTATATCCCTTTACAAAGTATTTGCGCGCGCGGTAAAGAGCTGATTTTAACGTAGTCATCTGCATATTTAATAACTCCGCAATTTCTTCATATTTAAATCCAAATCCATATTTTAATAGAAGCAAATTGCGATACTTAGGATTCAATTTATTTAAAATCGCCTGACATTCAGCCGCTTCTTCATTTCTAAGCACCTGCTGAATAGGCGTATACATAACGGGCTCTTCTTTGTAAGAAGACGTATAGCGGTCTTTCACTATTTTACGCCTTCCTAAATCACACCGTTTATTTAATGCGACGCGAAACATCCAAGCTTTTATTTTTTCAGGATCGACCATTTCTTGTTTTTCTAAATATTTTAATGCTACTTCTTGCGTAATATCTTCGGCGTCTTGTCTATTCACGCCATTTTTCAACAAATAAGCCAGCACCTGATTTAAATAATCTTGCAATTCCTCGCCGCACATAATAAGTTCTCCCTTGCTATTTTAGTTTTTCTTTTAGTTCGTTTGGCAGCTCATTTTCATTCAACATGTAAACCTGAGGAGTATCTACTTGATCTTTGTAATAAAAAGCAACAAGATAATCTCCTGTGTCTCGTAAATTAGCACGTTGAAGAAGTGTTTCTACCTGCTGATTGTTTTTTACTTTAATTGATTTCTCATCCTTCGTTAGAGGTGTAAAATCTTCTTGAAGACGATAATCATTTTTAAGATGAGAAGAATTTTTAAAGACTTCGGTTTTTTCTACGTCCTTTGGCATAAGGCGAGCACGTTCATATAAATGCTCTTTCTTCAGCCATGCTTCTACTTCGCTATATGACTTCTCCCAAGATGCTTCTTGAACATACTGTCCTTTTCCATCCATGAAATTGATTGACGCCCAGCTTTCTTTTGTGCTGTACATTTCATCAAACGTTTCGTTCATCATCGACTGTTTGACTACGTGTATAAGCTCTTGCACTTTTTCTGGATTTGTAATATTAATGGAATTTGACTTTCCTGGAACAGAAAAACTTACGCTTTTAATTTTATCTGTGTTTTGTGTTCGTAAAAGCGGATGGAAATTTTCTTTATACTCTTTTGTTTCCGCAATTTCTTTATAAAAAGCTTTATAGTCTGAAAATGGAATAAAGTACTCTCGAACTATTTGCTTTCCATTTTTTAATTTGTAAGCAAATACCGCGATTTTTCCATTGCTTCCCTCTATTTCACTTTGTTTTTCAGGATCCAGCTTCTTATCTTTAGATGCTGTAATTTGTTTTTGCAGCTGACGAACGCTCTTGATCGTTTCTTTACTTGTATAGTAATATGGCGCTTCGTAATAGCCATTCATTCCCTTTGCATAGTTTTCAGGTTTATCAGTCAATCGATACATGTCTTCATCGAAATACACACTTTCAATCTCTGAAACTGCCGGCACTTTAGTAGAATAGCCAAACACGTCTAAATGAATGATAAAGCCTACAATAGTTGCAGCTATAATAAAACCTAGATACCCTTTCCATTTCGTAAAGATACGCCACGTTTTATTTAAAATAATTTGAGCAACTATATAGCCTATTAATGAACCAATAATATAGCCCAAGACCATCCATGAAAATCCACCTTTCATGCTGCCGAAGTAAAATCCGCCCAGCATCAGTGAACAAGCGGTTACTCCGTATACGAATACAGGTTTTAACCAGCCAACTGAAATGGTTAGCGTAGCAGCTTCTACTCTTCTTTTTTGATAGGTGATTAAAGCAACGATGTAAAATAAGACAATGAGTCCAATATAAACAAATACACTAGTAGAAAAGCTTTTATGAGCTGCCAATTTCGCTACGTGTAAAAACGGGATAAGGCTGTCAACATTTTTGTTCACGTAATAGTCATACGCATAGCCATACCAGTAAAACTTTACATTCGATATAGCTAAATAAGAAATTCCGCCTGGGAGAAGGAATAGAACATATAAAAAGATTCCTTGCAGAACAGACATCCCGGTAAACATTCCGGCTAAAACAGTTCCAGTTAGGACAAATAAATTAATCAGAATACTGTACCCGACCCAGCTTAGAACGTCGCCTGTTGTATAAACATTCTCAACCGTTAAAACCCCTTTAACGGCAAAAGTCACGATTCCCGTAATTAAAATCGGAACAACTAAAACCAACGCGCCCAGAAGCATGTTTTGATGAAACAACGTAGAACGTTTAATTGGTAAACTATGAATATAGTCAGCCGCAATCTTCGTTTGTATATATCGAAATAGGAAAATACCAAGTAACACTGGTACAACGAACATAAGCACGAATTCTAGCCCGCCAAATACGTCAAATAACGTGTCTGGTTTCTCTATATAAGGCTCAACCTTTCCTGTAAAAGTGAAAATTAGTTGTAAAGGCAAAGCGAACAGTAGTACTAACAAGTAGACAAGCCCAATCCATCCCACGTTTCTCATGGATTGAATCCACATGCCGCGGTTAAACGATGATGTTTTCGATTGCATAACCCACATCCCCCATTTCATAAATAAAGATTTCTTCCAGCGTAAGTGGCAAGATGTCAAAAATTAAAGGCTTATACGATCGAACTTTGTTGACTAAGTGATTTTCTTTTCCTCGAACAATACAAAGCAAGACGCTCCCTCGTTTTTCTTGATATAAAATGTCCAGCGTGTCGTAAAGCGCTAGCGGCACATCTCCTTCAAATGCAACTTGAATTTTGTGCACGTCTGATTTTAAATCATCCAGTTCTTTTTCAATTAATAATTGACCGTGATGCAAGATGCCTACATGATCACAAAGATCTTCCACTTCTCGTAAGTTATGTGATGAAATTAAAATCGTCATTTCCCGTTCTGCCACGTCTTGGACAAGAAGGTTTTTAATTTTTTGACGCATTACCGCATCTAACCCATCGAGCGGCTCATCTAAGATAAGTACATCAGGCATAGCAGACATCGCTAACCAAAAACCTACTTGACGCTGCATTCCCTTGGACATTCTGTGTACCTTTTTATGTAATTGAATTGGGAAAGCTTCTTTTAATTTTTGAAACCGCTCTTCGTTCCAAGTCGGATAGACGCTTCTATAAAAAGACGCTAATTGCTTAATCGTTGTTTGAGGGAAAAAATAAAGAGAATCTGGCATAAAAATAAGACGTTCTTTTAAGCCAACGTTTTCAAATACTTCCTCGCCGTCTATTGCGATTTTCCCGTGATCTTGCTTGTAAATACCTGCAATGATTTTTAATAGCGTTGTTTTCCCTGCCCCGTTCGAGCCAAGCAGTCCGTAAATAGATCCTTTTTTTATAGAAAGCGTGACGTCTCTTAGAGCTTCCATTTCTTCAAACTCTTTTTTTATCGCCTTCAGTTCAATCACTATCGCTTCCTCCTTTTACTGCTTTTTCAGCCTGTGAAATAAGTGATAGAATTTCATCTTTATCCATCCCTAAATACATAGCTTCTGCCAACAGTTTTACTAATTCTTCTTTCATCTTTTTCACCTTCTCGTTATTTAGTGTATCAACTTGAGGCGTTACAAAACTTCCTTTGCCTGGAACTGAATAAATATAATTCTGATGTTCTAGTTCACGATACGCTTTTTGAATTGTATTTGGATTAATCGTTAATTCTTTTGCTAACAGCCGAACAGATGGAAGCTTTTGATCGGCCTTAAAGACTTCATGAATAATAAGCTCTTTCAATTTATCTACTAATTGCTCGTATATCGGCTTGCGACTACGAATATCTAAATCGAACATAGTCTGCCTCCCTTCATCTACCCAAAATCATGATGTGTGTACTAGGTGTATTAACTGTATTACTCATCGTATTACAGTTAATATTATAGTATGTTTTCTGGAAAAAACAAGTACTTTTTTTACTTTTGTTACAAATTGATGACAAAAAAGTGTTTAATAGCTTTATAGGGGAAATGCAAATAACTGTAAATAAATTGCGTGTGTTGCCTTCGTTATAAGCCAAAATACTCCTTTAAGTCAGCACCTCGTTTTGTTTGTCTTAACCAAGTACCTCTAGTTATTACAATAGTAATGTTTTATAATGTTTATAATTAATTTTTTTAATATAAAAGGAGCCATACTCTATGTACTATGATGCGTTAAAGACGTTTGTTTCTGTTGTAGAAGAGCAAAGCTTTACAAAAGCTGCGGAAAAGTTAATGATTTCACAGCCAAGCGTAAGCGTACACATCAAAAATCTTGAAAAAGAATTTCAAACTTCCCTGTTCCTGCGTTCACCTAAAATGTTAAAAATCACACCCAGCGGCGAAATTTTATACGATCGTGCTAAACAAATGATTCAGATATATGAGCATACGAAACGAGATATTTATGAACATCATCACCGTGTCAAAGGAATGCTAACGATTGGCGCCAGTTTCACGATTGGTGAATATATTCTCCCTTCATTTTTAGCAAAGCTTCGTGAACAATATCCTGATATTGATGTAGAAGTGACTATCGGTAATACAAAGGAAATCGCTCAGCTTGTTCGTCATTTCAAAGTAGACGTAGGGCTTATTGAAGGACACACGGAAGAATCCGACTTACATATTCAGTCATTTATGGACGATGAGCTTGCCATCGTTGCGTCAGTGGATCATCCTTTAGCTCAGCTTAAAAAAGTAGAAATTGATGATTTACAAAATCAGCGGTGGGTAGCGCGTGAAAAAGGCTCTGGAACAAGAGAATATTTAGATCACGTTCTAATGTCCAACGGTTTAAAAATGAAAAGCATTCTAACGATCAGCAGCAATCAAGGAATTAAAGAAGCCATCGTTCACGATTTAGGAATGTCTGTGCTGTCGCTTTGTGCTATTAAAGAAGATGTTGAACAAAAACACCTATCGATTCTGAACGTTAACACCGCTCCTTTTAAGCGCCGTTTCTCTTATATCTATCCTGCTAACAGCGCTCATAAAAAAGTAGCGGAGCTTTTTATTCAGCTTTTAAACTAAAAAAAGACTTTCCACACTGAGTGGAAAGTCTTTTTTAGTAAATAGCCATACATGTCTTTACATTCTTTTTTAGTGAACATGCGTCTGCTGAGCCGGCATTTTGGACAAACGAACAGCTAGGAGAAAAGCTGTTGTAAGAAACACACCAATTAAAGCAATAACACCTTTCCAGCCGTACGCACTCCAGCACAAGCCCGCCACCGTCCCTCCAACGCTTGATCCTGCATAGTAAAAAAACAAATACAAAGACGAAGCCTGAGCTTTGTCATGGGTGGCTCTTCTTCCCACCCAGCTGCTTGCGATGGAGTGACTTCCAAAAAAGCCAAAAGTCAGCAGCAAAAGCCCGGTAATTTTTATCCATAAAACCGGATGCAGCGTAACAATTGAACCTATAAGCGTAACAGCAATCGTACATAACAGCACTTTTTTCCGGCCATATCGATCCGCCAGCGTCCCCATCCAGACTGAGCTGAATACTCCCACAAAAAAAATAACAAAAATAAAACTTACAAGCGTATGATTCCAAGAATACGGAGGTGAGGATAAAGCGTATCCAATATAATTGTATAATGCTACGTTACTTCCAAGCAGCGCAAAACCAATAGCAAAAAGGCAAAGCATCCCTTTATCTTGAAGATGACTGCGAAGAGAGCCAGTAAGCTGACGAAGTTCAAAGGATCGCGAAGTGAAGTTTTGTGAATCTGGCAAGTTCATAAAAAAAACAAAGGTGGCCAGTAAACTGATTACGCTTACAACATCAAGAGCTACGGACCAGTTGAAATATTCCGTGAGTACCCCTGTCATAAGCCTTCCCGCTACGCCTCCAAAGGCGTTTCCGCTTATATAAATCCCCATCGCTTTTCCTAAACTCCCTGGTTCAATTTCTTCTCCTAAGTAAGCCATGGCCACAGAAGGCAGCCCTGCTAAAACGATTCCTTGAATGACGCGAAATACTAATAGTGTTTCAAAGGTAGAGCTAAATGCTGTCATGATGCATAGCAATGACGCAAAAATTAACGATAGGCCCATCAGTTTCTTCCGTCCCCACACTTCTGATAAAGAACCTAAAAAAAGCATGCTAACGGCTAGCGTGATGGTTGTTAACGAAAGAGACAAGCTGGCAAACGCCGGAGATATCCCGAATTCTCTAGAAAATTCAGGTAAAATGGCCTGTGTACAATATAAAATCGAAAATGTGTTGAAGCCAGCTGCAAAAAGCGCAACATTTGTTTTGCGAAAAGCTGATGTTCCAATTACGGTATAACTCACAGTTGGTCACTTCCTTTTTCTCTAAAAAAATCATATCACGGTTTTTTTATTCTGTATAATTCATTATGTAAATCGTTCTCATGCATTTCGGTAATGAGTAAAGTGAACAAATATGGCGAGACAACAGCCTGCTTATTTTCAAACAGCTGCATACGAGAATGAAGATAGTACCCTCTCTCGTTTTACACACATATAAAAAAGCTGAGCCAGTTTTTCATGGCTCAACTTTTTAATCCAGTACATAAGATGCTAATACTTTTTGCACGTCGTAAATGCTTTTATCTTTACGAAACTCTTTTGAGATCGGTGCACTAGAACCCGATACCCAAATATTTAATTCCGCATCTAAATCAAATGTTCCAGCCGTTTCTACGCTAAAATGGGTAATCGTCTTATAAGGAATGGAATGATAATCTGTTTTCTTTCCTGTCACTCCTTGCTTATCAACGATAATTAAGCGTTTCGTCGTAAACACCATTAAATCGCGAATGACTTTATATGCTTGTTCCACTCGCTCGTTGGCAATTAAAATATTTTGTAAGTCTTTTTCAGTTCCTCTTATATCTGCTTCTGATGCATTTCCTAATAGTCCATCTAATATACCCATACTGATCACTCCTTTATATCTACACTACCGCATTTTGTTCTGTCTGGAAACCCAAAACGTTTTTTTAATGAATTAATTTACTTTCACGCGCTTTTTTTGTTAATTTTGCGCTCGTTTTACTAAGAGGCTTATGAAGAAAAATGCCAACGAGCAGCACGCCAAGCCAAATGCAAAGAAGAACCGTAACGTCTTTTCTGACAATATCCGCTAACATGCCTCCTACCACTTCTCTCATCATGCTTATTGCATACGTAAATGGTAAAAACGGATTGATTGCTTGAAAAAAAGCAGGCACGACTTGAATCGGAAATGTACCGCCTGCAGCAGAAAGCTGAAGCACAAGTAAAACAATCGCCATCGCTTTTCCTGCATTGCCAAATATCGCAACAAGCGTATAAACAATCGTCATAAATACGAAGCTGCACAGCAAGCCTAAAAAGATAAAAGGCACTTTATCTACGACATACGTTTTGATTAAAAATAAATCCCCTAGCGTCACAATAAAAGCTTGCACGAGAGCAATAGACAAAAACGTTAAAAGTCTTCCAAGATAGACTTCATAGCTTTTGAATCGTTCTTCATCCGCTACTTCTACGCTTAAAATCGAAACTAACAGCAAAGCTCCGACCCACAAGCAAAGCGTTGTATAAAACGGCGACATAGCTGAGCCGTAGTTCGGAATCGGGTAAAGTCTTTCTTCTTTTAAAAGAACCGGCTTAGCAAAAAAGTCACTTTCTTTTTGCACGTCATTCTTTAGCAAATTAATAATATCTTCAATATTTTCTTTTTGCTGAAATTCTCGTATTTTATCTGCTATATTGTGCACGTTTTGTTCAATTCGCGGAAAGTCTTTTGCTATTTTCCCAAGCTCCTGCTGTCCAAGCAAAATGCCACTGGCTGTTTTAGACAGAACGTTAGAAACATCCGGTATGCTTTTGTTAGCTTCATCAAGCAGTGAGTTTGCGCTTGCCGTTTTATCTTTCGCTTCTTTGATTGCTTGTTCAACAGCAGGCACAATCGTAGAAGAATATGAGTTCGTTAACGCATTTAATCTAGAAACAGCTCGATCGGTGCGAGAGCTGAACCTATCAAGTACGCTTTGATTGGGAACATCCCCATTCTTTGTTTGTTGCTGCAGACTGTTTACATCCGAAAGTTGCTGCTGTAAAAGCGTATTTACATCTTTTATGTCATTAATAACAGGTGAAAGAACTTTTTGTTGAGATAACGCATTTAAATCTGTAAGAAGTGTAAGAATCTCTCCTGTGTCAGCAATTTGTTTTGTTAACTGCCCTTTTAGCTGTTCCGCTGCTGCGCTGACTTCAGCCGGTGCTATATCTTTTTCCATCAGCTGATTCTTCAATTCTTGAACTCGGAGAGCTCGTTGCTGAACCCGCTGCAGCGTTTCGTTGATTGTTGGCTCGGCGTTTTTTAAAATTTCATCGCTTTTAGTTAAAAAAGTGTTTAGCTGCTGAGTCATCTGTGCGCCGTCAGCTGTTAGTCTCTCTACTTCAGGAAGAGCGGCCTGAGCTTTTGATACAATGGCTCCAGCTTTTTGAGTGGTGTCATTCGCTTCATTAATTACTTTTTTGATTTCAGGAAGACGATTTTCAAGTTCAAAAATCCGTTGTTCAACTTGTTGAATGGTCGGCAAATCTCGCTGCAGTGTAATACCTAGTTCGTTAAACACTGAAAAAATGGCTCCATTCGCTGTTTTGACGAATTTTTCACTGATCTGTTGTGTTAAGCTGCTGGCTCCTTTACTTGTAATTTTAGGCGCCACTGCGTTTATTTTTTCGTTCACTTTATAAATAATGACTGGTTTTTCCAAACGATCTTGAAGAACGGTACCAAGCTTTTGTGAAAAATCTTTTGGAATAATAATACTTGCATAATAGTCACCGTGCTTTACTCCGTGATCAGCTTTTTCTTTTGAGACAAACGTCCATCCAAGCGTTTTATTTTTTTTTAACGTTGTAATAATATCTTTTCCCACGTTCACGTGCTGACCTCTTATCGTAGAACCTTCATCTTCGCTCGTTACTGCAATGGCAATACCTTCAGTCCGCCCGTATGGGTCCCAAGATGCTTTTATATTAAACCATGCGTAAAAAGACGGCAGAATCATAAGCGTCAGCACAATGATAATCATCGCCCAATTGGTGAAAATTCTTTTTAAATCCCGCGTATAAATATAAACAGTATTTTTCATATGTCCCACCCAGTTTTATTGTTACAAGTTAGCTTATCCATGTTCGAAGAAACATATTTCTGATACTATAGAAAAAGTTAGATAGGGTTTTACTAGAAAGGATGATGAATATGACCGAAAGACTTTATTATAGCAATCCCTACATAAAAACATGGGAAACTGAAGTGATAGAGACGCGCTCTCTTTCGAATGGCTACGCATTAACGTTAAAACAAACCGCTTTTTATCCAGAAGGAGGCGGGCAGCCTTCTGACTACGGTAATATTGCCGGAATCGACGTGAAAGATGTGTATGAAGAAAATGGAGAAGTATATCATATCGTCGATACACTCCCTGAACAAGCGAACGTCACGTGTGAAATTGACTGGCATCGCCGCTTTGATCATATGCAACAGCACAGCGGACAGCACTTACTTTCGGCTCTATTAATCGATACATATGATATTCACACCGTTAGCTTTCACTTAGGAAGCGAAGCAGTCTCTATCGATCTGAATGTACCTCAGTTATCTCATGAGCAGTTATTACACATTGAAAAAGTTGTAAATGACGCTATTTACAGCAACGGTCACATTAAAACGTACGAAGTGAAAAAAGAAGATCTGCATACTCTTGCGCTTCGCAAAGTACCCGACCTAGAAGACGAAGTGGTACGCATTGTGGAAATTGACAGCATTGATGTTTCTGCCTGCTGCGGTACGCATGTGAATCAAATTGGAGAACTTGGCCTTATTAAACTTACGAAAACAGAAAAGCAGCGCGGCAATACACGCCTCTTTTTTAAATGCGGCATGCGTGCATTAGCTGATTATCAGCAGTCTCAAGAAATCGTAGCAGAAATTAGCAATAAATTCAGCACAAGCCGTGAATTAGTTGTAGAACGCATTAAAAAATTGGAGACTGAACAAAAAGAGCTGCAAAAACAACTAGAAGAATTAAAAAATGAAAATGCAGCTTATTTAGCAAGTGAATTAGAAGCCAAAAAAGAAGGTTCATTTCTGTACCATCACTTTGAAAACCGCACATTAAAAGATGTGCAAGCTTTGACGAAGCAGCTGCTTCAAACACCTGATACGACGCTTCTTTTTGCCTTTTCAAGTGATCAAAAAGTCTTACTGGCTCACAGCGGAAGTGAAGTAAAATGCGGAGAACTTTATAAAGAGCTGCTTCCGCTTTACGATGGAAAAGGCGGCGGCGGACCAAAACAAGCTCAAGCCAACTTTTCATCTTCTGAAAATATGAACGCATTTATTAGCGCAGTAAAAGAAAAAATAACGGGAGCATAACAAAAAGCCTGTCTTTTTTAAAGACAGGCTTTTTCCACTCAATCAGCTTACTAAATAGCCAATTAATAATCCAATTGATAAAGTAAATCCAAAAAACGTATTTGTTTGCGCAGTTGCTTTCATTGCAATAAGCTCTCCGCGTACAAATGCTTGTACGGCTTGAATTGGCTTAGGTGCACTAAGAAACACTAAGAAAATCCAAGGGCTAATATCGAAGAATACCACTAATGCAACGGTCCAAATATAGGCAATGCCAAACAAAGCAGCTAAAAATCTAATCGCATTTTTAGAACCTAATAAAATAGCTAGCGTACGACGTCCGCCTTTTGTATCTTCTTCTATATCGCGAATGTTGTTAGACAAATTAATTGCACCTACTAAAATCGCAATCGGAAGTGATACAAAGATGCTTTCAGACGTTACGGTATTCGTTTGAATAAAAAATGAAATTAACACGAACATCGCGCCCATGCAAAGACCTGAAAATAATTCTCCAAACGGCGTATACGCAATCGGAAGCGGTCCGCCCGTATACAAATAACCAATCGCCATACCTACTAATCCAACTAAAGCAAGCCACCAGCTGCTGTTTGCACATATATATACACCTAAAATAAGAGCAATTCCATAAGAAATAAGTGCTAAATTTAATACCGTTTTCGGTTTCATGCCGTGTCTGACGATGGCTCCTCCGATACCTACGGAGTCTTCTGTGTCTAACCCGCGTTTAAAATCATAGTACTCGTTAAATAAGTTCGTCGCAATTTGAATCCACAAACATGAAAAAAGCATCGCAAGAAACATCCAAACATTCACATGGCCATAAAACATGGCTAGAACTGTTCCAATTAAAACCGGTACAAACGATGCTGTTAGCGTATGAGGACGGGTTAATTGCCACAAAATCTTCCCTTTACTGTACTGCTCGACTGCAGCTTTGTTTTCTTTGTTATGACTTGTCATCATCCTCTTCCCTTCTATTACGAACCGTATCTCTATTTAAAAGTGCCGCTTTTAATATAACGAATGATAGCAAACTTACTCTAATACAATACACGTCCGCCCAACAAAAAAATCACGGAACTCTTTAAAATATAAGTTCCACTCTATATCATAATAATTTATTGCTCTTTTTACAAGATGACCGCTTATACATTTCCGATTTTTTTCTACAAAAATCTGCTTTGACGCAGAAATTCATAGGGAAAAGATAAAAAACCTTTATGAAAAAGCAGATTGAGACATAACTACATCAATCCCATCTAAAGAAGCACAAATGGGATACACGAGCTGAACTGCTTGTTACACCGCAGTTGATTTCCGTGCAAGGCTTCGCTTTCCGCGGGCGGCCGGTGAGCCTCCTCGTCGCTTGCGCTCCTGCGGGGTCTCACCTGTTCCGCTTTTCCCGCAGGAGTCTTCGCCTTGCCCTCCAATCAACTGCTAGAAGGAACGAAACACATGAAAGCTGCCTTCACAATAAAAAAGCCGAACGAATTGGATTCTCAATCAAAAATCCAACTCGTTCGGACAAGCCACTTTTTATCACTACATCTTAGTAATTAAAATCTTCGTCTCCGTGTCTTCTGCGGAATCTTTTATGAAAACACGAATCACATATGGCGTGATCATGATTCCAAGGAAGGTCTTTAGAACACGTACTGCATGTTCTTTTAAATTTTTTCATATCTTTTCTTAATACGTTATGGATTTTATCTGTAAGCTCTTCTCGGACACGCTCCCAGTAAATAGCCTCTGGCCTTCTGTCCATTCGATATAAAAATAAAAGATGCAGGCCAATCGCCTTATAAGATAGCTCTAATTTTTCCAATGAGCCTTCTATCATCCGTGGTTCAGGTAACTCTTCCCTGTTAACAATCGCATTCATGCTGGCAACCCACTGCTTTTTCAAAGAGCTTTCTTTTGCTGAAAAAGGCAGCTGCAAGTAGCCGTATAAATCAACAATGGGCATTTTCGCTTCAATCAGCGTGTCTTTTACTTCCTCATAAAGCTCACGTTCTTGTGCCAAATTTGATTTTTGTGTACCTTTTGGATTTTGAAATTTAGCCCACATGTCAAAAAACGTTCCGAGGTCATGACGATATTCTTTAAATCTTCTTAGCATATCTGAAGTAGGAGCAATTGAAAATTTGCTGATTTGCTCGTCTGTTGAAAATAACAGTTCTCTCATTTGCTTTGCATCTTTAGCGAATGCAACTTCTCCAACATTGTAGAGGCCCTTCCTTCCAGCACGGCCTGCAATCTGCTTTAACTCTTGAGAAGTCAGCAATCTCCTCTTTTGCCCGTCAAATTTCATGTTTTCTAAAAGGACAATTCGTCTAATTGGAAGATTTAATCCCATTCCAATCGCATCTGTAGACACAATGACATTTGTTTCTCTATTAATGAACTGCTCAATTTGTTTTCTTCTCGTTTCAGGCGGCATACTTCCATAAATCACGCTAACTTTGTGACCATCTTTTTCTAGCTTAGCCGCTGTCTGGAGCACTTTCTTACGCGAGAAAACAATTAAAGCATCTGCGGGTTTCACTTGTTCAATTTTGAAATTTCGAAGATCTACTTTTAAAGGTATATCTCTTTCATACTCATGAATTTCTGAGATCACACCGTCTAACATCTCTTCTAACATACTTCGAATGCTTAAACTCCCGATAACATGAACTTGTTTAGCATTAGCTCGGGTGATGGCTTTATACCATGAAAATCCCCGGTCTCGGTCTTGAATCATCTGTGCTTCATCAATTACGGTTACATCGCCATGTTCTAATTCGCTAAACATTTCTACGGTACCGGCCATATGCTGAGCGTCTTCAACAATCTTTTCTTCTTCACCTGTTTTTAACGAACAAGCAACTCCGTCTTTGTTCAGCTTTTCAAAAACTTCTAAAGCTAACAAGCGAAGCGGCGCTAAGTAACTACCCGAAGCAGCTTTTTTTAATGACTTTAATGCCGTATACGTTTTTCCTGTGTTTGTATCACCGAGATGAAGGATGTATTCCGTTTCTTTCCTTGGGTCCATTTCGTATTCTGCACCAAAAATATAATTTAACTGTCGCTGTTCTTCTTCAATCAGCTTTTTCTTTTCTTCACGTTCACGTTCTTGTTGTAACCTTCTTTCTTCCAGCTGCTGTTGATATCTCTCTTGATGTTCTTCAATCGTTAAGTTGTGATCTGAAACTTCTAGTACATCGGAAAGCTTTTCTTCTACGAGCATTCTTTTATATTCATAGACCAAATCCGATAGATCACTTCTAAGTGCTTTTATAATATCCATTCTTGTTACCGAAGCATTTGTATAAGTTTTATATTCTTCTTTAAATGAAGCAGGAAGGTCATCCATAATCATAGTTGGAATGATTTCATAAATCTTATCGGTGATAAATACCTCGTATACATCTTCATACGTTTCAAACAAGATAATCGTTGAATATCTGTCTAATTCTGAGCTTACGCCGCCGGTGAGCTCTTGAAAAAAGTCATGAACCGTTTCATAATCATGGCGTGTTAAATCACCGTTTGTTATTAATTCATCTTCAAGTTCAGTATGCGGCGCATAGTTTTCAATATACTTTGAGTTTGTTTTAATGTCTTTTGACAGCTGATGGGAAAGCTGTTCTCTTATATGTAGGTAATACAGCTCTTTATTTACTTCCAAGATAGGAGCTGCTTCTAAATTTAACTGTAATTGATACCTGGCTTTTCGATCATTAATACTTTGCTGTCTTTCTTTCTCTTTTCTTTCTTCTTCTTTTTCGGCAAATTCAGCTCTTGCTTCTCCATATAGAGATAGCCACTCCGCTTTATTGCCCTTTCCGTACTGTTTTTCTAGCCAAGAAAAAGCATCAAACTCTATACCCTTTCTTGTTTCTTTAGCAAATAACTTATCTATAGCTTGAGGTTTATACCCTTTTACCTCAAAGCCTTTCTCTGTTAAATATGACTTTCTGTTTTTTTTAGATACAGAAGAAACAACTGCTTTTCTCCACGTAGTTCCCCAGGCCTTTTTAATAAAAGAGTGCCTGTCTGTTAAATAAGTCTCAAAATCCGGACATTCGTCTTGTTCACCTAATACGCTTTTTATATCCTGTAGTAATGTATGTTTAGTTTTTTCAATGGCCCTGCTTTGAATAGCCTCTAATTCGAGCATAAAATTCTCCTTTGGAAAGTTTTCCTACATTTATTATAGGAAAGACCCCTGACAGAATCAAATACATGTTATTACTTTATTTTCAGCTCGATCAAGAACCTCTCTTTTCCCCGCTTTTGCTTATTTCTTAGCTATTTTTAACACAAAAAGCTCCTTTAAATAGGAGCTTTTTGATTATTTTTGATAATTCAGTCTATTTTAAACGTATATCAAGCATTTTTGTCGATCCCCTTTGAGTAAGGGATGGAAAGCTGTGAAAGTTTGGTTAACAATACATGCAAAACACCTGTAAATAAAAAAGCTAAGATCGTTGCGCCTGTGGCTAGCGGGTGAACGTACGTAAAATAGTAGGCAAATACAGCCCCCACTATGTAAGATACATACACATGAAGGTTAAAGCCTTTTGTATACCAGTACAGTTTATTTTGTTTTTCTAAAATAGCTGAAACGTCATAGTGTTTTCGGCGAATGATATAATAATCAACAAGAACAATCGCAATAATAGGAATAAATAAGACACCGATCATAAGCAAAAAGCTTTGAAAATTTGTCATCAACCACTCTTTTAATAAAGAACCTAGGACTGTGACAACTCCCATAGTTAGTGCCGGTATCCAGAACCTCTGCTTTGGAAAAATAGATAAATAAGACATTGTCGCGCTATACAATACCATTACGTTGGTTGACAGCACCGATAAAAAAATTACGAGGGCAGCTACTAACCCTAACATCGGACTATATGCGCCAATTAAATTTACCGGGTCATACGTTTGCGTCATATTTCCGAGAATTGAAAAACCAGAAACCGTTGCGCCTAACCCCATCGCAATTAAAGTTGCGACGTTATACCCTAAATAAGTTCCCGCAATGCCCGTTTTTTCAGATTTACAGTTTCGGTTATAATCGCAAACAATAGGAATCCACGTAAAAGCTGTAGCTACTACAATATCAAAAGCTAACATCCCTGTAATACCAGGATTTTCGCTTGCTTTCATTTGAATTAATTTTGCTGCATCAAATTCAATAAACAAATAGCTAAACACCACGGTTGCTAAAATGACCATAAGCGTAGCTACTAATTTTTCCGTTGCTTCAATACCTTTATGTCCGTATATAGAAATAGCTACTACCAACACTTGAGTAAGAATTGTAAATAGATTGATATTGCTGTAACCGGTCAAAAAAGTAACGGCATGATTTAAACTTAGCCCTGCCATGTAAGCTTGAATCCATGCCCAGCCGATTAACGTAATAAGATTAACAGCAGCAGGAAGCATAGCACCTCTTTGTCCAAAAGCTGGTCTCATCAAAACCATGGTTGGAAGACCGGTGCGAGTTCCGATATTCCCCATCAGCACGAGCGGTATGGCGCCAACTAAAGAGCCAAGCACAATAATAAATAATGCCTTTAAAAAGGTCATATCGGGTACAAACAGCATTCCGGTAAAAACGGTCGTTACCACCACATTGGCTCCTATCCACATGGAAAATGTAGAGAAGAAGCCCATACTTCTTTTATTCATTGCAATCGGCTGCACATCATCATGGGCGAGACCACTTTTTGTTGTCATTCCTATTCCACCTTTCACTTTTATTGATACCAATTGGCTCGAGCTAGCTTGGAATTTGTATTTACATGTTTTGTTTCAGTAAAAGCAGCTAATCCTGATGGACCTAACTCCCGGCCAATGCCGCTTTCTTTAAAACCGCCCCACGCCGTTTCAATATGAGGCGTATGGTAGCCGTTGATCCAAATCGTTCCCGCTTGAAGATGTTCAGCAACTCGCTCTGCTTTCATTACATCATTCGTTAAAATTCCTGCAGCTAAACCAAATCTCGTGCCGTTGGCAAGTGCTATGGCTTCTTCTTCACTTGAAAAAGATTGAACGGTAATAACGGGACCAAATATTTCTTCTTGTACGACTTTCATATGCTGCTCCACATCGACGAGCACAGCCGGCTTTATATAGTTTCCACCTTCGCAGTCAATTAACGTTCCTCCTGTTAATAAATTCGCGCCTTCTTCTTGACCTAGCTTGATAAAATCCTGTATTTTGTTCAGATGCGCCTTGCTAATAACCGGACCCATTTCCGTTTCTTCTCTTAAGGGGTTACCAATTTTTATAGCAGCAACAGTCTCCGTAAGAGCAGAAAGAAACGGCTTATAAATAGATTCATGTACGAGTATACGCGATGAAGCTACACACACTTGCCCTTGGTTAAAAAACGAGCCAAACATTGTCCAGTCTACTGCAATATCAATTTCACTGTCTTCGAAAATAAGAAGCGGAGATTTCCCTCCCAGTTCAAGCGAAACTCTTTTCATCTCTTTTGCGCACTGCTGATAAATACGTTTGCCTGTTTCTGATCCTCCTGTAAAAGAGACTTTGGCTACGTCTTTGTGTTCAACAAGGGCACTTCCCACTTTACCGTCTCCTGTAAGTAAATTAAACACGCCTTCTGGTATACCAGCTTTTTCACATAGTGAAGCTAGCTTTAAAAAAGAAAGTGGCGTTAATTCTGACGGCTTAAACACTACTGTATTTCCAGCTGCTAAGGCAGGAGCCAGCTTCCACATACCAAGCAGCAAAGGGAAATTCCAAGGAACAATCAGCGCGCATACGCCGATAGGTTCTTGAATGATTTTACTGTTTGTATCGTCGAACATGTTCTTTGTCCACGGCTGGTTTTCTTCTATTAAATTTGCGTAATATCTTAAACAATTAATCGTATCTTCAATATCTAACTGCGCTTCTTTTATCGGTTTGCCAGTATTTAATGTTTCTGTTTCAGCGAATATACTCGCTTCATTTTCTAATAAATCTGCTAGTTTCTTAAGCACCTCTACACGCAGTGATTTATTTTTCTTCCATTCACTCTGTTCAAAAGCCTGCTTTGCTTTACCTACCGCTTCCTCTACTTGTTGAAACGACGAATCGAATACTTTCGCTATGATCTTATTGGTCGCTGGGTTGAGTATTTCTCTTTTACATGGTTTTGCTTGCTTCTTATCTACTGTTACATTTACTTGCTCGTTCATAGTCCAACACTCCCTATAGAAAACTCTTATACAAAAGTGGGAAGATCATAGTACCTTCCCACTTTTACCGCCTTGCTTATATTCAGTCGCGCGCTTGCACTAACAGCGCTGCTTCTTCTTTTGCTTTTTTTCTTAACGCGATAAGCGTGATAAATTCATAAACAATGTTCGAGGCCGCTGCTGCTGTAATTTGGCCATGGTCATAAGCTGGCAGTACTTCTACTAAATCAAACCCGACAAAATCAATATTTATTAACCCACGAACGAATTGAAGCGCATCGTCAATACTTGCACCCGATACTTCAGGCGTTCCTGTTCCCGGTGCGTAAACTGGATCTAAAAAGTCAATGTCAAACGACAAAAATACGGGTCCTTCTCCTACACGCTCATGAATAATTTCTAGCATTCTTTCAACGCCCAGTTTTTTATATTCATTTGTCGTATACAGAGCTAGACCTAAGTTCTTTGCATCTTCTAAATCTTCAATGCCGTACAGACCGCCTCGCATACCAATTTGAATCGAACGCGACACGTCAATTAGCCCTTCTTCAATTGCTCGTCTGAACACGGTACCGTGATTGTATTTTTGTTCAAAATAGCTATCCCACGTATCAGAATGAGCATCAAACTGTAAAAGCGCTACGGGTCCGTGTTTTTTCGCGATGGCACGAAGTTCACCGAGCGTCATCGAATGATCGCCGCCTAGTGAAATAGGAATAATTCCTTCATCCACAACCGGTGTTAACCCTTCTTCAATTTTTTTATATGTTTCTAAAATATATCCCGGAACCACTGCCAAATCGCCGTAGTCCACACCTGAAATGTAGTCAAAAATATTAATCTTTTGTTCTGGGTTATACGGGCGAAGCAAAATGGAGAAATCTCGAATAGCTTCCGGCCCAAAACGTGCTCCTGTTCGAAAAGATTGCCCTGAATCAAATGGAATACCCGTCACAATAAAATCCATATCTGCATTTACTTGTTCTACATACGGAAGTCTCATAAACGTTCGAGGTCCGCAAAAACGCGGAGATTCAAATGAATTTTTCGGCTGATATTTTGGCATGATTTATTCCTCCTAATGGGTTTCATTCATTAGCGCCGTATCATCATTTTAGATACTGACGCTTTTTATTTAGATACTTTTTATTAATGCAAAATGCATGCCAAATTTCATCACCCTATTTCGTGCAATTATGGACGATTTTCAATTCATAATAGAATCAAAACAAAAAAAACCGATTCAGTACTGAATCAGTTAATTCATTTTGAATTATATTTTCCTTATTTAATATTGTACTTTCGTAAACGTCTTACAACCGTAGGCTGACTGATTCCTAATGCATCTGCCATTTCATACGTCGTTTGACACTGGCGATAAGCACGAATCAGCCAGTTTTTCTCCACTTCTGCAAGTGCTTGCTGAAGCGTCATTCCCTGAGAGGTTAAAACATCTAGGGTCTCCCATTCTTCTTTTTCACTTCTGATCTTTTCTGCATGAAACGGGAGGTCTTGAGGCGAGATACTGTTTTCATCCGTTGTTAACACGAGGCGTTCAATCGTATTTTCTAGCTCGCGCACATTTCCAGGCCACGGATGTTCAACCAATTGATTTAATGCTTCTGCATGAAAAAATTTCTTCATTTTATATTTTTCATTTTGTTTATTTAACACATGATAAAGCAGTGCCGTGATGTCTTCTTTTCGCTCGCGAAGCGGAGGAATCGTAATCGGAATAACGTGCAGCCGATAAAATAAATCTTCGCGAAATGTTCCTTTTTTGACCATTTTCTCAAGCGGCTGATTTGTTGCTACAATCAGCCTGAAGTTTACGTGTTTGGCTCGTTCACTTCCAATTTTGGTGACTGTTTTTTCTTGCAGCACTTTTAACAGCTTCACTTGCATATCAACAGGGAGCTCTCCTATTTCATCTAAAAAAAGCGTACCGTTATGAGCTAATTCAAACTTTCCTATTTTCCCTTTTGTACTTGCACCTGTAAAAGAGCCTGCTTCGTATCCAAACATTTCAGATTCAAACAAACTAGCTGGAATGGCTCCGCAGTTGATTTCAATAAACGGCTCTTCTTTTCGTTCACTTCCATAGTGTAAAGCACGGGCAAAAGCCGTTTTACCAACACCCGATTCACCTAGCAACACAACCGTTGCATCGCTGTCTGCCACGCGATTAATAATGGACCATACCTTTTTCATCGATTCACTTCGTATGACCATATCATTTGACTGCTGTTCCCGAAGCTCTTCCACTTCCAGCTGATATGTTTTCATTTTCACTTCGAGCTGCTGATAATCTTCTTTTAAGCGCTGAAGCTCTGTTAAATCATGTGAAAAGCTGATTACTCTTTTCATACACTGATGTTCATCATACACGGGAATACCGGTTGCCATTACCACTTTGCCCGTTTCTGTTTTTTGCATCAGCTGTACTTCTTTCTTTTTCTTTAACACTTCAATCGTAACGGAAGGTGAAAATATCCCGCGGTCTTGCAATTCGTATACGGTTTGTCCCACTAACTCTGACACGTCATACCCGTATATATCACGGCAGTTTTGGCTTGCTCGTAAAATACACCCTTTTTCATCAGTGATAACGATATTGTCGTTAGAAGCATGCAAAATAGCTTCAAGCTCTCGTTCAATCATCTCAGTGCAGTACTCCTTTTTATTTAATCTGATTTTTCAAATATTTATACTTTCTATTTTATCAGTAAACTCGCTTATTCAATACAAAAAGCCCCTTTAATAGGAGCTTTTTGTTTAAGATAGCTGCTTCATTTTTTGTTTGAATAACGCTACTTTAATCATAAAATAAGTAATGTTTTCAGGTAATTCTTCTTTGATTGGTTTTAACTTTTCATCGCCTACTGAGGAAGCAGCTTCTAAAATAAGCTGTTCGTCCTCCTCTGAAAGAAAAGGTGACCAGTCAATTTCTTTTTCTTCTTCTGCGCATTTAAACAAATGATTTTCAATAGTGATGCGGCTCAATTCACGTTCAGCAGCAATTTCATCTAACGATTTTCCTTGCTGAAATAGCTCATACGTCATTAAGTGAGAGCCTTCTTTTGATGAAGCTCTTGCTTTTTTCGGAGCAGGTGCTGAAACTTCTCGTTTTCGGTCTGGATTTTCTTCACAAAACTGTTTGATTTCAGTAGTGAATCGTTCTCCGTATCGCTCTTGTTTTTGTTCTCCGACTCCTTTTACAGTGGCGAACTGTTCAAGCGTTACCGGAAGTTTTGAACACATATCATGAAGAGTATCGTCTGAAAAAATAACAAAAGGAGGCACGCCCGCTTCGTCTGCCAACTGCTTTCGAACGGAACGCAAATGAGCAAACAGCTCGTCGTCTTGGACAATTTGCTTCACTTCCATTTGTTCTTTTCTCATCACTTTTTCCGTACCAAGAAGCACGCCTTTTCCTTTGGCCGCTACGGATAAGGTAGGAAATGACCCTTGTCCTACTAAAATAAACTGCTCTGAAATCAAATACTCAATAAAATCGCTCACTTCTTTAGCCGACCGGTCGCTCATGACGCCGTACGTTTTCAGTTTATCAAAACCAAAATCAACTACTTTTTTATTTCGAGAACCTGTTAATACTTGAGCAATCATCATTTTACCGAAACGTTCGCCCATACGAATCATACAAGATAATACTTTTTGCGTATCGACCGTTACGTCTATTTCCACACGATCATCCGTACAGTTGCTGCAGCGCCCGCATTCATGCGCTTCACTTTCTCCAAAATAATGAAGAATATACGCTTGCAAGCAGCCTTCTGTATGACAGTAGTTCACCATACTTTGCAGCTTTTCAAGATCTTGAATCTGCTTTTTAGGATTCGACGTTGACTGTTCAATTAAAAAGCGCTGCACGCGAATATCCTGAGGTGAATAAAGCACGATACACTCACTTGGCAGTCCATCACGACCAGCACGCCCTGCTTCTTGATAATAGCTTTCCATATTTTTCGGAAGCTGATAGTGAAGAACAAATCTAATATTCGATTTATCGATCCCCATTCCAAAAGCAGAGGTAGCCACCATCACCTGCACATCATCTTGCAGAAAGCGGTTCTGCTCTTCATCACGGCTGTTCCCATTCATACCAGCATGGTATTTTGATACGTTAACTCCTGACTTTTGCAATCTAGCATGAAGCTCTTCAACATCTTTACGCGTAGCGGCATAGATGATTCCTGCTTCTTGGTCATTTTTACGGATATACTGCTCGATATAGCTGATTCGATCCTGACCTTTCACAACCGCAAACGATAAATTTTCACGTTCAAAGCCAGTCATCACCGTGTACTCTTCGTTAATATGAAGAGCTCGGCAAATATCTTCACGCACTTGAGGCGTCGCAGTAGCCGTCAGTCCCATCACAATCGGAGCATTAGACAGTTTGCTGATGAGTTCATTGATGCGCAAATAACTCGGTCTAAAATCATGGCCCCACTGTGAAATACAGTGCGCTTCATCTACCGCTACAAGCGGGATAGGAAGCATTTGAAGCTGTTCTAAAAACTGCGGAGACTCCAGTCGTTCCGGTGCTACATAAAGCAACTTATATTCACCAAGCGCTACTTCTTCCAAGCGCTGCTGCACCTCTGTGTGCGTCAGCGAGCTGTTGATATACGTGGCTGGAATACCAGCAGCGTTCAGCGTGTCGACTTGGTCTTTCATCAAAGAAATCAACGGAGAAATAACCAGGGTCGTACCTTCTAAAAGCAAGGAAGGAATCTGATAACAAAGCGATTTCCCTCCTCCTGTCGGCATAATACAAGCGGTATTGTGCCCTTCTAAAACATAACGAATTGACTCTTCCTGTCCTTTTCGAAACGAATCATAGCCAAAATATGACTGTAAATGTGTTAAAGCTTGTTCAAATTGCAAAATTGCGTCCTCCTTTAAAATAAGTAGAAATAGTAGTTGAGGGATTCATTAGAAGAAATTGAGACGTAGGGTTTTATTTTATCAAACCTTGGAGGAAGTTGCACAGAATTCGTTGAATTTAAGGATATAGAAAAATGATAAGCGAAAAGCCCTCAATTTATAACTCTCTTTCCTATCACAAACAGGCTTTTTATGTATGTCAGGACTCCTTTCCTAAAAATCTTTCCCCATTCCATTCTTTTTTCCTGTATACTTAAGAATAGGAAAGAGGTGCTTATCACGAGACATCCTGTAGAAACAATTTATTATTTAGAAAATCCACAGCGTAATGTTTCAACATATGCTTCCACAACTCAGTTAACGGTTGAGTCTGTTGTGAAAGATGTGTTTGGTGTTGCTTGCGTAGCAGATATTAAAATTATGCTTCAATATAATAAAGAATTCCGCAAAAGTATCAGTCAATTACACAATGCAATGGACGATGATCTTACGTTAGAAATGGTTTTTCGAGTTGCTTCAAAAGAAGATTTGCTTCGATTTAAAAAAAATTTACTTGAAAGTAGTTTAGATGACGCAGAAACATCAATAGACTGTCCATTCAGCGCAACCATTCAATTACAAGATGGTCGATATACATGGAACGAGTCTACTTCTGTTTATGAAAAACAAAAAGAACGTCTTTCATCTTAAATTTCTCTATTTTTATGTATGCAAAAAGCCTGGATCTTAGCTGTTTAAGATCTAGGCTTTTTGCAGTTTGTACTATACTTTAAAAGGTCAAAAAAAAAACGATGCAGGAAAAAGGCTAACTAAAGCTTCTTCCTGCTTATCCTTCACCAGATTCTCCTTAAAAACAAAAGCGTTTTTCCTTCTTCTATATTAGGCTTTTTAACTCAATTTCATGAAATAGGTTTTATCTCTTCCAATAACGTGTATACACAAACCAAGGAGATAAGTTACTTAAGCTTCTCTTCATTACTCAACGTATTCGAGAAAGTTGTCTATCATACAAGGAGGTTTTTGGAAATGGTAAATGTAAAAGTAGTTGAAAATGGCGTACAGGCAAAAGATACAATTGAACAATTTTTGCGTGAAGGATTTACAAAAGACGAAGTTTATTTACTTGCACACCATCAAGATCGCTCCGAGGATTTAACAGCTGCAACAAATACAAACAATATCGGTCTTTCTGAACAAGGTGTTTTTGATGCGATTGCGAATGTATTTCGTTCTCGAGGAGACGAGCTTCGTGCCAAAATGCGTTCATTAGGATTATCACAGCCGGAAGCTGAACGCTATGAAGAAGAATTAGACCACGGTAAAGTAATCGTCGTTGCATCAAAAGTTGCTTAATAAAAAAGCCCTACAACAGGGCTTTTTTATTTTGCCTTCCTCCCTTCTTACCTTTTCATTAAAGCAGTCATTCAGACATATGATTATGAAGATAAGAGTTACTGTGAGGAGTGATATATTTGATTATAGGAATTGAGTACACAAAACGTGTGAAAAATGGATTAGTCGTTAAAAATATTCCTTACAAGATACACGATAAACCTTGTGGTGAAGGCTGCTGTAAAAATGATAAAACGATAGGCATCAGAGACAAATTAAGGGTTAATTGGCTGTTGAATGTTTTTATGCCTAGCAAAAATATAACAGTATTTGATTATAAATATTGGTCAGAGGAATTAACTTCTTTATGGAGAGAGCATAGGAGAAAAACGATATAATACACCTGCTAAAAAAACTCCTTGATAAGCAAGGAGTTTTTTTCTATTTACTTCATTTTCTAGAACCAGCATATTTATTACGCATTGCCGCAATTTTTATAACTTTAAATTTGGTGATAGTAAATGTACTGTCATCATTATAAGTTACTGCGTGAGAGGCTTTTTCTTCCACTCATCATAATCAATTTGATATGTAACATTTCTTAGCTGTGTTTATACTTTTCTGCTGAAGGCAATAATGAAGATGCATAAACTATATAAAGGGTGAAAAGTTATGATTAACGTCATTGAGACACTACTTGATTATATAAAAAACTCTTCTACAGATGATTCGCCCCCTCCCCCACATATTGGTGAGGCTATGGGATGCTGGTTATATTTCACTGCTTTAGCGGAAGAAATACCTGCCTTAGAAACCTGTCTTAATACAACAACTAACAGCGAACTGCTTAAGCTTACTCAAGACTCAAAAAACCTGGCTGAATCTCAGATTGATACACTAAAAAAATTAATGGTTAAAGAAGGAATTATGCTTCCTGAAATACCGGCTACCAAGCCGAAATCCGACCCTAACAGCATTCCATTAGGAGCAAAAGCAACGGATTCTGAAATTGCTAACTTAATATCTGTAAAAATTGCTTCTAATATCGTCATGTGCAGCACGAATATGGGACAGTCTATTAGAACCGATATTGGATTGATGTGGCTAAAATTCCACACTGAAAAGGTTATATTAGGATCAAAAGTGAAAAGTCTGATGCAGCAAAAAGGCTGGCTTAAAATTCCGCCTTACTACTATTCACCTGGAGCACCTCATAACTAATTGAAGTGTTTTAAGGTAAGCAGCATAGATAACCTTACATCTAACACATTTAACGAGGTGCTTGAATATGGATTTCCCTACAATTCATACAAATTTTTGGGACGCAGTCATTGGTGTTCCTATCGTATTAATCGTGACACAGCTGATCAAATGGCTTTTCCATCCTAAAAAGCAGTACGTTCCGACTATTGCTTTAGCTGTTGGCGTGCTTTTTTCAGTATTTATCAGTCATCCTCATCATATTATTGCCGGGTTGTTTATGGGATATTTTTATGGATACGCCGCAATTGGCAGCGATGCCGGTCTTAAAACAACGTGGAGAACGATTAGAAAAGATACGTCTCCTTATTCATCAGACTAAAAAACCAGCGAAATATTCGCTGGTTTTAATCTTCACTGCTTATTTCTTCTGCTCCTAGCTCTTTGGCTAAATGAACAACCGATTGATTGATTTTCCATACGTAATAAATGTTATGCAGCAGCTGAAGATGCTGTAAATTTCTTGATTGAACGGACGTATCAAAATAATCTAAAGATTGTTCAATCTTTTGTCTTACATCTTCAAGCGTGTATACATACGTTCCTCGCTCTCCTCGCAACGCTTTTTCAAGCTGAGTGAAGTTACTTGCTACTTTCTCTTCCACTTCCTTTACTACGCCATGAAATTCTGCTTCCTTATAAAAAGCCTCGTTTCTAGTAGAAGATGCTACCAAATGCTTGGCGTAATAATTAATAGCCGTAAAAACGGTCAAAAATTGCTGAAGGCGTGAACGGCCAACGAAACCTTTGATAATAGGATCTGAATCGACATGAAGCTGTTTTAGCTTTTTTTCTAATTCCATTCCTTTATCAGCTAAATTGGCAAACGCATACTGCTTCGTAAAACGATGCAAATAAGTGTGAACAAATTCTTTTAAAGCCGCTACGTATTCTACTGAGGTGTCGGTTATTTTATCTCTTGTTCTTTTAGGAAACACAAGAGCAGATACGGCTAAACCGATTCCAACTCCTACAACTGTATCTAATACGCGAGCTAGTAACAAACTCTCTGAAATCCCTCCAAGAAGCATGTCATACATAAAGGCCAGCATCATCGTAATCCAAAAGCTCATAAACGAATACGTAATAGGAAAGAAATAAAAAGCCATAAACACACAGATAAAAAGCAGCGTTATTTCAAGTATTCCGGGTGAGACAAAGCTTGCGACAACAAAGCCAACAGCTGCCCCTAAAAGCGTTCCTACGCTTCGCTGCACGGCTTTTACAAACGTACTTCCTATCGTTTCTGTACCAAGAAGCACTAAATAGCCTGCTAACAGCGCCCAATATTGATGCGATGGAGATAAAAAAGAGCCAAATATTAATGTCGCAACAGCAGTGATGACCGCTTGAATAGACTTTTTCGTAGATGGTTTTAATCCTTTTTCTTCATCATTGTCCTCTTCGTCTTCTTTTTCTTCCGCTTCTTTTTGAGGCTGTTTTTCTTGTTTCACAATTGCCTGCTGCAGCTCATAGGCTTCATCAATCACGTGATTTGATATCGTTTCGATACGGCGGATTAAGTAAAGCCAATCTTTATACCTTTTATCTTGAGGTTCGAGTTCACTTAATTTTTGGCGCAGCTCTTGCAGATGCTGAGCTGCATCCGTTAAGGAATGAGTAGGATTTTCATTTAATACCTCTGCTTCGCGAATCGATTCCACTAGCTTTAACAGCAGCTGCTGAATATCAAAATGATTAAATGCCTTTAATTCACTGAGCTTTCGAATCGCCGGGGAATATGTCTGGAGCAGCATAACTGTATCAAATACATAAAGGCGCATCTGTTCAGCTGTTACGCCAGGCCATATGTCGTGGGGATCTGTATTTCCAAGCTCTTCTGATACTACACGGGCATACTCGGCCAGTTTTTTAATATTGCGGTTATATTGTTTGATTTGAGCCGGTTCAATTCTTTTCTTTTGAATTAACTCAATAATTAAATCAAGCACCAAATTCACTTGAATATGAAATGATTTCATTGAAGACCTCAGCACGTTGGCAGGCCGGTCTTTAAAGATAACAAAATTATAAATAAATGCACAGCATGCTCCTACTATAACGCCAGCTAACAGCCACGGCAGCTGAGAAAATGTGACGTGTAAAATAGAAGCAAAATAAAACGACATAAAGGCTACCATCGACAGGGAAAAATAGCGAATACCAAATCTCTGTAAATAAAAAGACAAAAACACCAACAGAACGAGAAAAATATTTTCTGCTTGTCCATATCGTGATAAAAACGAGCCAATTCCGAGAGAAACGGCGCTGGAAAGCGCTACTAAGCCTGTTGTCACTTTTTTTGCTTTTGTTGTTTCATCATTCACAACCAATATACCCATCAGGCCGATTACGCCTGCTAAAATAGCAGCGGTAATTTGTGAGCTTCCCGCTGCTTTTAATACAATCAGCATAATAACGACCGCTGTAATGACGCTGATCGTAGCTTTGGAAGCCGTTTTGAGCCTTTTTCGTCCAGGGTCTGCAGCAACTAAGCGGCTAAACCAATATGAAAAAATAAACACCCTCTCCTTTCGTGCTGTAGAGTTCTTTGTAGAAAGAGTAATATTATTACTTATACCCTTTTTTATTCTTTTCTATCGTATGTAAGCACGTTTTTACACTATAACATTGCGAAGGACTAAAGAGCTAAACAAATGCTTAAAAACACATCTGTTTTCTATCAGATGTGTTTTTAAGCATTAATCAGTACTTACAATGTAAGAGAAGAAATTTCCCACCCGTTTGTTAATGCATTTCTCTTTAAAGTAAAAACCATCGTGGTCTTTTGAGCCCCTTTATCTTCGTAATAAATAAGGCACTCTACGGCGATTTTCTCTTTTGTTTTATACTTTTTTGCATGAAATAAGTCCGTTTTATAATAAATAGTGGAGATACTATGCAGTGTTGCCCATAGCTTATGCTCTTGCTTCACGCGCAAAACCGGCTGCATTAAGGCATCGTCATCTTGCTTTAATCCTGTTAAAAACATATTTACGACTTCTGCCGGCTCAGCTTTCAATGCATATTCATCAAGCTTTCCTCCTGCTTTTAATACCATTAACTGATGACCTGGATCCACATTTTGAGACTTGTGAGTCGTACTTCCTGCAAAGTGAATGCAAAAATGACCGGGGAATCCATTGTCAAGCGCACCGGCTCCGTGAGGCATTCCGTTCATGGAAGCGGCAAGCATTTGGCCTTTAAACGGAATGAGAACAGCTCTTCGGTTCCAGCTCCATTTCCCATTATATAAGTGCTTCATTACTTTCGTATCTTGACGTGTAAGCGGCTGAACATCTGCATGGTGTGAGCCTGCTCTTCGCTGCACGTAAAAGTAAAAGCCGGTTTCTACATCGATCACTTTAAATTTTTTCCCCTTCGGCAGTAAGCTTTCTACACGTTTCCACTTTAATACTTTTCCTGTGTCAATTACCGGAAAATACGTAAGGTTTTCTTCTGCTTTCATCTTTTGGGGATGCACAAAAAAACTAATAAGCATAAAGACTAAAATCATTAATTTTGTCATTGTCTACCCTCATTACCTTGTAGTTTCTCTATGTAATATGCGAAAGTACACAGACAATTATAAATAGAAATTTTTACACGCTAAGCTCATGGAAAATAATACAAAAAAGAGCTTGTGAATCTTATACATTAAACGGTTCATTTTATTCATACTAACAGGTGAAAGCGAGGTATATGATATGAATTTCACTTGGATGGTTGGACTTTTAATGCTCATTCAACCCCTTTCTACACAAGACCACTTATCTCTTACTCATGACGGTAAACCAATTGAACGGATTGAACGGGACAAAGTGGCCGTGCCTCTTCTTCCTGTCCCTATGGTTGATCATGATCGATACAATCTTCTTCTAAAAGAATTGGATAAAAAAACATATAGAGAGCCCATAAATGCCCGCATTGATAAAAGCGGACAAATTGTTCCTGAGCAAGCGGGTGTCAAACTATATCATAAAGATTTTGCGGAGAAATTTTATACTTATTTTTTTAACGGCGGTACGTCAACATTAGAAATCCCGACGCTTCCTGTTCCGCCTCGCGTAGATAAAGAGCTGCTTGCAACGATTCGAATTAAGCAAATCGGTCATTATCATACGGTATTTAACCCTCATAATAAAAATCGTTCTCACAATATTTCTCTTGCAGCTGAATCACTAGACAGCAGCGTTATATTTCCTGGGGAAGTTTTCTCTTTTAATCAAACCGTCGGAAAAAGAACGGCAGCAAAAGGATATATGCGTGCGCCAATCATTGTAAAAGGAGAGTATTCTGAAGGAGTTGGAGGAGGAATTTGCCAAGTTTCTTCTACTTTATTTAACGCCGTCGATAACGCTGGCCTAACGATTACACAGCGTTACTCACACAGCCGCAGTGTTTCCTACGTACCTCCTGGACGAGACGCTACCGTCAGCTGGTATGGACCTGACTTTCATTTTAAAAATACGTATAGTGATCCTTTGTTGATTCGAGCGCAGGTGCACGGGGGAGTCGTAAGCGTGGCCGTTTACTCTACTGATGCGATTGAATATAAGCCTCGCCGCGTGCCTTGGGCTTCTAATGACCGATTGTTGAAAGAAAAAAAAACTGAATCACATGTTGATACTGAGCCTACCGATTAATCATCTCTTCCAGCATTTTATAATGAACACAAAAAAGCCTAAAGGGTATCCTTTAGGCTATTCAGTGATATAATTAGCAGCCGTAGCCGCCACCATAACCACCGCTATAACAACTACATCCGATAATTACTAATAGAATAAATAATACAACTAATAAAGCGAAACCAGAACCGAATCCACATCCAGCATTAGACATACAAGCACTCCCTTTCAACGTAATTTTCTGTTGCTAAAACAAAGAAGGTTCAAACATAGGGTGTTTCTCATGGATAGCTTATTGTATGTCTGCCTAGACGTTTTGGTTTGCTGTTCTGCTCATTTTTTAAAAATTGGGCTTGTTTTCGTCTTTCAGCTCAGAAAATGTAATTCCGTAAAAGTAAAGCTCATTTCCACTCTTCCTTTAAAATTGCGTAATAATATTCATCCCACCATCCTTTTTCAGTTGGAATACATTTTTTAAAATACCCTTCTCTTCTCATCCCGATCTTCTCCATAACACGATAAGAAGACGTATTCTCAGGTTGACAAGTAGCAATAATCCGATGCAGTTTCATTGTGTTAAAGCTATAGTCCACTATTGCTTTTGCCGCTTCTGAAGCATATCCTTTCTGATGATAGAGAGAATTAAATACCCAGCCAATTTCATAAGTATGGTCCCCAAAATAGTTAAAAAAGACGATATGACCAATTAGAATTTTTTCGTTTTTTAATACAACTGGAAAATTTTTAGCATTTTCTTTTATATTTTCATTTACAAATTTCTTCGCATCATCCTTACTAAACATACCTTCTGGTATGTACTTCATGACATTAGCATCAGATGTATATGCGTAGACATCTTGCCAATCTTCATATTTAAATTTGCGTATTAGTAATCTGTCAGTCTCAATGTTCATGTGGTTCTCCCCTATCTCAAAGCTATCTTTCTATACGCTTGTTTCGATAGTGAAGATACAAAAACCTCTTTGCACCAAGTTACTATTGCTTTTGCTGACGCTTCTTTAAAACAAGATAAAGTGACTCTGCGAAAAAGAAAAACAAAAGAGAAAAAAGGACAAATAATTCGGCCACTTCCATTACACGAAACGGGCTTAAAGCATTGTATAGTGCCTGCAGTACGTTCGTTCCTTGAAAAAGATCAATTCCTACAGAAAGAGCGATCACAGATCCAAATAGCAGCAGGCTAACTCCAATAATTTTCATTATTTTCTCTC
This sequence comes from Priestia sp. YIM B13486, assembly GCF_042787865.1. NCBI lineage: Bacteria > Bacillati > Bacillota > Bacilli > Caryophanales > Bacillaceae > Priestia > Priestia sp. YIM B13486. Next base: position 483,997 of record NZ_JBHZOZ010000002.1, on the reverse strand, counting down.
CTCACCTAATCAATACTTACCTCATAGGGTCGTCATTTTCATTTACTGTCATGCAAAAGATATTTTGTTAAAAATTACATAATTATACGGTTTTTGGCCAAATTAATAAAAACTATAGTAAGGGTGCTTTCATTTATGCCTTCGTTCTTTAAAAATCAAAAGTCTAAAAGTAAACTTCAACCTCAGACAGATCAAACGAACAGCGAACAAACAGCTTCTTCTCTTAAGAATCTGCTGTCTGAGAACCTTACCGTCATTAAAGAGAAAACTGGAAACAGCTCAGATATTGTGATTCGTCATTTTAAAATAGGCGTCAATAACACCTTGGCTGTTGCTATCGTCTACATAGAAGGGATTGTAGATAATCAGGCTATTCAAGATTACTTACTGCAGTCTCTTATGAAAGATAATCAAAAAAATGACCTAAACGATCAAAATGCATTAGAGTTAATTTCCGAAGACATCGTAACAATTGGCAACGTATCGTTTGCAGACAACTGGAATGATTTACTTTCTTCTTTGATGTCAGGAGACAGCCTTCTTATTGTCGATGGCATAAACCGCGTACTCAGCGTGAGTACACAAGGCGGTGAAAAGCGTGCCATTGCAGAATCTACTACCCAAATGGTAGTGCGGGGACCAAAAGGTGCCTTTACTGAGTCTATTGGCACAAACTTAGCCATGGTTCGCCGAATTATTAAAACACCTGACTTATGGCTAGAGTCGATGAAGATTGGCCGGGTAACTAAAACGGATGTCACTCTTATGTATATTCATGGCATCGCAAACGATAAAGTTGTAAAAGAAATTCGAAAGCGATTAAAAAACATTGATATTGATAGTATTTTGGAATCAGGTTATGTTGAACAGCTAATTGAAGATCAAACGGTCACTCCTTTTCCAACTATTTATAATACAGAAAGACCCGATGTGGTGGCGGGTAACCTTTTGGAAGGAAGAATTGCTATTTTTGTGGATGGAACTCCTTTTGTACTTATTGCTCCAGCGTTGTTCATTCAATTTTTCCAATCGGCTGAAGATTACTACGCACGCTTTGATATTGCGACGTCCATTCGTCTTTTGCGGGTGTTTATGTTTATGATTTCACTTATCGCTCCTGCTACGTATGTGGCGGTTACGACATTTCATCAAGAGATGGTACCCACAACGCTTATTGTAGCTCTTGCGGCACAGCGAGAATCCGCTCCATTTCCCGCGTTCGTGGAAGCTTTTTTTATGGAAGTCACCTTTGAAATTTTGCGTGAAGCAGGGATTCGTTTACCAAAAGCTATCGGCTCTGCTGTATCGATCGTCGGAGCCCTTGTTATTGGGCAAGCAGCAGTTCAAGCAGGGATCGTCTCACCAGCTATGGTTATTATTGTATCGATTACAGCCATTGCTAGCTTTGCCACACCGTCTTTCGATATGGCTATTTCAGCACGTTTAATTCGTTTTTTATTTATACTAGGAGCGGCTACATTCGGTTTCTATGGCATTATCCTTATTCTTTTAATGGGGGTTGGACATCTGTGCAGCTTACGTTCATTTGGTGTTCCCTACATGACGCCATTAGCACCCTTTATTCCTGCAAGCAATGAAGATACCTTGCTGCGGTTACCTTGGTGGACGATGAGAAGAAGACCTAAATTAATTAGTGATAACAAAGTTCGTCAAAGCAAACATCAAAAGCCTGAGCCTCCTTCTTCAAGAGGTATGATTAACCAGGAAATGGAAGAAGATGATCAAAATGAAACGTAAAAGTTTATTTTTACTGTTAATGACCATAATGATGGTATTGCTTACTAGCTGCTGGAGTAAAAAAGAATTAACAGACCTTGCACTTGTATCGGCAATGGGAATTGATAAAACGAAAGACGGGCGGTATGAGCTTACCTTCCAAATTATTAATCCTGGAAACGTAGCCGGTTTGCAAGGAGGCGGCACGCAAAGTCCGCCTGTTACTATTTATTCTGCTTCCGGTGATAATTTAGTTGAAGCAAGCAGACGCGCTTCGGCTAGAATTTCCCGAAGACTTTATTATGCCCATACAAACTTAATCGTGGTTGGAGAAAAGTTAGCCCGTGAAGAAGGAATTAACATTCTTATTGATTCTATTGATCGCGATCCTGAGTTTCGAATTACGACTTCCTTAGTAATCGCAAACCAGTCAAGTGCTGCTGATTTGGTAAAAGCACTAACGCCTGTCGATAAAATTCCAGCAAACAAAATTATGAAAACGCTGGAGTTCACTCAAAGAAAATGGGGAGAAAACCTCAAGGTTTCTTTTCAAGAAGTGATGAAATCTCTCGAATCTCCCGGAGGAGAAGCACTAGTCTCGGGTTTTCGTTTAGTTGGAAATCCTCAACAAGCAGAAAACTTAGATAATCTCCAGCAAAGCGCACCAGAAGCTACCCTTCGTGCTTCTGGCATTGCTGTTTTTAAAAATGGAAAGTTAATCGACTGGTTGTACAATAGTCCAGCTAGAGGCAGCGTTTGGATTCTTGATAAAATACAAGGAACCGATATTAATGTAGATTGGAAAGGAAAAAAAGAAGCGCTTGCCTATCAAACAGTTCGTCAAAAAACGGATGTATCTGTAAAAATGATAAAAGGAAAACCTTATGCGTCCGTTCACACTCGCGTAGAAGGCGATCTTGGAGAAGTGGAGGTCCCTGTTGATACACGTCAACCTGCTGTCATCAAAAAAATGGAAAAAGCAGCAGGTAAAGAAATAAAAAAAGAATTACAAACAGCTATTAAACAAGCTCAGACAGACAAAGTTGACATCTTCGGGTTTGGAGAAGCGCTGGAACGCACGCGGCCTAATCAATGGGAAAAACTCAAATCAGAATGGGATGACGTTTATTTTCCAAAATTAAATGTAGACGTTACGGTAGAAGCTTACATTCGCCGAACAGGTCTGCGCAATAAATCATTTCTCTCTAGCCTAAAAGAAAAACAAAACTGAGGTCAGGAGGTTCTGGCTATATGGAAAAAGCAAAAATTAGCGCCACTCAATTATTTATTCTCATGGTTTTATTCGAGCTGGGAAGTGCTTTATTAGTTCCTCTTGCAATGCGAGCGAAGCAAGATGCATGGCTAGCTATTTTAATTGGAATGCTGTGCAGCTTTTTTTTCTTCTTAGTCTATCATAAGCTCTATTCCTACTATCCGGACCTCCTGCCTACAGAATATATGCAGAAAATTTTAGGGAAGGCACTTGGAACACTTCTTGCATTCATATATATTGTCTATTTTTTATACGATGCATCACGAGTTCTAAGAGATTTCGGAGAGATGCTTCTTACTTTTGCCTATCCCGATACGCCTTTATTTATTGCTAATGCCTTGTTGATGCTGGTCATTATCTATATAACTCGAAAAGGTATTGAAGCGATAGCCAGATCAGGAGAGCTTCTGTTTATTTTCATGTATTTTCTAGCTGTTGCAGGCTTCATCTTGATTATTAGCTCGGGATTAATTGATTTTAAGAACTTACAGCCGGTATTAAAAGAAGGAATACTTCCTGTGGCCAAAGTTGCTTTAACTGAAACGCTGTATTTCCCTTTCACAGAAGCTATTGTATTTACCATGCTTCTTCCTTATTTAAGCAACCCCAAAAAAGCAAGTGTCACCATGCTATGCGCAACGGGATTAAGCGGAATTAATTTAATTATTACGATGATCATTAACATTAGCGTGCTTGGGGTTGATTTGACGACAAGATCACAGTTCCCTCTTCTTAGTACTGTTCAAACGATTCAAGTAGCTGATTTTTTAGAGCGTCTCGATGTATTTTTTATGTTTGCTATGGTTATTGGGATTTATTTTAAAGTTAGCATCTTGTTTTATGCCTCTATCATAGGTACAGCTACTTTATTTAAAATTAAATCTCCTTCCCGTCTAGTGTATCCTTTAGGCATCATTGTGTTGTTTTTGTCGATTACAATCGCTAGTAATTTTCAAGAACATCTTTATGAAGGGCTACACGTAGCGAGATTTCTTTTACATATGCCTCTTTTTGCTATCGTACCTATACTGCTTTTGATTATCGCCTTTTTGAAAAATAGGAAGAAGCAGCACAGATAGTATATCTCTAATAAATAGAAAAAATAGCGTTAAAATTATCGAGGTGATGTTCGTGTATATATGGTTTTATGATCATTTTATTAATACCATCTTATTTCCGCTTACTTGTATCATGCTAGTGTGCCTATCATTAGGGCTGTATGCATACTTTAAGCTGAAAAAAATGAAAAGTTGATACTAGATGGCTATTTCCCTCATTCAAAACAAGAAAGATACCACAAGATAAAAAGCAACTGTTATTCCCGCTGCAATTAGAGCGGGCTTTAATTTATACTTGGCATATTCAATAACAGATAAATCTAATATTTTGGCGATGGTATTCGTATCGTCGCTTAAAGGCGAAGAAAACGCTCCAAATGAACCGCTTGCAAATACGGCACCGATAATCAACGGCAAAGAAAGATCTGCAGAACTTGCAAGCGATACGCCAAGCGGCATTAAAATTCCCCACGTCCCCCAAGCAGACCCGATAAAGTAAGAAATAGCAGCTCCAAACACAAACATAAAAGGAGTGACAAACATTTGAGGAATCCACTTAGAATGTGCCGTCACGAAATTGGAAAAACCCAAGTCTTCTGTAACAGCGGATAATCCCCATACTACCGATAACAGCAGAATAACGGACATTAAGTCATTGCCTCCTGTGATAAAACCATTAAGCAAATTCTGTAATGTAAAGCGCTGAAACAAGAAAAAAATGAGGGTAATTAACGTAGTCATAATCAAAGCTACTACCATCGCTTCTAGCACGTCTGCTTTAATAAATGCTTCAAAAAAGGTGTGACTCTTATGATGTCCACTCCACCATGTTAAAAGTAAGGTGAGTGAAATCACGACAAGTAAAGGCACTAACAAATTCCAAGGCTTAGAAGGCAAATCCCTCGATACGCAAGGATGACAATCATGCCAATCTTTTTCTTCTTCTTCCTCAAGCTTCATAGGAGCCGTAGATGTTGAATGATGAAAAAAGCTTAAATAAATCCCTACTAAAATAATCACAATCGAAAAAAAATTATAAGGAATGCTTTGAATAAACAAAGAATAAGCGTCTTGTTTTATGCCTTGATGATCAATCGCCATTTGAATGATGGATACCATATATCCTACAAATGCCGTCGCCACAGGAATTAAGACGATAACAGGAGTAGCAGTTGTTTCAATAACGAACCCTAGCTCTGCTGTCGTCATTTTCACCTTCTTCAGTAATGCTCTCATGATGGGCGCGATCGTCACGAAACGAAATGTCGGAGCACTGAATGTTCCAATGGTTGAAACATAGGTTAAAATAAGGGCTTTTTTTCTTGTATCAATTCTTTCAGCAGCTGTTTCCACAAAACCTTTAACTCCTCCAGCCATCTTAATCATTCCGATGAGCCCTGAAAACGCGTATAAAAAGACGACGATTTCTATATTACTTTTATTTCTAAGAGCTTGTACAACGTAGTGAAGTAGCTTTTCAACACCTCCAATAATCGAATGATCAATCAAATAAGCGCCTACTAATAAGCCTAAAAACAACCCTGGCAGCACTTGTTTGGTGAAAATAGCTATGGGAATAACAATTAAAAACGGTATAATTGAAAACCAACTAGATTCCATAGGACTCTCCCCTATCTTAAAAACCATATTAGATGTCTTCACGTATCGTTCATTAGCTTTTAATGTAACCCCGATATTATGTGTATATTCACGAAAACAACACGTATAAGCAGTACTGCTTTAATAAAATACTTCTGATTAAAAACAGCATCATAAAACTCTTTATTTCTACAACAAAAAAAGCAGTTTGCACATGCAAACTGCTTTTGAAAAGAAGCGGAAGACGAGGTTCGAACTCGCGACCCCCACCTTGGCAAGGTGGTGTTCTACCACTGAACTACTTCCGCGCGTATATGAAAGTAAAGATGCGGGTGAAGGGACTTGAACCCCCACGTCATAAGACACTAGATCCTAAGTCTAGCGCGTCTGCCAATTCCGCCACACCCGCGTGTAAATTAAAAAATAACTCCAAAATGGCAGGGGCAGTAGGAATCGAACCCACACTGACGGTTTTGGAGACCGTAGTTCTACCTTTAAACTATGCCCCTAGAAATGATTTCTTCAAAAGAACCTCGTTTATCAACGACGCTATATCATAATAAAACATATATGGAATTTCGTCAATAGGTCTTTTGATGAATCATAACTAGTACTAGGGGTTTCAAAAAAACTGTGAGGCATATCACAGTTTTTTACACATTCCCTTCACCAGCTGCAGTCCTCTTTAATCTCCGCTATTTGTTTTTAAAGACTCTGCTGTAACACAGTACTATACAAAATGTCTCCAAAATCGTGTAAAGACCGAAAGAATATGTAGGAGTGCAGATTTTACGGGAGGCACGTTTTTTTGAGAATCCGTATTAACATCCACAGGTTCTCCCTCATTCCCCACAAGCGTACTGTGAGAAATTTTAGTTTCAATAGCTCCTGTTAACTCGGCTGCAAATTCTTCACTATCTATCATAACCATGGATTCAGTATTTAAAAATGCAGAGCGTGAATCTAAGTTAAAAGAACCAACTGCACTTAAACGCTGATCATAAACAACAGATTTCCCGTGAATTGAATAGGGCTTTTGATATTCATAAAGCTTCGAACCAGCTTTTATAACGCGATTCTTCACTCCCAAGTATGCAGAAAAAGCCATAGCATTTGGAGTGGATGTAATAGAATTAGTTAAAATAATTCTTTGCACTTTTGGTTTTACTTGCTTATCTATATACTGTTCCATTTCTTTTGTTGGTACGATATAAGGGCTTTGAACAACAATGGATTTTTCAGCTTGCTGGGAAAGCTTAATAAATGTTTTCCATATAAAAGGGCTTTTATTTATTCGTTGAATAGGATTTGTAATAAAAGAAATCTTTCTTGTAGGCATCGTTGCTTCTCTCCATACAATATAAGGATGGACAAAAGGTTCGTTTACTTTTTTGGCCTCTTCGTATTGATCTATCAATAATTTTTTTCCTGAAAGACCGCGAAATTGTTTAGTTTTCTTGGGCTTTGGAAAAGCTTTTCGTGTATACGGATGATTCCATAATTTTTCTATATACTTCTCCATTGAGAGAATGACACTATGACTTTCTTGCTTTGTGTTATAAATCAGTACATCACGGTCATAGACAAAATTTTCATTTGGTTGACTAGCCAAGTATTTATCTCCAATATTTCGTCCTCCACTAATACCTAATTGGCCATCGACTACTATTATTTTATCGTGAAGACGGTTATGCCATGTCCAAGGTTTAAAAATAGTAAAGGGCTCATAGTACTTTAATTCAATATTATTGTGGAAAGCTAGAGCATAAAGAACATTTTTCCTCTTGCCTTTTAACCCATGAGCGATCCCATCTAACAACACGCGAATACGTATACCTCGATCCGCAGCTTCGAATAAAGCACCCATAAGTAAATCCGAAGAACGGCCTTTACCGATGGAAAAGTATGCAATATCAATTGTATGCCTCGCTTCTTGAATCATCTGCATCCGAACAAGCCCTGAAAAATAACCATTTTCTAAAAGCATAACTCGATCTGTGGATTCTTTCTTCCCGTAAAAATTCTCAGTATTCATTACTTTTAAGTCTTTTCCCTTGTGTAAAGGGACATAAAACAGTACCACTGCAGTTACGAATACATATATGAAGTACAATACGACAATCATTATTAGTATGTTTATTAGCATATTTCCTGTCACAATCCCTTTCCATTCTTATCGTTCTGTTTTTATTAGGATTCTTACTTTTTTAACTTCTATACCTTTTAAAATAAGAATGGAATGATGGATTATTTGTTACACCACTGTTGATTTCCGTGCCAGTCTTCGCCTTTCCCTCCAAACAACAGCTAGAAGCAATTATATACACGAAACCTACGTTTACACTACCAATAAAAAAAGCAGAAGTTCATTACCTTCTGCTTTTACAATTTATACTCTCTATTGTGAACCTGCCTAAGTAAAACAGCGGCTCTTTTATTGATTAAGGTCGTTCTCCATATCTTTTATATCTTGCTGAAACTCTGTTAAACGCTGACGCTGTGTTTCAGAAGCATTTTCAAGCGCATTTTCAATTTGCTGAGAGGCTTCATTCACTTCACCTATCGCTTGCTTCGCTTCATGGCCGTACGATGCATCATTTTTAGCTTCATTTGCCTGTTCATATGCATCTACTGCTTCTTTATGCCCCTGCTGTGCTGCTTGAAACGATTGTTGTTTATCTTTATTGTATGGGTATTTTTTCATCATAGTGCTCCTTTCCATTTGTTCACTCTTTAGTGTGGCATTTTTCTACTTATTCATACGACGCTTCAATAGGTTAAAGCTAAATGAATATTCCTCATAACAAATCCCTCAATCATTTAAGAGCCCTACAAAATATCTTCTATCTCCTGAAATACTTTCTATATTTTACAAAAATGTATAATCACTTTCTTTAGCGGACATCATACGAATAGCTTATCTGAACGAAAAAATGTATTGGGGTTGACTGCATGCACTTGTTTCTTTCCTTTTTGATCATTTGTGCAGGGATTATATGGATGGAAATAAAAAGATTACCTCAACACTCCCATAAAAAGGAACGGAACATTTTTATTGTGTTTATGACAATCAGTATCATAATCGCTCTTGCAAAAATCTTTCGTCTGCCTCTACCGAATCCTTCTGATTGGGTAGAAGTAATGTTTCAACCTTTAAGTCACTTATTATTCCGTTGGATCACTTAATTAGTGTATATGGCAAAAGGATGTGCTCATTTTGCTTAATGAAATCAATATTTCAGCTGCGCAGTTTCGCAAGCTAGTAACGTTATATAGTATTGGCAGCACCATTATTGTTGTACCTGCCGCTATTACAGCTGATGCTCATCAAGATGCCTGGATTGCCGCACTTTTCGGTGTAGCATCAGGAATTGGCTTAGTTTTGCTTTTCATCTCACTAGGAAACATGTTTCCAACGCTTACGCTTATGGAAATGAACGAAAAAATTTTAGGCAAAATAGCCGGAAAGATTGTATCAGTTGTTTTTGTGTTATCCAATTTATTCATCAGCAGTCAAGTTCTTTACTATGTAGGAAATTTTCTCACTACACAAATTCTTCCCTATACGCCGCTTACAGCCATCCATATTGCATTTATGGGCGTGGTCATCGTAGGAGTACGCCTAGGAATAGAAGTTATTGCACGAAGTGCCGAAATTTTATTCCCTTGGTTTGTCGGATTATTCGGACTTCTCATTTTGTCTATGATTCCTCAAATTAAAATAGAGCATATTCAGCCTGTGTTCGAAATCCATCCAAAAGCTTTTATTCGTGCTGTTTTAACCTTTTTAAGCATGAGTTCTTTGACTTATACTATCCTGCTTATGATTTTTCCTTCCCATACATCAGACACAAAAAAGGCAACTCAATCTTTTTATATAGGTAATATAGCAGGTGGACTAGTGATGGTGACGTTAATCTTACTCGGAATTTTAGTGCTTGGCCCTTATTACTCCCAAATCACCATGTTTCCAAGTTATGAATTAGGTAGAAGAATTGATGTAGGAAACTTTCTCCAAGGAATTGAAGTAGTCATTGCTATTTTGTGGTTTATTACTCTCTTTTTTAAACTTTGCATTTATTTTTACGCTACTCTTTTGGGGTTTGCTAATGTATTTCATATAAAGGACTACAAGCTATTTTCTTTTCCAGTCGCGCTCATTATGATTACCCTTTCCCTTATTGTGTATCCAAGCGTTTCTTATCAAAAGGATTGGGATACAAAAACGTGGATTCCCTACAGCTTACTTGTAGGCATCTTATATCCACTTTTCCTTTTAATAGCAGGGTTTATTCAAAACAAAAAGCGGCGTTCTAGCAATGTATAGAAACTCAAAAACCTTTAATAAAGAATGCACCTTCAGTATAAGTAATTATTTTCCAGTAAAATATAACACTAATTATTCATGTATAGGAGCTAGTGTATGCTAGGGGTATTGGGGTTACTTATTGTTGGCACGCTCGTCATTTGGTTTGAAGTACCTAAACTACGGCAAAAAAAAGCAAAGAAAGAACTGTGGCTATTCTATACAGTTCTTGCAATTGGAATGGTCGTAAGCATCTGTAAAGCACTTGGTTTAAATGTTCCAAATCCTTCTGATTTATCAGCTGCTATCTTCAAGCCAGTCAGCATATTTTTACTTCATTTACTATCTTAAGACGTTAAGAAGAGGAAGTGAATACAGTGAAACCTGTAGTTAAAATTTCAACGATTCAATTTCGCATGCTCGTTATGCTTTATACAATTGGAAGCACAATTGTTATTGCTCCAGCAGCTATGACTGTAGATTCTAAACAAACCGCTTGGATTCCAGGTATCCTTGGAGTAGTATGCGGATTTATATTAGTGAAAGTATATATAGCTCTCGGACTTTTATTTAAAGATAAAAATCTGATAGAAATCAATGAAGCAGTGTTTGGAAAATATCTAGGAAAAGGTGTATCTTGTTTATTTGTCACGTCTACTGTCATAACATGCAGCCGTATTGTATACTACGTGGGGAGTTTTTTAAATACACATATTATGATGGAAACTCCGCTGATTGCTATTCACATTATTTTTATGCTTGTGGTTGTGTTTGGAGCAAGACATGGACTAGAAACCATCGCACGCTGCTGTGAAATATTTTTCCCTTGGCTTATTGGCCTTCTCGGAATTTTCATCTTTTCACTGACTCCTCAAATGAAAGTCGAAAACCTTATGCCTTTATTAGATATTCACTTAAAGCCGCTGACTCATTCGGTTTTCATCTTTCTTAGCATCACTTATTTTACTTTTGCTCCTTTAATGATGGTATTTCCTCTTCATTTAAGAAAACCTGAAAAAGGTGCTAAAGCTTTAATGAGCGGAAGTCTGTTAGGTGGATTTATTATGGTAGCGATTATTCTCTTTTGTATAATGGTTATTGGCTCTTATCATTCTTCAACTACCATGTTTCCTGTATACGAAATGGCTAAGCGAATTGAACTGGGGAATTTTTTGCAAGGAATTGAAGTAATTATTGCTATTATATGGTTTCTTACTCTTTTCTTTAAAGTTTCTCTTTATTTTCATGCTTCTATCGCTGGGCTTTGCCACATTTTTAACGTTAACGAAACTCGATTTCTAACGTTACCGATGGGGTTAATCGTTACAACTTTTTCTATTATCGTTTATCCAACTATTATCTATCAAAAAACATGGTTAGCCGAAACGTGGATTCCCTATAGTTTTTTCGTAGGAGCTTTTTATCCTTTTATTCTCCTTACTATAGGCTGGATCCGCTTTAGACCTGCTAAAATAAAAAAGATAATAAAATCCACATAAAAAAAGCAGGTAGTCACCTGCTTTTTTATGCTTGAAGCGCTTGAAGTCCTGCTTGGTTTAAGAAATGCCAAGGCTTATTAAAATGCGGCTGAAAGAAAAAGTCCATAAAGCCAAGCTCATCGATCGTCATTTCCTGCTGTACACATACAGACAATGTATTGATTGCTTGAGTAGCATCAATTTTAGAAATAACCTGTGCACCTACAATTCGTCTTGTTTCTTCTTCATATACTACTTTTAACGTAATATTTTCGTACGTTGGCATGAATTCAGGTCGGTTATTCTCTGATATTGTGATACTTTTCACATTCATATCAAAAAGAGAAGCTGCTGTTTCTGTTATGCCGGTAGATGCAACATTGTAATCATAAATATGCAAGCCTGACGTTCCTTGTGTTCCCATATACTTAATCGTCGGCTTAACAAGGTTTTGAGCTACTAATGTTCCCATTCTAACCGCATTGGTAGCAAGCGGAATATAAGCATGTTTCTTAATCGGATTGTAGTAAATGGCACAGCTATCTCCGGCAGCAAATATATCTTTTTTGCTTGTTTGCATATATTCATCAACCACAATTGCCCCGTTTGGAAGCATATCTACTTGTCCTTTTACTAAGTCTGTATTTGGACGGAAGCCAACACACAGAATAACAAGATCCGCTTCGTATTCGCCATCAGTTGTCACTACTTTTTCAACAGATCCCTCACTGCCTACAAATTTAGTAACCGCTTGGTTTAATGCTAATTTAACTCCTCGATTTTCAAACTCAGTTTCCATTAAATTCGTAAATTCTGGATCAAGATATTTATTTAAAATACGATCAGCACTATCAATAAACGTCACTTCTTTTCCATACACTTCGAATGCTTCTACTAATTCTGCACCAATATAGCCCGCACCAATTACGGCTATTTTCTTCGCTTGCTTCGCTTTTTCAATAATGTGATTAGCATGCTGATAGTTTTTACAAAGCACAACATTATTTAAATCGATGCCTTCAAGGTTTGGAATAATCGGCCATGATCCAGTTGTCATCACTAGTTTATCAAATGTATCTTCAAATTCTTCGTTGGTTTCTAAATTTCGTACAGCTATTTTTTTACCATCTGTATCAATATTCGTAACTTCATGCTTCATTTTCATATTTACACCCATCTCTTGCAATTCAGACGGTGAAGAGTAAAATAAGCCATTTGCATCTTTTACGACCCCGCCTACATAGAGCGCAATTCCACAAGACAAAAATGAAACATTATCATTTCGCTCATAAACTGTAATTTTAGCTTCTGGATAAAGTTCTGCCAGATTTTTTACTGCTGCCGTTCCTGCATGTGTACACCCTACTACTGCAATTTTCATAGATGATATCCCCCTTAGGATTATAGAAAATATGATATTGTGAAGTTTTTCACATATCTTTTACAATTCTTATTATACAAACATGTTTGTCCTTTTTCAAGAGATATGTGAAAAAAATCACATACTTTTTTAAAAAAATATGTTACAGGGTTCTTTAAATAGCGTTGAAGCTTGATATGATGAGCTTTTCTTGCTGATGCGCTGCTGATGAGAAACTTCATCAGCTTGTTTTTTTACGTAGAAATTCACTATTCAATGCACTCTCCATCAAAAAAATAAGACGGATAAAAGAGTCACCGCTAAAATAGATACAGTGATGCCGCTCACAAGCGAGTCTGCTATATAAACTGATAGAAAAGTAAAAAATATATCTACAAAAGCTGCGGATGTTACACATAGTACTCTATTCAGTCTGGCATTCTTCATTTAAAAAATGAGTGCCTTTGAAAAAAAGCTCTGTGATAGAGCCAAATACAAAAATTAAAAATAGAAATAAACATATGGCCCAGTAGGACTCATATTCCACTCCCATTACTCTAAGGAAGCCTATAAAACCAAAAAAGTAGCTTCCCACTAGTATCGCTAAAATGATTAGTACCATCGCTCCTACTATAAAGAACGCGATTAAATGATCCATTCCCCTGCTTTTTCTTTTCATTATTCCACTCCACCTTACTTACTCATCACTTAATCCATATTATACGAAAAAAGTGCGATACCGTGGTATCGCACTTTTCCACATTATTTATCTTTTTTATCTTGAAGGGCTTGTTTTAAAGCATCACCCAAGCTTGAACCAAATGCTCCGTCATCATTGTATTTGTTAAGAAGCTTTCGTTCTTCTCGTTTTGAAATCTTTTTCTTTTTGTCCTCAGCTTTTTCCACTACTTGACATGAACGGCATTGGAAGTACGTGCCCGCTTTTCCTGAGTGAATTTCCATTCGCTTATGACACTGCGGACAGCGTCGATTTGATAGTTTAGGGTCTTTTGCGCGTCTATAGCTGCACTCCAGGCTTGAACAAACGAGCACTCTTCCTTGCTTTGTTTTCTTTTCTTTCAAGAAAGAACCGCATTCCGGACACTTAGAGCCCGTTAAATTATGAGGTTTGTACGTTTGATTACTCGTTTTTACTTGCTTAACTAGCTTTTCTGTTTGTTCGCGAATATTTGTTAAGAACTCTTTTGCATTTCCTTTTCCTTTAGCAATTGCTTCTAAGTCACGTTCCCACTTAGCCGTAAGCTCAGGCGACTTTAACTCATCTGCTACTAGGTCAATCAGCTGCTTCCCTTTTTTAGTTGCGTGCAGACGATTGTTTTGGCGATCAATGGATTCATTCTGCAGAAGTTTTTCAATAATATCTGCACGTGTTGCCGGGGTACCTAAATTATGTTTTTCCATTTGTCCAAGAAGATCCGCTTCTGTATAGCGCTGCGGCGGCTCTGTAAATGCACTCTTCATCGTTACATCTTGAATGAGCAGCTTGCTGCCTTCTTCCATATCAGGCAGCTTCACCGTTGCTTCTGAGTCTCCGCCAGAAACTTTTTTGAAGCCTGCATTCACGACTTGCTTTCCGCTTGCTACTAACTGTTCCCCATTTACTTCAAGCTCTGCTTTAACCACTTCATACTCATATGCAGGATAAAATAATGAAATAAATCGCTTTGCAATTAAGTCATACAGCTTTCGTTCATCAGCTGATAAGTCCTGTAGAAATACAGGCTGATCCGTTACGATAATAGCATGGTGATCATTTACTTTTTCGTTATTAACCACTCGCTTTGGCAACTGTGCATTTCTTAAAATTGGACGAACCTCTTCTTTATATACAGCAGAGATGCTTTCCAAGCGCTCTTTCATAGTAGAAACCATATCTGTTGTTAAATAACGGGAATCTGTACGCGGATACGTGACTAACTTATGCTGTTCATATAACTTTTGAAGTACATTCAATGTCTTCTTAGCAGAGAAGTTAAAGCGTTTGTTAGCATCTCGCTGCAGTTCGTTTAAGTCATAAGGAAGCGGCTGCGCTTCTTTATGCATTTTGCGCTTAATTGTTTTTACAACTGCCTCACCTGATAATTTTGAGTGCAGCTCTTTTGCGCGTTTTTCATCAAAGATGCGCTTTTCATTGCCCTTTTGCCAAGCCGCTTCAAAAGATGAAAACTGAGCTGTAAGCGTCCAATATTCACTAGGTTTGAATGTATTAATTACTTGTTCACGCTCAATTATCATCGCCAGCGTCGGTGTTTGTACCCTTCCTGCCGACAATGGTTCTTCATATTTAGTCGTTAACGCTCTCGTTACGTTTAAACCGATAAGCCAATCGGCTTCTGAACGGCAAACGGCTGAATCATACAAGCGATTAAACTCTTTTCCTGGTTTTAACTGTTTAAACCCGTCACGAATTGCTTTATCCGTTTGAGACGAAATCCAAAGGCGTTTAAACGGCTTGTTCCAGCGTACCTTTTCCATAATCCAGCGTGCTACAAGTTCTCCTTCACGCCCTGCATCAGTCGCAATAATTAACTCTCCAATATCCTTTCTTTTTGCTAGATCGGATACTGTGCGAAACTGAGAACTCACTTTACGAATTACTTTTAATTTCATTTTCTCAGGCATGATTGGCAGATCTTCTAATCGCCACGTTTTATATTGGTTATCATAATCCTCTGGTGTTTGTAATTCAACTAAATGACCGAGTGCCCATGTTACGACATACTTTGGTCCTTCAATATACCCTTTTTTTGTTTGGGTGCTGCCAAGTACGCGCGCAAGATCACGTGCTACACTTGGCTTTTCTGCTAATACAAGTGATTTCATTTTATGTATACCTCCAATTCACTTGTTCCATTATACATGATTGTATACTTTTTGTACGACTTCAAGATTAAGTTTACATAATAATATTATAATAAATAAAGCTGAAGAATTTCTCTTCAGCTTCTAGCTACTTCTTTTTATAAAATAGTCGCGAGATAATTAAACCGATAGCTCCTAAGACAATAAATAACAAGGCCCGTATAGCCATTGGGATAAAAGGTAAATCGTATAAAACGAGTTTAAAAAGTGTTAAGAACAAAATGCCCACGCCGATATACGTTGCTGTTTTAAACGTTTTAAGTGATCCTATTATAAATGCTGCAATGGACAGTCCTAACCAAACGGCCGTCATAATAAGCGTTTGCGGATTAGCGGAAAGATGATTGGTGCCAGCGGCCGCAACTTCCGTAGCAAAAATTAAAGAAAGAATAGAAAAAACAATACTTCCTCCAATTTTGAACGTATCGTGCTCATCTTTTTCTGTTTTTTGAATGCTGATCCATATAAATACTAGAATAGAAGCTAACACAACAAGCCAATTTAATGTCGGAAGAGACAGTACTTGTTCGATTGGTGTAACTAAGATATACGTTGCGCTCAGTATATAAATCGTATAAGAAAATAGTTGATGAAGTAGATTTTTATACGTCATGGCGATATAGTAAACAGCCAGTCCTTGAATCACATATAAAATGACTCCTTCTCTTAAATCGACGAGCTGATGAATAAAAAACGCTACTGCAACAATTAAATAGGTAATAAAAAATTCAAATTTCTCTTTAGAACTTCTTACTGCGTAAACACCTAATGCGTAAATAATAACTAGCGCAAGCAGCACCATTGTGGTCGTGCCATCGTCAAAAACGGCGAGCAGCCATCCGTACGTAACTGCTAAACTCGATAGAAGGGTAAACGCATATACTTGGAGTACGGATTGTGATAGAAAAAAACTAGAAATTAAGCATAAATGCTGAATAAGAATCGCCATACCTAATAACTCTTTTACACCATTATCACCAACAAACGAGTAATAAATGAGTAGCGTAAGATTTAATAGTACCGCGGAAAGAACATATAAAATTGAATATTTTTGTTTTATTGCTACATATAAAAAGGCAATATACAGAAACGTTTCATAGCCAATGAAAACGAGCGCATTAGGCGAATTACTTTCAATAAGAAAGGGAACGAGTACGCCTCCAACTGCGCTAATAATACCTAATGCCTGTGAACGATAAAAGACTGTCGCGATAATCCCTAGGATAATCCAGCTCGCATTTAGTATAAAAGCAAGCGTTGGTCCCGCTAAATGATACAGGCTATGCATCGCAAACGTCGTTAACATGAGAATAGGAATAGCTCCTCCTGCAAGTACTTGCCCGAGCACCAACCTGCCCTTTTTAATTTGGAAATGACCTGTCACAGCAAAACCTATTGAAACAACGAAACCGAGAACAACTTTTGCTTTTTCATTCATTAACCCATAGTCAGAAGCTGCTTTAAATCCCCATAGCACACCAATAATAAATACAAAAATAAAAATTCTCGGCAGCCATGTTTGAAAAAGGAATTTTTCCCAATCAACAGGTTCTTCTATTGCCTGTGAACTTTTAGCTGCTGTTTGAGCAGGACGTTTAGTGGTCTCCTCGCGCTGCTTGGGAGGAGGATGAACTGTTTTTGGCTTTGGAGAATTTGTTTTATATACGAGCGACTTTAGCCTGACTACGTCTTCTTCTAAACTGCTTATTTTTCGTTCAAGTTCTTCTATTCTTTCTTTTTCCATGTTTCCTCATCCTTTCTCTTTAAAGTATTTGTGGTTTTTATATGTATATCTTACAGTACTTAACTATTATACCGTTAAAAGGAATATCGCTTAGAAACATTCTATTTTTAGCAAAAAAAAATACAGCGCCCTTTTCAAAAGAAAAGTTCGTTGTATAGGATGTGCTGCATTTTTTATGTCACTTTCTCGCTGTATGTACTATGAAATCCCGCTTCGATGTGGGCTACTTGAAAGCTATGGTGACCAATTAAATATTTAACAATATCCACACGGTCAATTTTACCGGGCTTATTATTCATTGCTTCTCGCACCATAGATTGAAATGTTTCTTTGCAAAACTTCTTTTCATGAAGCAGAATCGTTTCACAATACTCTTCATGGTCTCCCTCTGAAATACGATAATAATGCATTTCTTTCACCCCTTTTTAATGTTATACCTATTACATACCCCAAATATTGCTATTTTAACAAATTAATTTTATTATTCTTTATTTTTCCATATATAATATATGGTTTATAGGGCAACGTTTCGAAACTCGTCGTTATAAATGCTAATTTGAAGCCGCTGAGAAAAACGTTCTTGTTCGATATATGTTTCAGGCATTAATCCAACAGGATATACCTTAGGGTTTTCGCCACTGCCTAATATGTATACATACATCTTTCCTTCGCTTGTATATCGAACTTTCGTCGAAATACCCCCTTGCCCTTGAAGAGGCGCATAAACAGCTCTTACATTATCTCTTATTTCTTGTACAAACCCATGTAGTTCAATATCAGAATCATAATAATGGTTTGCTTCATACAAGCCGTAAATCCGAGACTTGTCGATATCACATAATATGTTCCAAAATTCAGATAAATTCTCTTGGAACAACACTTGAATAAAATTCCGTGCAGCTTCTTGCTGTTCGTTTGTTAATTCTTTTGTTAGCGCAAACTCTTCATTTTTTAACATCTCAGTCACCTCCCTTTTGTATGTAATACGACAAGCGATAAAAATAACCTCTTTTTTTCAACTTATTAGCAAGTAATTTATTTTTTTACATTAAAAATTGAAAAGTTATTTTGACTAAGGCGTCAGAATAACTTTTCAATTACTGTAGAATAATTACGTAAAGTATTCGATTTTTGCATTCGGAAAATACTGATCAATGTAATATTCTAATGTTTCTCTTAATTCTTGTTCTTCATCTTTTGCGTATACATATTTTCCAATTCCGTAACGCCCCCACTTGTAGCGGCGCTCCTCTTCATTCATCTCAAGCTTTGTTTTCGGATAATTTTTCTCGATTACCCGCTTGGCCGGCTTGGTAAAGCGATGCTGAATCATTTCAAACGTAATATCATCTCTGGACTCCTCAGGTATAGAGGCGTCCAGCTTTTCAAACAACTGACGGTATCCCTCTTGCCAACCTTCATGAATGTAAATAGGCGCCACAATAAAGCCAAGTGGATATCCGGCTTTTGCAACTTTATTAGCAGCTTCAAGCCGGTAATCAAGAGGAGATGTACCAGGTTCAAAGTTTTTTATAACATAATCTGCATTTATGCTAAAGCGGAAGCGCGTGCGACCATTATGTTTAGCATCCAATAAATGATCCACGTGATGAAATTTAGTCACAAAGCGCAGTTGACCTAGTTCACTTTCCCCAAAATACTCAATCGCCCGCTTTAATGAATGTGTTAAATGGTCAATTCCTACGATATCAGATGTACAAGCCGCTTCAAATCGCGTTATTTGAGGGGCTCTCTCCTGCATATATTGCTCTGCTTGACCTAATATTTCTTCAACATTCACGTACGTGCGAATATATGGTTTGCTTCCCATTGTTGTCTGCAAATAGCAATAGTGACAATGCCCCATACACCCTGTTGCAAATGGTATTGCATATTCAGCTGACGGTTTAGATGTATCAAATTTCAATGTTTTACGCACGCCAACTACTAAAGTCGACTTGGCATTGCGGTATTTTTGCAAATCATTTTTTCCCGGTATATTACGCACTTGATTATGAGAAGTTGTTTGACGAATCTCAATTCCCATCTTCTCAAATTTTTCTTTTAATTGAACACCAAGCGGGTACTCCATTGCCCCTGGCTCAATATATACTAATTGAGGTACAAAAGGTTTTATCATCATGTACACTTCCTTTTTTCTAGTACTAATAGCGTTTGAAAAATAAAAAGACTCTATCCTTGGTAATTATTTTTCAAACAAAAAAGACTCTCCGTTAAGAGAGCCTTGCATCAGTCATATTGTTCATAATCAAATATCTTATTATACATTTTTTCAGCTTCTTCATACGTTGAATATACGGCATCATCTTCAGCTAACAAATGGTAAGACTCATGTAAAAACAGCGCCTTTTCACCTTTGTTTTCGGGATGTTCAACAATTTCAGCCTGATTAATATTCGCAACGTTTGCCGTATGAGGATTTCGGTAAATAACAAATACTTGATCTCCCACTTGATATTCTTTTTTCTCCACGATCATCATCCTTTTCTTCTTTCTTTACTCGTATGATGTCCGCTTTTGCTCATTTTATCCGGTAAAAACACCTCATGGCATCATCAAGAATTCATACGCTTTTACGCTCAATAAACCGAAAAGGGAGCTCAATTTTCTGAAGAACCTTGCTTCCCACTAATGTAAAAAGCGTTTCTCCCATTTCCTTAAGAGGAAGTTCGATCGTTGTTATTTGTAAATAAGAAGAAAGCGGATGATTATCAAAACCAATGATAGCTAATTCACCAGGAACTGAAATACCCGCTTGTTCGCACTGAGCTTTTATTCCGATAGCTACTTGATCGTTTGTTACTAAAAGCGCCTGAGGCCGATTTTTCATCTGCACTAGTTTTTCCACCACTTTTTCACCATCTGTCACGTTCAAACAGCCTTGAAAAACCCATTCCGGATGATAAGGCTGATTTATTCTTTCTACATATTCTTTGTATGCTTGTTGCCGCTGTTGACTATTCGTACCCGTCATCCTTCCAATACAGTAGCCAATATCCGTATATCCTTTTTCTTTTAAATACATAAGCGCCTGCTTAAAAGCTGCATAATGATCAACGTAAACGGAGCGAATAGAACGATTCTGTACGTTTTCGCACACGGCTATCGGCCCGTACTGCTGATAATATTCAATCGTGCTCCAGCTGCTTGCTCTAGAACAAATAATCACTCCATCAACTTGCTTTGTTTTTAGCATATGAAGCGCTTCTTCTTCTTTTTTTACATCATAGTTCGTCTGACAAATAACAAGCTGATACTGCTTTTCTAACGCCTGAGATGCCACTCCTTCTAAAAGCAGACTAAAATACGGATGATTAATAAAAGGCAAGACGACGGCAATCATATTTGTTTTCCCTTTTGATAAGTGAACGGCATTAATGTTTTGTTCATAATTAAGTTCGTGAATAACCTGCTCTACCAGCCGGCGTTTTTCTTCTTTTACATACGGATGATGATTTAGCACCCGGGATACAGTCGAAACAGATACACCAGCTTTTTTTGCGATATCTCGGATATTTGTCATGTTTTCACCTTTTTCTCTTGCGCTGAAACGCGTTTCATACTTTATTCTCATTATAAAGTGAAACAGCAAGAAGCTAAACCCGTTACCATCGTGTTTTTACTCATTTACGTAAGGAGGTCATTTCATGGGTATTTTATTATTCATTTTATTATGCGGAATTGAAATTGGAGGAGCGGCTTATGCACTTAAACAGAACGAGACGCTTTGGAAGGAGTTAGATGATGAAAAGCCGACTGATTTTTTTAAACAGTAAAAAACCCTTAAAAAGAACATTCTTTTTAAGGGTTTGATATTACGCAGCTTCTTTAGATGACTTTGACTTTTTATTTAAACGAGGAAATCCAATTACAATTGCAATGATCCCGCAAACCGCTGTTAACATTGGGTAGAATGTAAATGGAATAATCTCAATCGGTGAAACTTTAGCAAATCCTGCTGCGAGAAGCATTTGTGCGCCGTAAGGGATAAGCCCTTGAACGCTGCATGAAAACAAGTCAAGCAGACTGGCTGATTTACGATTATCAATTGAATACTTATCAGAGATTTCTTTTGCTAACGGACCTGCCGTAATAATTGAAATCGTGTTATTAGCCGTTGCTAAATTTGTTAAACTTACCAGTCCAGCGATGCTGAATTCTCCGCCTTTTTTTGTTTGAATGCGTCGTGTTAATAAATTCAATAAGAACTGAATACCGCCATTATAGCGAATAAGCTCAACCATTCCGCCGATTAGCAGAGATAAAATAATTAACTCTGACATTCCGCCAATACCTTCTGTCACAGTTTTAGCAAGAGAAGAAAGCGTGTAGCTTCCGTCAGCTAATCCAATCACGCCGGCTAGCACAATTCCTCCGGTTAAAATGCTTAATACGTTTGCACCAAATATGGCAGCAACGAGTACGCCGACATAAGGCAAGATTTTAAACCAGCTAAAATCTTTAATTTCTACTGATGATGTATTGCCTAGCGTCATTACAAGCAATAAAATTACCGTAACAATCGCTGCAGGAAGGACAATAAAAAAGTTTACTTTTAATTTATCTGACATATTTGTTTTTTGCGTACGAACTGCTGCAATGGTTGTATCAGAAATTATCGATAAATTATCTCCAAACATTGCACCACCAATAACGGCAGCAATGGCCAATGTAATGGATACATGCGCTTGCTCACTGATTCCTACAGCAATAGGCCCTAGCGCAGCGATTGTTCCCATTGATGTTCCCATCGAAATGGAAATGAATGCGCCAATAACAAAGATTCCGACTACCACTAAGCTTTGCGGAAGCACAGAAAGCGCTAAGTTTACCGTTGAATCAACAGCTCCCATGCCTTTAGCAACTTGAGAAAAAGCACCTGCTAAAATAAAAATAAGCACCATAATAATGATATCAGGATGCCCTGCTCCTTTAGCAAAACGCTCCACTTTTACATTAAGTGAATCTTTGCGGTTCATAGCCAGCGCCACGATGGCTGCAATGATAATGGCTACTAATACAGGCAGCTTATAAAAATCTCCCGTTATAATTCCTGATCCGACAAACAGGACTAAAAAGACGCCCAGCGGTAACAGCGCCCAGCCGTTTCCTTTTTGTTGTTCCATTCTTAACACCTCTTGTTTACGTAATAAAAAAAGACCTCTTCTTATTGATAAGAAGAGGTCTCTTATTTGTATCATAAGATTACCCTTCTCATCTTCCAAACGAAACATCGTCTGCTGGATTTGGCACCGCACTGCGTACAGCCAGTTGCCGAGACATCATAGGGCCAGTCCCTCCGTCTCTCTTGATAAGAAGTTTATAGTTGTTTTAAAAATAGTCTTTCACTACTGTAATCTCTTTTTATTTAATTGTCAAATGCTATTTTAGAAAAATATATAGTGCGAAAATTCTCACATCAATTAGCTACGTCTCGTTTTAAAAACGCTGCCCATGCCACGCCCATAAAGAAGACAAAATGCGCAACTAAGATGAAAATGGAAAATGGAATCGTCATGCCGTCAAACATCGTCTTCATTCCGTCCATATACTGCACAAAGTTTGTGTTGGCGAACAGTAAAAATTTTCCCCACCATAAACCAAACTGTGATACTAGTCCTGTTACTGCTTTTGCCCCGATACTTACGACAATAGCCAGACTGGAAGCAAGCGCGCTGTTTCTGAATAAAGACGACAGCATGAATGCAAATGTCATCATCATAAACGTTTCCATATACGCGCTGTCATACGTAAGCGTAATGTTTTTAAGCAGCTGCGCATCTCCTTCTAGACTGGTAAAGCCAAAGAACAATGCTCCCCATACAAACGAAAAAAGCAAATAGCTCAGTAAATAATACAAGCTAATTAAAATGAGGGTTATGTACTTGGATGCTAAAATCGTTGAACGTCTAGCAGGGCGAATTAAAAGAAGCTTAATGGTACCTGCTTCAAACTCTTTTGCAACCATTGACCCTCCAACAGCAAGCGCGAAAAATTGAACGAGAATCAGCATACCTGAACTAAATGACAGGAAGTTCAAAATGTTGTCTTCTGTTCCTGCACTGTTTGCTACTTTCTTCATTAAAAGAGCCATACAAAGAGTTAAAATACCGATTGTAATAAACGTGACTTTTGTACTTCTTTTATGAAACCATTTCATATGTTCATTTTGAATTAACTTAAGCATGGTGCTCTCCTTCCGTAACGGACATAAACGAATCTTCAAGCGTCTCATACACAGGAGTGATTCGGTAGACTAAAATATCGCTGTCCACTAATTTTTTATTCACAGCTGGAATTTGTTCTTTTACAATCGCCACGTCGATACTATGTGATCTCATCGTTACTTCAAATTCTTGTGATAAAAGATCCGCTGCTTTTTGCGCATCAGACACTTCAAATTCTACGTACGTTCCTTGATCTTGACGATTTGGAGATAGATCTTGAATGGCTTTTAACTCACCGTCTTGAATAATGCCAACGCGGTCACATAGTGCTTCTACTTCTTTTAATAAGTGGCTCGCGATTAAGATCGAAATTCCTTCTTCCCTGCAGAGGGTTTGTAAATATGTACGAAATTCTCTCATTCCCGCTGGGTCTAGACCGTTTGTTGGTTCGTCTAGTAAAAGCAATGCAGGCTTATGTAAAATAGCTTGAGCTACTCCTAAACGCTGTCTCATCCCAAGAGAATACGTCTTCACTTTTGCATGAATGCTGTTTTCAAGCTTTACTAAAGCAATCACTTCATCCAAGCGTTCTGATGTGATCCCTTCATGCATATTCGCAAAGTGTTTTAAATTTTGATAGCCCGTCAGATAATCATAAAACTCAGGGTTTTCAATAATCGCTCCAATTGATTTCATAGCTGATGTAAACTGTTCTTTTAAAGGAAATCCATTGACGATAATTGTTCCCTCTGTTTCTTTGATGAGTCCTACGACGGTACGAATTAACGTTGTTTTTCCAGAGCCGTTCGGACCAAGCAATCCGAAAATCTCACCGCGCTCAACCGATAAGGATACATCATGCAAAATGGTTTTCTTCCCAATTACTTTACTGACATGATCTACTTGTAGCACTGTTTCTGTCATCATGTACATCCTTTCTTTAATTAGCAATACGCTTTCTATTGTTTCTCTTTTTTAACTATTTGTCTACTATAACCTTATTTTTGGAAAAGTAGCCCATTCAAATCATTCGTATTATCCGCTTACATTTGATAAAATAAAACAAACTTTAGTTAGAGGAGGACTTCTACATAATGAATTTAACCGTATACCTTGCCGGGCAAATTCACGATAACTGGCGAGACGAAATTAAAAACCAAGCAGAACAATTAAACCTTCCCCTTACCTTTGTCGGTCCCATGACAGACCATGACCGCTCCGACAACATTGGAGAAGAAATTTTAGGAAAACAGCCTAACGCTGTCTTAAAAGATGAAGCTGCTTCTCAAATTAATAATTTACGCACGCAGGTACTCCTTAAAAAATCTGATGTGGTTATTGCTTTATTTGGCGAAAAATACAAGCAGTGGAACAGCGCAATGGATGCGGCGACAGCCATTGCATTAGATAAACCGCTAATTTTGGTTCGCCCTGAAAAACTGCACCATCCGCTTAAAGAACTGTCAAACAAAGCCCAGGTTGTAGTCGAAACGCCAGAACAGGCTCTTCAAGCATTAGCTTATATTTTTGAATAACAACAAATAAGAGCTGTCGAAAATCGGCAGCTCTTATTTGTTGTTTATTGAAGGCTCCGTACGAAGCATGTGATGAGTATTTCATGGGAAGTTCTGAGATTATTATTCTTGTGGGAGTTTCATTTTTGACATAAAGATCAGCAATGTTACAGTCGGGTGCTTACTTTTTTGACGCGGATGCTCCATAATCTTTAATCGTTAACTTCACATCATAGTTAATTGGCACTTCACTAAATGTTTGATCCCAATTTTCTTTGACCCTCATCCATGTTCTAGGCTGCTTAATTCTCAATTGATTTCCGAAACCTGCAACATCAACTTTATATTTTGTTTGCATTTTTTCTAGTACGTTTCTTACCAGGTGCTTTACTTTCTTTTCTGAGGTTTTTTGCGCATTCTGTAAAAATTGATTATTAAAAGAGCTCCCTGAAGTCATCCAACTTTCAGATAGCCTTCCCACTGATTCAATGTGTACATCAAAAGAGATATCATTTCCTTTAACATGGGGTTGAATATGACTTTTCATAGACTCTATTTCATATACAATCAGCTGACCAGTCTTTTTATCAAAGCTTTTCACTAGCCCGCCTTTCCCTTTGCCTGTGATCCAAGCCAAACCATCTAGTTCTTCTTCATTCAAAAAACCAATCATTTTGCTTGTTTCCCCTTTAATTATACCAGCACCCGCAAATTTGATTTCTCCATTTGCTGATAATACATTTTGCATCAGAAAACTAGACCCAGTTTGAATCTTGCTTGCTAATTTAATAAGCGGCATGGGCGGTAAAATTCGCGTTGTTCGATACGTATTGTCTATCATTCCATACAAGTGGAAAGCTGGGATCTCTCCTGCTGTTTTTGATTCTAACGTGTCGCTAGCTCTTCCTTTACTAATAAACACAAGGCAACTAGGTCTAAAATCATTGTCCCGAAGAGTTTGGTCCACTAATTGCTCTAAACTATACGCTCGTGCAAGGGCCTCACTGATAACCATTACTTTCATATGAGGACTAGTTAAAGGAGTGTCACTTCTTAAAGATAATTCACGAAGCATTTGAAAAGGAGAATCTCCTGTTTCCGAAATATTTACGTAAGATTTCTGCTGCGGTCCTCCTTGTTTAGTGGTTGAACTTGCGACTTGAGGAGTGATAAGTTGATAAGTTGACGTAATCAGGTTCTTTTTAGTATACCCTTCTCCTTGTTCATCAAATTCTTTTTCAGCTATGGACTCCTTACCTTTATCATAGGCCACACCCACTCCAAAACTTTGCTCTTCAATTTCATGACTGCTCCAGCAGCCTGCCAGAGGAAAGAGCAAAAAAACAGAAAACAAAACCAATAGGAACTGGAAATGGTTAAAGGTTTGTTTCATATTTTACTCCCTTTACTTTTGAAATAATGAGAAGAAGCAGCGGCAAAAACCCAAATAAAACTAAGGCGATATTGCCAATCACATCTCCCAATTTAAATACATCATTAATATTTTTAGGAATCATGGAAATAAGATATATAACCGGAAGCAAACCATACATAAATGGATGAATGTTTTTTTGGAAAAGCTGAGACAGTCCTAATGAAGCGGCATAATGGTTAATAGTAAAAGAAGCAAACATCTGCATGATCCATACAACTAGCAGCAAGGAATCAAATCGTTCAAAAATCAAGCCTGTCAGCTCAAAACTCCTTATTAAATCAAGCGTGGGCCATGTTCTTATTACTACTCCATCAATCGATAACGCTCCGATAACCATTACAACAGTAATCACATAAATAAATATAGGAATGGTAATTCCAACTAGCACAGCTTTTCCTGCTTTGTGTGGTTCTTTCATAAAAGCTAAAATGATTAACATGATTTCAGGACCCGTGAATGCAAGAGCAGTTGTTTTTACCCCTTTTAGTACAGGAAGGACTCCTGATCCAAGTACGGGGCGCAGATTATCTATTTCAAATATTTTTATACTCATAAAAGCTACCAGTAAAAAAAGAATAACGGTAATAGGGAATATAATTTCAAACAGTCGAGCGATCGGATTAATGCCCCCTCTAATTAAATAGAGGCTTATCCACATAAATGGCATAATAATAGCCCACGTCGGCGTTCCTTCTAGCAAGAGATATCCGGTTACTTCTGCCAATGAACGGGCGTGAAAACCACCAAGCAGTAAAAAATAACCTATCATAAGTAAGCTAATTAACTTACTTAACCATTTCCCTGTAATTTCTTTACTGTATTGATAAAACGTCTTTCCAGGGAATTTCCGGCTTAATTTCACCATGATTATCGCTGCTATCATGGTGACTATTCCTCCTAGAATAACAGTTAGCCACACATCTGGTGTTTTCACTTGTTCCGCAGCTGTTCGAGGCAACGTCAGAATACCGGTTCCAAGTATGAAATTGATGACAATAATAGCTGTTTGGGGCGTCGTAATACGATCGTTTGAATTTATCATTACCACTGATTCACTTCCTTTTATCATAAGCTGCTATCCTTTTCGTAGAGAATCTTTGGTATGCATCATCTTTGGACGTCTTTTCATCATCATAAGAGGCATACGGACCATCAAGTCTTTCCATTCACTTAAACGATAGGGTACCGCTGGACTCATGTAAGATACGCCAAAACTTTTTAGTTTCACCAAATGACTGGTCATAAAAAGGAAAAATAAAACGACTCCATATAATCCAAGTATGGCAGCACATAGCATAGCTATGAAGCGAAGAATACGCAGTGAAATCCCGACGCTATATTGCGGAATAGCAAATGATGAAATCGCAGTTAACGCCACAATAATCACTAAAATAGGGCTAACAATCCCTGCCTGCACAGCAGCTTCTCCAATAATTAATCCACCGACAATTCCCATTGCTGGACCAATTGGTTTTGGTAACCTGAGTCCAGCTTCTCTCAAGATTTCGATAGCTATTTCCATAAATAAGGCTTCTATAAGGGCTGGAAATGGTACTCCAGACTTTGTTCCTATAATGGAAATAGCGAGCTTAGTCGGAATCATCCCTGGGTGAAACGAAATAAAAGCAATATACAAAGCCGGTGTAAAAAGCGAAAGAACTACTGCGATATAACGAAGAAAACGAATAAATGTACCGGGAATCCACCTTTCGTAATAATCTTCCGGCGACTGTAACATCATGCTAAACGTAACGGGAGCAATCAAAGCAAAAGGCGTCCCGTCTAATAAAATGCCTACTCTCCCTTCCATTAAAGCAGCAATTACACGATCAGGACGCTCCGTATTCTGCACCTGAGGAAATAGACTAAGGTAATTATCTTCAATGAGTTGTTCAACATATCCTGACTCCGGTACATTATCAAGATCAATTTTTTTAATTCGTTTTTCTACTTCTTCAACTAGCTCTGGATCAACAATCTCCTTTATGTAAGCAACAACTAAGTCTTTTTTGGAACGCTTTCCTACTTGAAATTTCACTAGCGACAAATTTTCAATGTCTCCGCTTCCTCTTAATAAAGAAGTATTATCACTTAAAGATTCAGTGAAGCCTACTCTTGGCCCTCTCACTAATGCTTCTGATACGGGCTCTTCAATCGTCCTTGTTTTTACTTTGCTTGTACCAAGAATTAAAGCAGGTGATATTTCGTCAATTAAAAGAGCCGTAGATCCTGTTAAGACTTTTGATGTTACTTCTTTAATGGAATGAACCTCTTCTACATCACCGATTGATAATACTTGGCTTTTAATAAACTGTTTTGAAAGGTTTTCCTTTACGTAAAGCTGATCCTGTTGGTATTCTTTTGAAAAATCAGCCATCAATGATGATAAAATATGTTTTTCAATAAGATCTTTATCTGATAGCCCCTCTACAAAAATAATAGCTGCCTGAATACCGGTGCGTCCTATAATAAACTCCCGAAAATGAACGTCGGAATTATGACCAATTTCTTTTTTAACTGCTTCTAGAGTTAAAGCTAAATGCTCAGTAACATGATTAGGTGAATTTTGAGGTGTAAATTCCTGTTTGTTTTCCTTTTCATTCGCATGGTTTCCTATTTTTTTTATTGTTGATCTCCATTTTTTCACTTTCATCACTCTTCCTCTGAATTACGAATCCCGCTTAATAATTTGTAGATTATATACGGGATGAAAAAAACCAGAACTGCTTGTATAAAAACTGGCCCTTCTGGAAGATAGGAAACAATTAATTTCCACATGATCATCACCCTATTTATGTCTATAACAAAGCAATTCTAGAAATAAGCATCTGTAAAATATCAGTGTTTACTTCGTAGAAATTCTTTTATTTACCAGGTAGTATTATTCTTCTTTTTGTTTCTTATACAAAGGAATACAATATCCATCTTAAAAATGAAAAAGAGCTTACTACTGAAGGCTTAGACATACTGGTTTGCCGCTCAATGTTTTGGTGAATGCTAGAATAATCAAGTTTTACCGCTCAAAAAATCGCTTAAATGGTTGACGAGTGCTTAAAGTGTCGGTTACACTTTATGTTTGAAATATTGTATTCATATCGCTCTTATCTCAAAAGAATGGTATAATTTTATAGATATTGAATTTGGAGGACTGCTCATACATGATTACAGTTAGTAATGTAAGTTTACGATTTGGCGACCGAAAGTTATTTGAAGATGTGAATATTAAATTCACGCCTGGTAACTGTTATGGATTAATCGGCGCAAACGGTGCTGGAAAATCAACGTTTTTAAAAATTTTATCTGGTGAAATTGAATCTCAAACTGGTGATGTACATATGGGCCCTGGCGAACGCCTTGCTGTCTTAAAACAGAACCACTTCGAATATGAAGATCAAGAAGTTATGAAAACCGTTATTATGGGGCACGCTCGCCTTTATGAAGTAATGCAAGAAAAAGATGCTATTTATATGAAAGCAGACTTCACAGATGAAGACGGAATGAAAGCAGCTGAGCTTGAAGGTGAATTTGCTGAATTAAACGGTTGGGAAGCAGAATCAGAAGCAGCTATTCTTTTAAAAGGATTAGGTATTTCTGAAGATCTTCACGCCAAAAAAATGGCTGAACTAACGGGTAGTGAGAAAGTAAAAGTGCTTCTTGCACAGGCTTTATTCGGAAAACCTGATGTATTACTTTTAGATGAGCCTACGAATAACTTGGATATTCAAGCAATTCAATGGTTAGAAGAGTTCTTAATTAACTTTGAAAACACAGTCATTGTTGTATCTCATGACCGTCACTTCTTAAACAAAGTATGTACGCACATTGCTGACCTTGACTTCAGTAAAATCCAAGTCTACGTTGGTAACTATGATTTCTGGTATGAATCAAGTCAATTAGCACAAAAAATGGCATCAGATGCGAACAAGAAAAAAGAAGAAAAAATTAAAGAGCTTCAAGCCTTTATCGCTCGCTTTAGCGCAAATGCATCGAAATCAAAACAAGCAACGTCTCGTAAAAAATTGCTTGATAAAATTTCATTAGATGACATCCGTCCTTCTTCTCGTCGTTACCCATACGTGAACTTCACGCCGGAACGTGAGATTGGAAATGACGTACTTCGCGTTGAAGGTTTAACAAAAACAATTGACGGCGTAAAAGTGCTTGATAACGTAAGCTTTATTATGAATAAAGATGACAAGATTGCTCTTGTAGGCCGCAACGAACTTGCAAATTCAACATTAATGAAGATTTTAATGGGTGAAATGGAAGCAGACAGCGGTACGTACAAATGGGGTGTGACAACGTCTCAAGCCTTTTTCCCAAAAGACAACTCCGAATACTTTGAAAACGGAGATTTAAACTTAGTAGACTGGCTGCGTCAGTATTCACCTAATGATCAAAGCGAAAGCTTCTTACGCGGTTTCTTAGGTAGAATGCTATTCTCTGGTGAAGAAGTACTAAAAAAAGCAAACGTTCTTTCCGGAGGAGAAAAAGTTCGCTGTATGCTTTCTAAAATGATGCTAAGCGGTTCAAACGTTCTTTTACTAGACGATCCTACGAATCACCTTGACTTAGAATCAATCACAGCACTAAACAATGGACTTATCAGCTACAAAGGTTCAATGATTTTCACATCTCATGACCATCAGTTCGTTGAAACGATTGCGAATCGTGTAATTGAAATTACGCCAAACGGAGTAATTGACAAGCAAATGACGTACGATGAGT
Organism: Priestia sp. YIM B13486; assembly: GCF_042787865.1. Taxonomy (NCBI): domain Bacteria; kingdom Bacillati; phylum Bacillota; class Bacilli; order Caryophanales; family Bacillaceae; genus Priestia; species Priestia sp. YIM B13486. Next base: position 452,694 of record NZ_JBHZOZ010000002.1, on the reverse strand, counting down.
ATTTAGAAGACAGCAACCTGCAAAAACAAGTAGCAGGCATGTACGCTTAATAAAAAACCCCCTTTCTTTAAAGAAAGGGGGTTTTTTATATATGGACCTCTTGATTTAACGATGACTTCGGAGAATACGTTAAAAAAGCTAGGCTAACAAATACTAGTGCTGCTCCGCATATGTTTACCAAAGTTAGAGATTCTCCTAAAAAAAAGACGCCAAGTAAAAAAGCGGTAACAGGCTCTGCTAGCGATAACGTCACGGCGGTAGACGCTTGCACCGACTTAAGCGCTGTAGAAAATAATACATAAGCAAGCGCCGTCGTAAGTATTCCTAAGTGAAGAGCAATGCCTATTCCATGTAAAGAAACTAGCCAGCTCATATCATATATAAACCAGCATGGAATCAGTAAAACAGCGGCGGCTGTAAACACAAGCGAAGCCCCTACTTGCGGATCAACATGCTGAACAATTTTTTTATTAACAGTCGTGTAGCAAGCAAAAGACGCCCCTGCTCCTATCGCCATACCCAAACCTATCACGTCGATTTGAGTATCTTTTTTTAACAACAAGCAGCTGCACCCTATAATACCAGTAACCGTAGCAAGCAACCATTTTTTTGTAGGTTTCTTGCGGTACACTATGTAATCTAATACTCCTGATAAAACAGGCGCACTGCCAATTGCCACCATTGTTCCTACTGCAACACCCGTTTTAATGACAGCGGAAAAAAATAACGGCTGATAAGCGGCCATACTTGCTGCAGCAACCGCAAGAGGCAGAATAGGAAGGCGTCTTACGTCCACTTTCTTTTTTTGAATAAGACAAGCTGCAAGAAGCGACAGTCCCCCTACAGCTAAACGCACCGCTCCAATCGCCACGGAATGCGCTTCAGCAGATGCTAAGGCTTGGGCAGTTCCTGTAGTTCCCCATAACACAGCGGCACATAATATAAGTATTTTTGATAATGAAGTATTCATATTTCCATCTCCTTTCTTTTATCATAGCTAAAAGAAAGAAAAAAGTTTTTCCGCTTTTATGATGTTACTTGTCTGTTTTTAAGATACTTCGATAGTGAGTAGGTGAGACTCCTTCTTGTTTTGCAAACCATTTAGTGAATGAAGACAAGCTGTGATAGCCGACTTCATGCGCAATATACGTTACCGAGTAGCCCGTCTCTTTTAACAGTTCTTTTGCTTTATTTAAACGTATAAGTGCTACATAACTTTGAGGTGAATAACCCGTTTTTTGTTTAAACCAAGCAGAAAAATAGGCAGGATGATAATTTTCCAGCTTAGCAAGACTTTCTATGTTTAGCTCTTGATTAAAGTTAGCATGAAGGTAATCAATGGATTTAAACGTTTGTTTCTTTGGTAAATAATGCTGAACGTAACGGACTAAATCTTCAAGCGCCCCCCTGTCAGTGCTTTTTTGAAGCCCATCAAGTAAAAGGTAGCGAATTGCTTTCCATGTTGAATTCCATTGAATAAAAGCTGCTTGTTGAGAAAGATGCGCACTTTCTGTAAATTTCAAAGGAATATCAACGACCAAGCATTCATTTGTATTTTTAGCTTGATACGTATGCAGCTGACGAGGCGGAATGTAAAAGCATCCTTCTTGCAGCGTTAAGTGCTGCTCGCTTGTTTGAATATCAAGAGCACCTGCTAGCGGAAACAAAAGCTGACTGTAGTTATGATCATGAGTATGAGGTGAATAGCTGTAGGCTCTTTTTTCGCAAATAATTTCACGTAGCGTATCCATTTTGTGCCCCTTTCTCTTTTTTCTTACCTCACAAAATCATTTCTATACGACTCATAACGGTTTGTAACGCCTTTAACGAGTCGGGTGGAGAATAAAAAACATCCAATGAATGATCGGCATTTTCGATGACTTCAATATGCATCTTTTTTGTTTTTAATTGATAAACTGATTTATTGTAATAGTGATCACGAGTTCCTATTACAATAAGACCTTTATGAGTGCTTTCTAGTAAACTTTCAAACAGTTCTGTTCTTGTTAAAAGCGGGGTCAGTAAAAGCATCACTCCATCTTTATAGGCTGCATCTTTCATGATTCGCTGAATCAGCGGAATTGTGCCAATCGATTTTCCTGCAAATATGATATTTTTATAGTCGTTGTGAGATAAAACGTCTTGCAGCACGAGATTAATGTCTTTCATCATAACGTCTGCAATCTCATCTGTAGATTTTGTCATCATCTCTTTTGGATATGTATAGTGAATCTGAACCACGTCAATTTCGTGTTTTAGCATCAGCATCGTTACATAATACAATAACGGCTTTTCGTATGTATAGCCCAGGCCTGAAAACATAAAACAAATGCTACTAGACCCTTCCGTTTTAATATGTGTATAGGTAATCGTGCTTGTTTGGTTGCTTACACTTTTTTTATCTACGTGCATGTCACTCCTCCTTTTTAAATATTCTAACATTTAATTCTGTAAAAAAACTCATCTTTTTCTAAAAAAAACAAGCGGGATTCATAGTATGTCATTAAGCTATTGAAGAGCCGTTGTATTCACTTTCATTAGGTTCTGATTTTCAAAATATATCATTATAAATTAAATTATGTGGGGCAAAAATGGTGCATCTCTTTTTGCCCTCTTCTCTTGTAGTCATTGGGACATATACGGCTTGGAATTATAAAAATCTACGTATTCTCTTTACACAGGCATTTAATAAAATACATGTTTGTTTACTCTTATAAAAGAAAGGCAATATTAATTATAAATAAAAATGGATAATATATATTTCTTTACAACTACTTAAAAGGAAATAACTCTTGACTTTAAAATCTAAATGGTATGTAAGAATATAAGGGATACAAAAATAAACTACCATATTATTAAATTAACTTAGCAATATTTCACATTAAATCAATATAGCTTACATAAAAAAAAGGCTCTATTTTGGCTTTGATAAAAATAATCACCTTCTACACCATAGCGACTAACCGCTTTACCATACTAGCACTATAAACCATAACTAAGCCGATGAGCTTACTACATCAGCATAACCATGAGAGAATACTGATGTCTAATGTACACATCAACAATCTTAAATATTATTTTAATATCATCTAGCTTCTCGTTAATAATATTAGATGCATAGATTGACGTATACTTATGATCCCTCATCTTTAGCATTGCCACCTTTTCTTTTTTATTTATTATTTAACACATATTCAACTTACATATTATAGACATAATAAAAAGCCACCCACTGTGAGTGACCTCAACTTATAAAAATATTCACTTTTATTTCAGCTCTAAAAGTAAATAACTTAGCGCCCTATCTAATGCTTCAGATATAGTTTCAACCTCTTCAATCAAATCTGCACCAGATTTTAAATGATAAGCCAAACCTATATCAAAAATTTTAATTCCTCCAGCAACTTGATAGTTAGATTTTAAAACTTTCCTCAAACTCAATGTAGGTCCTTGAATTTTAAATGAAACTAAACAGTCTGGAAATGAAATTTCATTTTTTTCTTTATTAAAATTGGCTTTAAACTGTTGATTATCATTTAGCTTTACATTTAACATCTCAACGAAAGAATCAATAATATCTTGAACCAGTAACAGTTCGAAATGTTTTCCTGAAATTTTAGAAACATAAGCATTAATCCAATTTTTATCGACCATATCTATTACCACCTTTTGTCTATTCTATTCGACAAAAAGTTATTTATTCTTACCTTATTATTTTTTTCTTCTGTAACCATAAACTGCACCACATTATTTAAATTGATATGCACTAGCTCTTTTTCATTCGAAACAAATTTTTCATGTTTTGTTATATGACTAATGACTTCTTTCTTTGATGTGGCTTCAAATTTTAATTCCTTTGTCCTGCCGTTTATAAATTCAAAAACAACTTTAAATTTAAGCATATGTGTATCACCTCTTCACCTACTAGTTCGACAAAGAATGACAAATCACCTGTTTTTAATAAAAAGGGACACTGATGAATCAGCATCCTTATGCTTATTACTTTAATAGAAACCCCTTAATCTGAAAGGTATGGCAGGTCCTGAAATAGGCGCTTGGCCCCCACTCAAAAACTTTGGCGCTTTAGCTGGCTTACCCAGTGGATAATTCCCCCACCAACTGTCAACTTCCCCACTAGCATTCAGTACATATCCAGTTGGACGTCCAAAAGAAGGCATAAAATAAGGGTAGAAAGCGTATGGGAAAGGAGTGTAGAAATTAGAATAGAACATGTGATCACCTACTTTGTCTTAAAGGTGTTGATACAACTCGTAAACAAGAGCCTTCATTAAGGTATGAAGGCTTTCTTATTAGTGTGTATCATATGCTTGAGTAAAATGACGAAGGGTTATTTAACTAATTATGGTAGAACCTACTTAATTCATCATGTTGGCTCAGTGTTGGTGCCAGTTTCAAGAATAAAAGGCTTGACTCATGACAATGTTTTGTCTGAAGAAAAGTTAAATCGTCTTCTTAAATCAATTGAAACTCACTGATATGTAACAACCGGTTCATCTCATGTTGAGATTAACCTAACATTATTTCCTAGCGGTGAATTTTACGTTGGTGCTGGTGATAATCATAGACCGTATTTAGCAAAAAAGCTCGGTATAACTATTATTAGAGCAGTTGTAGATGTGTGCATTCTACTTAACCTTTTAACAGAAGAACAACTTCAACATTTTGAATCTATAGGTTCTTACGATTTACCTAATAGCCCAGAATTAAAAGATGTAGCATAGGCCCTAGAACTAATGCCTGGCCAACAACTTACTAAACAAACTATAATTCATATTCGATAAGCACCTAATTGGCGCTTATTTTTTATTAGCTAAAATAAAAAATATACTGACGAATATAATTAGAACTCTTTAATTTATATCGTTCAGAAAGTCATAAGTTTTAGACAGAGATCAACCGTTTTTAAAGGTATACTTTTATAGACTATTTTAAGTAGTTAGTGCTCATAAAAGCAACAATATTATCCTTATGATACAAGCGAGCCCCTTGATACAATAAGGGAGTTCGCTTATATTTTTAGTTATTGTGAAACAACTATAACTTTTAGCCCACTCGAGGGAATCCGCCCATACCAGGGAATCCGCCCATGCCTGGGAATCCACTCATGCCAGGTGATCCGCCCATGCCTGGGAATCCGCCCATGCCTGGGAATCCGCCCATGCCTGGGAATCCGCCCATGCCTGGGAATCCGCCCATGCCTGGTGATCCGCCCATACCAGGGAATCCGCCCATGCCTGGTGATCCGCCCATACCAGGGAATCCGCCCATACCAGG